>JAAUPE010000039.1 GCA_012034595.1 Calothrix sp. CSU_2_0 | reverse complement strand
CAAGTTGCGCTATGGCCCATCGCTATTTAGTTATATATCGATGGGATATTGGCGAGATTGTAATTTTGGATTTTTCAAAGTAATTGTTGTGCGTTCACGAAGTGACTCAATAGTGAGTATCGCGAAGTGACTCAATAGTGACTATCGCGAAGTGACTCTAATGGAGTATTGCATTAGTTATTCTGCAAGTTCGCATGCCCATCGCTATTTAGCCATGTATCGATGGGCATGCGAGATTGTAATTTGGATTTTTCAAAGTAATTGTTGTGCGATCGCGAAGTGACTCAATAGTGAGTATCGCGAAGTGACTTAATAGTGAGTATCGCGAAGTGACTCTAATGGAGTATTACATTAGTTATTCTGCAAGTTCGCATGCCCATCGCTACTTAGCCATATATCGATGGGCATGCGAGATTGTAATTCGGATTTTTCAAAGTAACTGTTGTGCTTTTACCTTATTATCCCACTAGGGATTTTATGTAAGTCACGATGGGTTTTCAGATTAGGTGCGATCGCGTAAGTCCAGAAGATAAATCGTGGTCGTAATTGAATCTAAACTGTAACTCCTTCTAATTGTTCATCTGTAAGTTCATATAACTCGCGCAGTTTCTGTAATTTATCCTCTTTCGCATTCCAGAAACCACGTCCATGTGCCTCCAACATCCTACCAATAATATTACGAAAAGCCTCTGGATTTGCTTGACGTAATTTATCAGCCATTTCTGTATCTAATGCATAAGTATCTGTTGCTTGTTCGTAAACCCAATCATCGCAAAAATCAACAGTACCACCCCAACCAATCAGTGCTGTCATGCGTTGAGAAATTTCATAAGCACCACCTGAACCTTGATTTGCCATTGCTTCTGCCCATTTAGGGTTTAGCAATTTGCTGCGGTACTCCATTCGCAACAAATCATCTAATTTTCGTGGTGTTGTATCTTTCGAGAAACTTTCGACAAAACTCGCATTGACCTTTTTACCACTTGTTTTTTCAGCAGCTTTTTTTAAACCCCCAGTATTTGCATAATATTCTTGAATGTCAGTTAAACCATATTCAACTGAGTCGATTTCTTGAACAATTTGACTAGTGGTATTTAGTAATTGTTTTAAAATTTCTGGACGTGCTTGACCTTTGTCTTTTCTGCCGAAACTAAAGGAATTTCGACTTTGCCAAGTATTCGCTAACTCGTCTCCCGATTCCCAGTTTCCATCAACAATTTGGTCATTTACTAAAGAACCAAAATCACCTGATGGATTGGAAAATAATCTTGCGGAGGCATTTTCTATACCTTGTTCTTTCAAAGCTAAAGCATGTTTACGAATAAAATTTTGTTCTTCTGATTCATCTGCATCTGCTGCACGTTGAAATAAATCATCCAGCAGCTCAATAATATTCACAAAACTATCACGAAAAATCCCCGACAAATTTGCCAGTATATCAATTCGAGGATGTCCAACTACATCCAAGGGTTTTAATTCATATCTGACAATGCGTCCAGTTCCTTCTTTAATTGGTTCCGCACCAACTAATTCTAAAAGAATGCCTAATGATTCACCTTTGGTCTTAATCGCATCTAAACCCCATAACATTACTGCGACAGTTTCGGGATATTTTCCATTGTCTTGTAAGTTTTGAGAAATTATTTTTTTAGCAATTTCTCGACCTCTTTCATAAGCAGCTGCAGATGGCATTCTATAAGGGTCTAATGCATGAATATTTCTCCCAGTTGGTAATACTCCAGCACCATCACGTAATAAGTCACCACCAGGAGCAGGGGGAATATATTCGCCATTTAAACCGCGTAAAAGATTCGTTAATTCATCGGTATTTTGCATTAATAAAGCTTCTATTTCACGGAGAATCTCAGAGTCACAGAGGAGTTGAGATGTTTGGTTTTCAAAGTATGCTTCTAGATACGATCGCATTTCTTCTTCATTTGGTGCTTCACCTAATACATGCAATCCGGAAGAAAACAATCGGTTTTCTAAAATTTGTAAATACTCATATAGTTTAACTAAATAATTATTAAATATATGGTTGCTGAACATGGAAATATTTTCAGAATTGAAAGAAATTCCCAATTTTTTAGCTTCCTCAAATGGACAATCAGTGTCTAAACCCGTATCAATAATCTTTTTACAAATTACTTCCTTTAATAAGTAATTTTTCTCCGTGTCCTCGCGGTATTCAGCAATTAACTCGCGTAAAGTTACTAATTCTTTGTATAAACCTGCGCGTCCATAAGGAGGAACATTATGGGAAATTAAAACACCATAACCGCGACGTTTTGCTAAGATAGATTCCGAGGGATTATTCGCAGCATATATATACAAATTAGGTAAATCACCTAATAAAATATCCGACCAAGAATAACCAGTATTTCCTAAAGGGGAACCAGGCAACCATTCGACTGTTCCATGCATTCCAAAATGTACGATCGCATCTGCCTGAAATTGATTCTGCAACCATTTGTAATATGCTGCGTACTGGGGATGGGGTGTCATATCTCTTTCAAACATTAGTCGCATTGGATCCCCTTGAATTCCTAATGGTGGTTGTACCCCAATCCAAATATTCCCTAAGTTGATTCCCCCAATTTGAAATTCATCCCCAAAGGTTTTAATTCCACTTCCCGTTAAAGATTTCCATTGTTTCTCAATCCTAGTTATTTGCAAATAACCCAACCATTTTTCTAAAGTACGAACATTCACAGTATTAATAATATTAACTCCATCCATCTGCGTTAATTCACTTTTCTCTGCGGTTTTGACCTGCTCATCTGCTGCTTTCACCAAGCGAATTAACTCTTCACCATCTTCCGGCAAACTATCAACTTGATAACCTTGCTTTTTCAACGCTTCGAGAAACTTAATTAAACTACGAGGAACATTCAATAAAGCTGCTGTTCCCGTCGCACCATAACCAGGAGGAAACCCATATAAAATAACTGCTATTTTCCGTTCCGATGCAGGTTTTTTTCTTAAATTAATCCAATTTTTCACCCTACCAATTAAACGATTTACTCGTTCTGGAACTAAATAAATATCTTCCCCAACTAAACCACCCAAGGGAACAGTATCGATTGCACCATCAAGTTCGGGTAATGCATATAATACAACGCTTTGCAAACCCCCAATTCCTTGACGTGTCCAAGAATGAATATCTTGGATTAATAACGGCGCTGCTACAAAATATGGTACATTCTTAGCAGTCAAAATGCCTTTTGCAACTTCAACCTGTCGTCCTGCTTCCATCGAACCTGCTGGTCCACCAACTAGGGGAAAACCAATGGTAGAGACGATTGCATCTACTTTTACCGCTTCTGAAGATAAAGATTTAATTTCAACATTACCGAGATTTTTTTGCTCGATTTCATACTCGCTTGTCATCAAATCGCGAACAGCAACATGTCCCTCTACACCATTAATAAATATAGGTAAAGGAATTAAACCTGCATTTTCAAATTTGCGAATAAGTTGGGGAATATAAGGTTGTTTGGTAATTACATGTTTGCGATAAAGTAAGATACCAATTATTGGGGATTGGGCATTGGAAATTGAAGAATTACTCAATTTCTTATTACTGGATTCCCCTAGATACCATTCAAGGTAAGCTTTGGGTGATTCAAAATAACCTTGATATTCGGGATGGAGTAACCCAATATTTGGGGTTTCGATAACTGTGGGAATATCCCCAACTTGGAGATTTAAATATTTTTCTCCAAGCGTCCAAAATAAGGCAGCGACATTTTCAATTCCTCCCGCATTCCAATATCCATAAATAATTAGCCAGTTACGTAAATCTTGAACTTTTTGAACAGGAATAAACTTCAGTAACTTGGGACCAATTTTGAGAAAACTAATATAACCTGCAAGTTTATCTTCTTCACGTCCATTACTAAATTTATCTAAAATAAACTTGACTGGTTTCGGCATTCCTTTGGGTTTATCGCCAATGGCAAATTCACCAATTTTTGTTAATGCCATTAACTCTAAAGCAGACTCAAACACCAGTCGAATCGGAATTTGGGAAACTCTATTGCACAACCACATAACTTGGTCATAATCGAACAGCAAACTGCCAAAAAATACATCTGCCCCCAGGAGGGCTTTTTCGACCTCCTCCTGCTTACTAGTAATATCGCGATCGCTAAATACCCGTATATCTAATTCGGGACAGCGCAAAATCGCTAATTCGGCGGCTTTGCGGTACAAGTCAGCATTAAATGATTCAAATCCAGCTATCAAAACTATACGTTTCATGTTTAAAAGTAAAGAAGAATAAATGTTTCTTTACTTTATATTGTAAGCATTTCAACGAATTTTAGATTTTAAATTTTGGATTAAAAATTCAAAATTTAAATAGGTGTGTTCGCGTAGCGTACCCTGAGAAGCCAGTGAGTCACATTAACTAGTACAAGAGAACATTCATGCAAAGGAAATAAAGCCGATAAAATAGTCTTTTCAGCTATTGAATCTGGTAGGTTTATTTCCCCAAGCTGCACTAGTAATTGAAATATGCGATCGCTCTTGATTTAAGAAAGCGAATTAAGTCATGGATAGATGCATAAATACAATTAGCTATTTAGTTATTTGAAATAACAAAAAACCTACATCAGCACTCATTGCCTTTGTGGGTTTTTTGCAATGTTTATTAATTTAATAATTTTTTTTCAACATGCCGCTAAACAAATTGAAATTCTTATCAATTCCACCAACAAAATTAAACATATTATCTACATTCTCTGGTGTTTGGGAAATTAATGTATCCTTAGTAATTAAATCGCCAAAATCAACCTTTATTTCGCCTTCTCGCTGCGTCTTGCCATCACTTTCATAAAATTTTACTCCAGCCAACTGCATAATTTTAATCACTTCCTGCGCCATAATTCCATAGCCTACCGTTGTTGGGTGAATCCCATCAAGGGAAAATAAACCACCCTGAGTTCGACCTTTTTTTACCTCGGAACGGAAAAATAATGAAGTTAAAGCAGGTGAAATCGCGTCCAATTCCGGTGGTAATTTATACTCTCCACCAACAGTATTCCACCAGCTAGGACGAGCATCTAAGTCTTCGATATAACGACGGGAAGCAAAACGATCGAGTAGTCCACAAAGTTCAAATAAATACCAGTCCTTCCCCTGCAAACGAGCCTGACGTACCACTTCCGTTATCGCTTCATTATATTGGTCAATTGCACTATCAATCGCCCTAGCTTCATTCTCAGTAATGTGTGGATGCTTCTCTGGGTTAAAATCTTGGTCATGAATCCACGGTAAAGTATAGTGCGGAAAATAACGCGACTTATTCCGAACTTTATCACCAACACCACGGGCAAAAGGTGCGATCGTAATATGGGGAACTGTTGCGAAAATTACATGTCTAGCACGAATTTTCTTCACTTCTGCCACTAATAAATCTAATTCAGCTTTGAAGTGAGTTGGTCGCCATACTGTATATTTATCGTTGACACTCATATCATCATAACCATCGTCACTCCAAGAAACATTAAATGTCAGAATGCTTCCTAAAGCGTTATTAGAACCAAGGGTGACAACCAAGGTTTCAATCCCTTCAGTTTGCTCATCTCCTTCCGCACCAAGTAATTCTGCTGCTTGTAAAGGAGTTAGTGCTTTTCCCTGATTATCCCGTGCCGTATTTAAAACACAGATAGCAGCACGTTCATTATGATTATTGATAACTTGACGAAGTACATCATCTTCCGATTTGACTTTACTGAGAACATCCAAACAGATATCTGCATTGCGCGATAAAGTATTTCGCAAATCCCAACCGTAAATCGCTAAATTATGATGAATTTTGCCTTGATTAGGGTATATTTTACCTGCACCCCGTTCCCAATAATCCTCAAGTATATCGAGTTGCTGCCGAACAAACAAAAACACAGGTACTCCATTCAGCCAATTGATTTCAGTTCCCAATTTTTGTTGCAAATCATGGGCTAATTTCTCTAAATTCAACGGTAATCCATCACCAGGTCCACCATAAGTTGGATAGTGTAATTTATCCCAACCTAATTCCTTAGAAATAATTGCTGGATATGAAAGCTGAGTCTTATAAATTGCACCACTTTGAAACCCATGTGTTAGGGAATCACCAATCGTGACTAAACGGTGCTGTGGAGTTCCAGTCTTAGATATATTTACCACAATACCAAGGGTTGGGTCAGTAATTGGCTTTCGCGCTTCAAAGCTAATCTTTACATCTAGTGGTGTTTTCGGGTCATTAAATCTCGAAGTAGATGCCTGTGACATTATTTTCCCTGTATTGAATCCATTGTCGATTGAAAATTTGCGATTTTGTTATTTTCAATCAATGGATAATGAGCGTGGTATATCTTATCACACATGCTCCAATTTGCGTATTATAAAAATTACTTATGCATACTGATAAAAAGTCAGTAATTCTTGTGAAATAGCCAATTTTAGTAGCAAATTCATATACAACTAACTCAGAAAGATAGTGTAAAATACGACATGAATTTATGTTTCCTAAGGTATTAAATCTCAATTTACTGAAACAACGAAGATAGCAAAAAATAAATCTTGTCATTGGTGCGAACTTTGGCTTATTGGAGTATCCCCGTGGCAAGAGGGAGCAGCGAAGTTGCCGGACAGAATCTTCTGTCCGGCACATTCGCGGATTATCACCGTCGTGGCAAAGTTTACGTAAAAATAATAGAGAGGTCTAGCATGCGATTTGGAATTGATATTGGTCATAATTGTCCCCCAGATACTGGAGCTCGTGGAATCAAATTTGAGGATAATTTAACTTTTGATATTGGTAATCGAGTCATGTCAAAATTAAAAGCATTAGGACATGAAGTTATCGACTGTAAACCAGAAAGAGCAAGTAATGTCAAAGATTCGCTATCACGGAGGTGTGATAAAGCAAACGATACAAAAGTAGATTTATTTGTCTCAATTCACTTTAATGCTTTTAACCAAAGAGCGAATGGAACGGAGGTATTTACGATTGGCGAAAAAGGAAGAAAAGCTGCGAAACCTGTATTAGATGAAATTGTTAAATTAGGCTTTTTTAATCGGGGAATTAAAAGCGGTTCCCATTTATTTGTACTTAGAAATACTAAAATGCCAGGAATCTTAATTGAAAGTTGCTTTATTGATTCCCAAAAAGATATGGCATTATTTAATTCTGAAGCGATCGCAAATGCAATAGTCAAAGGTTTAACAGGTAAATCACCAATAGTTCCGGTTATTCCCGTGCCTGATGAAGAAGATAATATCGATACTACAATTTTAAGATTGCAACGAGCATTAAATCGGCTGAAAATTACCGACCAGAATGGCAAAGTTTTAATCGAAGATAATACGATTGATGTGCAAACAAAAAAAGCTCTCGAAAAATTTCAGCGCATCGCTGGATTGCAAGTCACGGGAATTGCTGGGAGTCCAACTTGGCAGGCAATTAATCAGATTTTAGCAAAAAGAATTATTCGACCCAAACATGCAGGTGGACCAGTAATGCGCTACTTACAGCATCGAATGGGAGTAGAAGTAGATGGAGTTTATGGAGCGCAAACTGAAGACGCAGTTAAGAGGTTCCAGAGACAAAATGGTTTGCTTGCGGATGGAATTGTTGGACCAATCAGCTGGCAAAAGTTAATTGGTTAATTTATCGTATCGTAGAGATTTTCCGGTAAAACTTATCTAATTTTAGGTTAAGAAAATTCTTAACCTAATTATTTTTTATAAAGTCACGAACTGCACCGATCGACATTCAGGTACAATTAGCGACTGACATTTTAATTTTATTTGTTGGTTAAGAGGCAGCGCACCGAAAATGACGACTTCTCAAGCATCCACTTCTGATACAGCATCTAGCCAATTTAACCCTTCCGAATGGGTAATTGATAGCAACGGTAAAAGCGCACTTTCGATTCGGATCAAAGGCGATCGCATTTTCAAGGAAGAATCACCATTCCAAGTAGTCGAAGTATTTGATACCCATGACCGAGGTAAAATGCTGACCATCGATCGCATGGTGATGTGTACCGAATCGGATGAGGCAAATTATCACGAGATGATTGTCCACGTACCTATGTTTGCGAATTCAAGTATTAAAGATGTCCTAGTAATTGGTGCGGGTGATGGTGGGACAATTCGCGAATTGATGCGTCATCCAGGGATTGAGAAGGTGACTATGGTGGAAATTGATGAAGTTGTAGTTAGAGCCTCAAAACAATTTTTACCAACAATTTCCTCTGCCTTAGAACATCCCAAATTAAATTTACTCATCGACGATGGGATTAAATTTGTCAGGGAAGCAAAAGATAATTCCTATGACTTAGTAATCATTGATTCATCAGACCCCGTAGGACCATCGGAAGGACTTTTTAGCCAATCTTTTTACGAAGATGTATTTCGTTGCCTGCGTTCGGGTGGTGCGGTGACAATCCAAAGCGAATCTCCCCTATTCCATCCCGATGCATTTGTGGATTTAAATAAATGCCTCAAACAAGTTTTTGGTATCGATTCGGTACATCCTTACTTAGTATTTATCCCCATGTATCCTTCGGGAATGTGGAGTTTAACTTATTGTTCCAAACAAGGAAATCACCCGCTCAATAATTGCGATCGCGAAAAAGCTGCACAATTTACTCTTGAGCATAATTTGCGGTATTACAACTCAGATATTCATCAAGCTGCATTTGCGCTACCAGGATATATTCGGAAGATGATTGAAGTTTAAAATATCAGATTCCCCGATGATTTGAGAAATTCGGGGATATTATTTATTTTAATTGGTTATTCTTACTAAATAAAAGATTGCGATCGCAAGCTCCTTTTGAATACAAATTACTGATTATTATCATTCCTGATAAGTGCTTTCGAGATACTAGCCATGAATGAAAGCAAAGCAGCTAACAATAGAAAAAGCATTAAACCAGCAAGCGCAGCAAAAGGAGAAAAAATAAATAATAGTAGTAGACCGAATACAAAAATAGAAACTAAAGTTTGATTCATTATTCTAATAGAAGTTAACAATTAATTGTTACTCTCTTAAATAAACAAATAAATTATGAATTGTACGCCGTCCTTAAGTAAGAGTTTTTCCTAACGAATAGCATCGATTATAGTGTTTTCAGACTGGGTTTACGTAGCGACTCCTCCGGAGTATCGCTGTAAAGTGGGAAGCTAAAGCAACGGATTTTGCAACATTGCATTATTTTTGCAGCTAGAATCACTTTTACTTATCAAACTATTTTATATATTCAATTATTTATATAGTTAAAAATTAACACTTTGCAGTTTTGAATGAAAATTTATTAAGAAAAATTAAGCCATTGAGAATATTCTCAATTAACGAATCTATTTACAAGGGTTTTAGTTATGTAGTATGCTTAATTTAAATTTGATAAACTAGGGGCATGGTATTTAATTAAAATATTTTTAAAGCCTGTAACGTCGAAAAATCGCAAGATTTTACTTTTGTAATATGACAAGCTACAAAGTAAAATGATTTTTTTAGTAAAGATTTATTAATGAAATATTCCGACTTGTTATATTTATCCAGAATAGAACAAATAAACTATTGACTGAATTACTCTTTTATTCTCTCTGCGTCTCCGTGTCTTGGCGGTTTAGTTAAAAATTTGACTTTAGTCTTAACTAAACAAAAAAAGGTGGATATTATCCACCTTAAAGTTATTAGACTTGATGATTTTAGAGTCTGAAAACTTCTAAAATCCAAAATTACCGATCGACAGACCCCATAATCACATCGATACTACCAAGAATCACCACAATATCCGCAACCTTCATCCCACGTAATAAATGGGGAAGAATTTGCAAGTTATTGTAATCAGCCGGACGAATCTTGAAACGCCAGGGGAATACATTATCATCACCAACCATATAAATTCCCAACTCACCCTTACCGCTTTCAATACGGACGTAACTTTCACCTTTGGGAATCTTGAAAGTAGGGGAAACCTTCTTGGCAATGTACTGATAGTCAAACCCGTTCCATTCCGATTTCGCACCTTCCATCATCCGCTTTGCTTCGAGATTTTCATAAGGTCCACCGGGAAGTCCTTGGAGAGCTTGACGAATAATCTTCACGGATTCGCGCATTTCCCGCATCCGCACCACATACCGAGCCATACAATCCCCAGCAGTTTCCCACTGTACATCCCAATCAAAATCGTCATAGCATTCGTAATGGTCAACTTTCCGCAAATCCCATTGCACACCGGAAGCACGTAACATGGGACCAGAAAGACCCCAGTTGATGGCTTCGTCGCGGGTAATAGTACCAATTCCCTCGATGCGGCGACGGAAAATGGGGTTATTCGTCACCAATTTTTCGTACTCGTCAATTTTGGGGGGTAAATAGTCGCAGAAATCCAAACATTTCTCAACCCAACCATAGGGTAAATCTGCTGCCACACCACCAACACGCCAATAGTTGTTATTAACCATGCGGTAGCCGGTTGCAGCTTCCCACAGGTCATAAATCATTTCCCGTTCGCGGAATTGATAGAAGAAGGGAGTTTGTGCCCCAACGTCAGCGAGGAAAGGACCAAACCAAAGTAAATGGTTAGCGATGCGGTTCAATTCCAGCATGATGACGCGGATATAGCTCGCACGTTTGGGAACTGTAATACCCGCGATTTTTTCTGGTGCATTGACTGTAACGGCTTCGTTAAACATTCCAGCTGCATAGTCCCAACGACTGACGTAGGGAACATACATAACTGTGGTGCGATTTTCGGCGATTTTTTCCATTCCCCGATGTAGATAGCCAATTACGGGTTCGCAGTCGATACAATCTTCACCATCGAGGGTGACAATCAACCGCAAAACTCCATGCATTGAGGGATGGTGCGGTCCCATATTTAGCACCATCGGTTCTGTGCGGGTTTCAATTCTTGCCATAGATTTTAGTGTTCTCCCGTTTGTCAAAATATAAAATTGAATCGCTCAGAAGCCAAGTTAATGAGACGGTTAAGCGGATTCGTCATCAATACCTGTTTGGGAAAGTTTGCGAAAGAACATTTCCTTGCCAAGCCAGTTGCGATCGCTGAGGGAATGTCCGCAAACGGCACGAATCCACTTTCCGCTTACAAATTTACCTTGGAGAGGGGCTGGAAGTTGCAGGATGCAGTTAAATATTTATTTTTGTTGCACATAACTATAATTATATGGATTTTAGATTGTTGGATAGTGGGTTCTATCTTTAATTATCGGTTTAACGGTACTATTCCAACGGGGGTTTAAAATCGAAAAATTCAATGACTAGGATTATAAATCTACTGGATGCTGACCGTAGAATGGTAAAGCTTCATCCCAAGTCGGATGTTTACCTTGCAACCAATCGAAGTAAGCGAGTTGTAAAATACTTGTCGCTGTTGCCGCTAAATTAGATTTAGCTTCAATTAACTGATAATTGCGATATTCCGATCGCTCGTAATTTGCTAATTTTTCCTGCCATGCTTCAGGTGAAAATGCCGTATCTGCGAGCAAAGTAGTTAATCCTAATCCATCGGCAGCAGGTTGGTAAATTGCTCCAAATACCTGTCCTCGCTGTGCTGGCATTTGCACCGCAATATTTATATTTATATTTATATTTATATTTTCCCTTTTGACCTGATGCCAAGCTACAGCAGCCAAAGTTGAAACCGCAAACACAGGAATATTCAATTGCTGTCCTAATGTTCTTGCTGCTACCATGCCAATACGAGTACCTGTAAAACCTCCGGGACCTTTGGCGACAGCGATAAATGCCATATCTTGCCAGGTTTGTGGTTTGATAAAATCCATCAAGTACTGGTGTAGATGGCTGGATAACTCCCGTTCTAAATTCCATGTTTGAGAACGGGAATTTATAGATAAATTACCCTCGGCAAAATTGCTAATTGCTAAACCTAATTCTGGTGTGGTGGTATGTAGTGCTAATCCGTATTTGTTTGCTTCCATCAAGTTTTGCGTTAATTTATCCCGTGGCAAGGATATTATATTTTACCAAAAATTTGGGTTTAACGCCCCGTTCTAGAAGGACGACTTTTATGAACTACCCACAGTTGGCTTCACCTGAACTGTGGGTTTCTACATCCCCCAGTTCGTTTTTAGCAAAATTCTCTGTAGATTTCTGACGCTTCTTTGCCCCTAGTTGTCGCATACTTCCAGCTTGCTTACGCTTACTAGTGGATGCGGTAGAGCTACCTAAGAACTATCCTATTTTCGTAAGGGGGTTTGAGACTTCTAACGAAAGAAGTAACTTGCTTAAATTGCCATTACTTTCATAGGTTTTTAGGAATCGGTTTCGTCAACCATGTCTACCTAACCTTTAAATGGGAACCAAAACTGTGACTACTTTGAGTCGCTTGCGACGTTGAATATATTCGCGCAGCGCGGTTTCGACCAGGGCATCAACGGTTATCTCGTCATCCAGGGCAAGTGCTTCTTGCAGCAATGTATCGTTGATGTTGAACTGTGTAATCACGATCGCTCCCGATCCAACAACTGAACTAAATCAATATTATCGCAATCCACAACCCATACAAAAAAGCGATCGCCTGACTTTCAAGGCAGTCGCTACGGGAGATTGCGATAAGCGGAGCTTAATGCCAAAGGCATATCGCACTTGTACAAAAAATAGTACGCTCATCACCATTAGGAGCGATCGCATTCTATAACCCACATAAAAATGATCGCACTCTATACCCATACGAACAAAGCGATCGCACTTTACTTTCAAGACTGTCTCTAGAAAAATAGCGATAAGCGGAGCTTAATGCCAAAGGCATATCGCACTAACCTTCAACACTCGATAGAATAATAGGAATGTGTGCTTGGTAACTCTGAAAATCGTTATCGGTTGTGAGGATGCTGTAGCTTCGATGATGGGCAACTGCACAAATCAGAAAATTAGTATTTGAACCTTGGATACCATTGCTACGGCAGGCATTAAAAAACTCTGCGGCAAGTTCGTAGTCTTCAGATAAGAGTTCCATATCTGGGAATATCCGCAGGTAATCTCGTAGACGGGTAAACTGTTCCGAACTGCGAATGCCAGAAAGGATTTCTTGTCTAATCGCACCCAGCAAAGCAACTTGGTCATTGGTAATTAAATCCCGTAATCGGGTGACGACAGGGGAAGAATCGGGTGGGGTTCTCCGACGCAAAGCCAGTGACCAAACAGATGTATCAACTATGACACTCATGCCTGCTGACGTTGCTGTTTGTAGTCGTAGTTTGGGTCATAATCAATGGTGCCAAAGAGGTCTAACACTTTTAGTCGCTTGCGACGTTGAATATATTCGCGCAAAGCGGTTTCGACCAGGGTATCAACGGTTATCTGGTCATCCAGGGCAAGTGCCTCTTGCAGCAATGTATCGTTGATGTTGAATTGTGTAATCACGATCGCACTCCCGATCCAACAACTGAGCTAAATCAATATTATCGCACTTGCACAAAAAACATCGCACGCTCATCAACCATCAGAAGCGATGTCTACGACGGGCTACGCCTACGCACTCCTTGTAAAACTATTTCTATAAAAATAGCGATGAGTGAAGCCCTGTGTTCGGCGATCGCACTGCTTAGGCTACAATGAGATAAGGAACGCGGATTAAATAAAGTGCAAAAGTATCAAAAGTAGGGTGTGTTAGCGCAGCGTAACGCACCATTCCAAATCAAATCGAAAGTTGTAGGTTATTAAATCCTCATTCCTAAGCAGCGAAAAAATACGCAAGTTTAGGAGTTAATTAGAATGCCTGAATTTGAACAGATATACGCAGATATTAATACATTACCAGAAGAAGCTCAAATCTTATTATTGGACTTTATTAAGTTACTCAAAAAATGTTATCCAAAACCAGAACCAGAAAATCATGGTGAAGAAAAAAGTCTTTATGAAAAGTTTGAAGAAACTGGATTGATTGGCTGTTGTTCTGTAGAAGAAAATTTATCTACTAGCTATAAAGAAATTCTGGCTAATACATTAGTTACCAAATATGATTATCGTTGATACAGGATTTTGGTTAGCTCTTGTCGATCAAAAAGACACTTACCACCAAAGAGCAAAACAAACTCTAAAACAATACAATGAGTCCTTGATTACTACCTGGTGTGTTGTTACAGAAACGTGCTATCTTTTGCTAACACGTAAAGGAGTCAAAGCCCAAACTACATTTATAAATAGTCTTAACCAAGAATTATTTACAGTTTTCAATTTAGAAATTCATCATACTTCTCGCATTACTCAACTGATGGAAAAATATGCCGACCTTCCAATGGATTTAGCTGATGCTTCTCTTGTAATTTTAGCTGAACACTTAGGGCATGGACGCATTTTTTCAGTGGATAAACGTGACTTTAATACCTATCGTTGGAAACAGAATTATCCTTTTGAAAATCTTCTCATTGAGGATTAGTCTTGTAGGTTGGGTGGAAACGCACAAGTGATATTTGCAGCAATATGAAAAATCTAGATTTGCGTTGTAACCCAACATTTTATAACTTGTTTGAAGTTTTTCTTAATCGTTGAATTTAGATATTTTTGCGATTTAAAGAATCTTTATTTTCCCAATATCATATGTTGGGTTATGCAAAGCCTCCAACGTCACTTGCTATAACGAGGGAAACCCTCGCAACGCAGTGACTCCCCAACCTACGGGAGATTGCGTTAAGCTTTGCTTATCGTACTATTTAACCAATATCACCTAAAAGCCTTTATTATGGTATCAGTCCTAAGTTAAAAGTAGATAGATCGTAAACAGATGGAAATATATGGACAACAACAATAAACAAATTTACAATTACACAGTTCTTCTAGAAAAAGAATCAGATGGAGGTTATCATGCTTTTTGTCCTATCCTAAAAGGTTGTCATTCTCAAGGAGATTCTTTTGAAGAAGCGATTGATAATATTACAGAAGCAATTGAATTATATATTGAAAGTTTAAAGGCTGATAATCTGTCAATTCCTAAAGAAAATTTAATTGTTAAGCCACTAAGCATTTTTGCATGAGTAATTTTCCCAGTGTCAAAGCTAAAGAATTTATAAAAGTAATCGAAAAATTAGGTTTTTATTTTGACCGTCAAAAGGGGAGCCATGCTATTTATAAAGATAGTAATGGACAAAGGGTTGTGGTTCCGATTCATTCGGGAAAAGACCTAAAACAAGGTACTCTAATGGGTATGATTCAAGATATTGGTATTGATAAAGAAACGTTCTTTGAGCTACTGGAAAAATAATCATTTATAAACGCTTTGTTTGGGTTTATAGAGTGCGTTACGCTTCCGTATGTAATCATGCATATCAAAATACAATTACACCAATTCCTAAGTAAAAATTGCCGCGTTATATTCTCTGAATTCCGTAAAAAGCGCAAAAAAGACGGGCTTTTATCGACTGATTCCAAGAAATTATGTATAATTCATGTATAGTAGTTAAACATTACGTCTACTTTACATTGAATATGATTAATGTTTCTTTTTGTGACAATTTTTCGGATTTTGAGAAAAATTTCTTGGTTTCGTGGGATGATTGATTTATTGTTTTAAATTTAAACTTCATTTTTAATATAATGGAGTGTTAGTAAAATTTTTAAGGCAAGTCACATCACCATTATAAAAATGTCAACTACTATATTCAATTAATACAATTAATTATATCAGAAAAAAATCATTTTTTTGTGTTGTAGCCAGTTTGAAAATTGTCCTTAGTAATCTCTTGTAGGTTGGGTGAAAACGCACAAGAGATATTTGCAGCGATATGAAAATCTAGATTTGCGTTGTAACCCAACATTTTATAACTTGTTTGAAGCTTCTCTTAATCGTTGAATTTAGATATTTTTGTGATTTAAAGAATCTTTCTTTTCCCAATATCATATGTTGGGTTACGCAAAGCCTCCAACGTCACTTGCTATAACGAGGGAAACCCTCGCAACGCAGTGACTCCCCAACCTACGGGAGATTGCGATCGCACTGAGTTTGCTATTGCTTAAATAGAGGTTTTGTTTATGTTGAATGTACAATCGCTCCCGATCCAACAACTGAACTAAATCAATATTATCGCAATCCACAACCCATAACAAAAAAACGATCGCGCTTCTTTAACCCATTTCGAGAAATGCGATCGCACTGATTGCTTTAACTCACTCGTATTTTTAATTGATGGATGTTATCTCTACGATCGTACCTTTGATTCCTTCTAATGAAAAATCATATTTGAAGGTATATTGCTGTCTTTGAGTTAACATGTATATTGCCCATTCTAAGTCTTGTTTATGGTCTTCGCGCAAAAGATCCCAATTCCATACTGACTCATCGGAATGCTTTATTTTAGTTAACGTCGTTCTTAACTTTGGAAAAAACCGCAAGTTAATAACTATGCTTCCGTTTATCTTTCCCAGAGAAAACTTCAATTTAAAGCTGATATATTTATGCATTTAGAAGTATTGACAATATAGAATTGTTCTGTATATGTCAAGTGTAGGCTGATTCAAAATAAACTTTTTGGAATTGTACTTATAAGATTTATAACTATGCTGCATAAACTTGTAAAGTACAGCAGTAATAACAGTATCCACCTATACTACTAAGCAGATTCCTAAGCACATTTTTATACTTGGATTTACAGTTAAAAATGCAATTACAATCAAAAAATCAACTACGGCGGCGGGGTGCGACTCTGACTGCTCAAGGCTTCAAAAAACTCAATCAGGCAAAAGCTGAGGTAGAAATTCAGCAAAACTTTAAGCGATACACTCTCGAAGACCTGGGTGAGAAAACAGGTTTAACTACCAATACCCTCAGCAAGGTCTTTAATGCTTCAGTAGGAGTCGATAAGCGAACTTTGGAATGCTGCTTCAATGCCTTTAATCTAACGTTGCTAAAGGACGATTATCTCTACCTGGAGCCAGATAAAGACAATATTGTCGAGATTGGCTTAATGTACATGAATGAAACCATCTGTCCCATCGAATCAGTTTGCAATTCTCGCACCAATTCCCCTCAAACCCACAGAATGGAACAAGCGCAAGACAATCAGCAATTTCGTGCCCCAAGCGTACCAGGAGGGCAAATACCCCTGGATTCAGTCTTTTACATTGACCGTCCTATCGTCGAATCCCTTTGTTACGAAGCCATCCAGCAACCCGGTGCTATGCTCAACATCCGCGCTCCCAAGCAAATGGGCAAAACCTCCCTAATGACCCGCATCCTGGCTTACACTAAAACTCTGGGATATAAAACCGTTTCTCTTAATTTACAACTTGCCGACAGTGAGATTTTACAGAACCTAGAGCGCTTCCTAAAATGGTTTTGCGCCAGAGTTAGCAAGCAGTTAGACTTACCAGATGCGATCACCCAAAGGGTGATCGCATCTTTTTATAACAACAGCTTGGGTAGCAAATCGAACACCACTGACTACTTAGAGGATGTTATCTTAGCTAACCTGAACCACGCAGACTCTCAAAGGAAGAATCGTCCCGTAGTGATTGCAATCGATGAATTCAATCAGCTTTTTACCTACCCAGATATTGCTCGTGAATTTCTTCGACTTTTGCGAACTTGGTCTGAGCGAGCTAAAGCTAGGGTAGGAGAGAGCAATCATTGGCAAAACCTCCGACTAGTGACGGTTCATTCCACCGAAATTCAGATGCCTGTTTCGATCGATAAATCTCTTTTTAATACAGGGTTGGCAATTGATTTACCTGAGTTTATCCCAGCTCAAGTGCAGGAATTAGCCAATCGATGGGGAGAGGATATGACAAGGCAACAAATCGAGCAATTAATTACCCTTCTGGGAGGACATCCCTATCGCTTGCAGTTGGCTTTTTATTATCTTCAGCAGCAAACAATAACCCTGGAACAACTGTTAGAAAACTCTGTGAGTACCAGAGCTATCTATGCAGACCATCTAGAACAGCAATGGTGGAATCTGCAACCCTATGCCGATTTATTGCGATCGCTTACGGAAATCGTCAGGCAATCGAGTCCTGTAGATTGCGAGGCTGTGCAAGCCGAACAGTTGTGTAAGATGGGGTTAGTGCATCTGCATGGTAAAAAGGTAAGTCTTGCCTGCGAGTTATTACGTCCCTTTTTCTGCGATCGCATCAAGCATAAATTACCTCTAGCATCCTGAAAGATTGTTATATATCTTGTTATTTAATTCGCGTTCCTAAAGTCGATCTAAAATTATATATATCTCACCACAAATAGCTCTAGAATAAACTGTGCATTAATATATAAAGCTGCTATTTGCACAAGTAAAAGATTCATGCGTATTTCGTTAAATTGGCTGCGGGAACTAGTAGAAATAAAACTCAAGCCAGAAGAATTGGCTGAAACCCTCACTATGGCAGGGTTTGAGGTAGAAGATATTGAAGATCGTCGCACTTGGGCATCGGGTGTAGTGGTTGGTCGCATTGTCAACCGCGAACAACACCCAAATGCTGATAAATTAAGTCTTTGCCAAGTTGATATTGGTACGGGTGAAACTTTACAGATTGTTTGCGGTGCTAGTAATGCTCGTGCAGATATATTTGTACCAGTGGCAACTGTCGGTACTTATTTACCAAATGTCGATTTAAAAATTAAACCTGCCAAGTTGCGGGGTGTGCCTTCTAATGGGATGATTTGCTCGTTAAAGGAACTCGGTTTACCTACGGATGTCGATGGAATTCACATTTTTACCCAGGAAAATCTGCAATTGGGTAGGGATGTGCGTCCATTGTTGGGTTTGGATGATGTGGTTTTGGATGTGACTGCCACTGCGAACCGTGCTGATGCGTTGTGTATGGTGGGGATTGCACGGGAAGTTGCTGCATTAACAGGTGGAAAATTATCGCTTCCCGATATTCAGAAAATTAATGCGACCAAAGCAACAGGGAATTTAAATTTAGAGATATTAAGCTTAAAAATTGAAGAACCAAAAGCTTGTCCGACTTATTTCGGTACGGTGGTGGAAAATGTGAAAATTGCGCCATCTCCGGAATGGTTGCAGGAGCGATTACGGGCTGCTGGAACTCGTCCCATCAATAATGTCGTGGATATCACTAACTATGTATTGTTAGAATGGGGACAACCGCTCCACGCTTTTGACACAGAAAGATTACAAGCTATTGGTGGCAAAGATAATATTACTATTGGGGTACGTTTTGCCAATGCTGGCGAAAGTATGAAAACCCTGGATGGACAAACCCGGAATTTGGCAGCACAGAATTTGCTAATTACCTGTAATGATAAACCAGTTGCTTTAGCTGGTGTTATGGGTGGTGGGGAAAGCGAAGTTCATGAAGGTACGCAAAATCTGGTTTTAGAAGCTGCTTTATTTGATAACGTGGCAATTCGTCGTTCTTCCCGGAGTGTTGGCTTACGGAGTGAATCTTCGTCACGATACGAACGTGGTGTAAATTTTGCTGGTTTAGAAATTGCTTGCGATCGCGCTTTAAGTTTGTTGGTGGAACTTGCTGGTGGCACAATTGTTGCTCAAGAAATCGCCGATACTCGTCCCGAACCTTCGACTTGGAGCCATTCAGTAAAATTACGACTAAATCGTGTAAATGAGTTACTTGGTCCCGTGCGTGTGGGTGATGATGATGCTGGGGAACTTCAACCTGCTGATGTGGAACGGACTTTAACGGCTTTAGGATGTACATTAACACCTAGCGGGGATAAAACTTGGACTGTTGTTGTACCTCCCTATCGTTACCGCGATTTGGAGCGGGAAATTGATTTAATTGAAGAAGTTGCTCGTCTCTACGGTTACGATCGCTTTTGTGATACGCTCCCGGAAACAGCAGAAGGTGGTTATTTCCCGTTCGAGCAAGAAGTGACGCGCAAGTTACGCTATGTTATGCGTGGTGCTGGTTTAACTGAAATCATTCATTATTCTTTGGTCAAACCTGGGGAAGACCGTCAGGTAGTATTAAGCAATCCCTTGCTAGCTGAATATTCAGCTTTGCGAACCGATTTAATTACAGGTTTGATTGATGCTTTCCAATACAACCTCGAACAAGGTAATGGTGCTTTGAATGGGTTTGAAATTGGGCGAATTTTTTGGCAAGAAGAAGTTGGCTTTCAAGAAGCCGATGCGATCGCTGGTATTATGGGGGGGGATAGAACAGTCGGAAAATGGTTCCGTGGTGGTAAAGACCAGCCCATGACTTGGTTTGAAGCTAAGGGCGTTTTAGAGAGTGTATTTAGGCAAATGGGTTTGCAAGTCGAGTATCAACCCGATCGTCGTGATTCCTATTTACATCCCGGACGTACTGCTTCGTTATGGGTAGGTGGTACTAGACTGGGTACTTTTGGACAGTTACATCCGCAATTACGTCAAGACAAGGGTTTACCCGATTCAGTCTATGTATTTCAACTAGATTTAGATGTGTTAATAGATGCTCTAGACCGTGACGAAATCCAAACCCCAGCATTTAAAGCATATTCAACTTATCCAGCAAGCGATCGCGATATTGCCTTTTTTGCACCTGTAAAAGTTAGCGTTGCGGAGATTGAACGGGCAATAAATAAAGCTGCGAAAGAGTTATTGGAATCGGTAGAGTTATTTGACGAATATCAAGGGGAACATGTACCCCAAGGACAACGCAGTTTAGCGTTTCGTTTGGTATATCGAGCAAGTGATAAAACCCTGACTGATAGCGAAGTTGAACCCGTACATCAAAAAGTTCGGGAAGCACTGGTGGAGAAATTTGGTGTCAGTCTTAGGAGTTAGGAGTTAGGAATTAGGAATTAGGAATTTTAAACGTAAGTTATTTTCTAATTCCTGATTAAACTCACAACTCACAACTCACAACTCATAACTCATAACTCATAACTCATAACTCACAATTCACAATTCACAATTCACAATTCATCACTTTTTTTAGTCATGCCAAAATACATCATGTGGGGAAGCTATTGCAAAGACGTTTTAGAAAAACGCACCCCTTATCGTCAAGCACATCTTGATGGACTAGCCCAACAAAAAGAATCGGGTGTTTTAATGACAATTGGTCCTACCAAAGATGTGACAAAAGTGTTTGGAATTTACGAAGCTCAAAGCGAAGAAATCGTGCGTCAGCTAGTAGAAAATGACCCTTATTGGCAGCATCAAATTTGGACTGAATACGAAATTAAAGAGTGGATTCAAGCGCTTTAATTTGAGTTTGAGTCAGGAATACTTTGTTAAGGTTATAGATAAATTAAATCAGAATTAATCTGAATATTAGGAATTACCCAAAAAATGTAGAGACGTAGCAGTGCTATATCTCTACATTCCTTAAAACAACAAATTTTAGCTAACACAGAATTAAATTCGCTCAATGTTGATTAATTTCTACATTTACGTACAATTAATTACCAGAAAGCATTAAGTATCAGACTCAATTAATGTAAAACCCCAAGGTTTAAGAGCTGCGATCGCGATTTCTCGATCCACACCGACATAAAGTTCCCATTCTGACTTATTATCTTTTGGATTCCCTTCACCAACGTTACCTGCAACTTTGATGATTGGACAACCAACCAAGCGATCGCGTTCCAACCCTTTTGGAAGTGCTAGCTGAAGTTTATGACCTACGAACTTTGATGCACTTTCCTTAGCTATGCTTTCACGGATTAAACAGATGTCACCAGCAGTTCCCCAAGTGGTTGGGTAAATGTGGAGGAACGATATATAAACTTCTGGTTTGATGGCTCTTTTTAGAACTTGCATTATCTCTGAATACTTTGGTCTTTTAATTAAAAATTATACTGATATTTTGCATGACTTGGGATAAACTAAATCGAGTTCAACCAAATCATCTAACTTACTGAATTCATTATCAAACAAAATAGTAAGATTTGTAGTAGTTACTTTAACAATAAATGTAACATCTTCATTATTATTACAATTCTTTATATTAAAGAATTCAAAATCATAGAATACCTCAATAATTAAGTCTCTTCGCTATTTTACACTGGTTAGTTATTTTTGTCAGTCGGTATTAATGTTTGCTGCTGACAATACATCACAAGTAAGTAACAAATCATTACCGATGCACGGAGCTTTTAGTCGAAATCCCTGGTTTTTGGTTGTGTTTGGATACATTAATTTTAGCAGGGTACTGAAAAAAGGGGGAGAGGGGAGAGAATAACTAGGGGAGCGATCGCGCTTATAAAATCTGTTGTCATTAAGTTTGATAGTTGGTGACACGGCAGTTACTTCCTATGGTTCACCTGAAAAAAAGCGGCTTTTGCACTAGTTTTGAGAAGTAAGCTCAAATCACAATAATGTTCACCAACACAGTGGAAACTCAATTTTCGGCATATTTATTGTGGTCGATAAAATATTACTTGAAAATATCATAGGCTAATCTCAAAATCAATCCCGACACAACAAATAAAAATAAAATCCTGACAAAACCACTACCTTTAACAATCGCCATTTTTGTGCCAAAGACACTACCAATTATATTAAATATAGCCATTGGAACTGCAATAGTATATAAGACTTTATTAATAGATACAAAATACACTAAAGCCGCAATATTAGTTGAAAAATTAATAATTTTTGCATTGGCAGAAGCTCGAATAAAATCAAAACCCAAAATAGTAATAAATAAAAATATCAAAAAGCTGCCAGTACCAGGACCAAAAAAACCATCATAAAAGCCGATAATCGCAGAAATAGCTATCATTACATAAATTATGCGATCGCCATAATATTTAGGTCGATATTCCGAACCAAAATCCTTACGAATAAAGGTATAAATAGCAACTAGTATCAACAAACATAGAATTAGGGGACGCAAAATTTCGTTCTGAATAAAACTAACTAATCTTGCACCTAAATAAGAAAAGATTAATGCCGTAAATGCCCCAGGAAGAATGGATTTCCAGTCAACTTTAACCTCTTTTACAAATCTAATTGCTGCTGCGGTTGTACCGCTAATGGATGCAAGTTTATTTGTACCAAAAAGCGTTGCGATCGGCACATGCGGAAAAAATATAAATAGTGCTGGTAATTGAATTAATCCACCTCCACCTACCATAGAATCAATGAAACCAGCGAGGAAGGCAAAAAAGCAAAGTCCAATAATTTCTATCATTTAAGCTGGATTAGTTTAATTTTTTGTCTTTTTCCCGTTCGCGCTACTTTATAGGGTAGCTTGCTAGAGGAATAAATTTCCCAGCAAACTACCCTTACAGAGGAGCGACAGACTCGGACGAAGTTAGAGTCTGGGAGAGGTCAAATAACGGTGGTGTAAAGATTTTCACCAGAAGTTGACACCAATGCCCCTACTAACTGGGACAATTCATTTCTTGATATTCCTCTAATCTTCATCCAATGGCAAACCTGCGCGAACTCTCCCTTTTGCAAAAAAGCGTCCAAATTGAAGTTCGTAAACTTCGTCTTCGTCTTGGGTTTCGACTTCTATATTCGAGCGGGCATAACTAACACACAATAAAGCATACCCCTTGTCGCGTAATTCTTGGGAAAGCCCGATCGCCTCTGGTTGGTAAATGTCTCCAGAGATTACTCGCACTGCACAAGCGGTACAAGCGCCATTCCGGCAGGAGAATGGCAGTTCCTTGCCTTGTTTTTCGGCACTGTGGAGGATATAGCGATCGCTTGGGGCTTGGAAAATGTGGGTAATGCCTTTGGCGCGATCGCGTACTGTAATGGTATATGTATTAGGCATCATGATTTTTGTAGTTTTGGGATATTTTGCTGAAATTTAATAGATTTTCAGTTTGATTTTGAATTTCAATAAAAATATTATTGCAGTTTCTTAATTTTAATTGTAGGATATTAACTTGTGGCATCTGGAGAGATGGCCGAGTGGTTTAAGGCGCAGACCTGGAAAGTCTGTTTGGGGGTGACTTCAACGAGGGTTCGAATCCCTCTCTCTCCGTTTCAAAAAGCAAGTTTGTAAAACGCATTTTGCAAGACAATATTGCAAGTCAAACAATTTTGGGTTTTGGATACATTCGCTGTCGCTCAGTACAAGCTTTGGATTTTGGATTGACCCCACGGATCGATCAAGAATGCTTGTACCATCAAGGAATGATTGGTCATAATTTTTTATATTTTATAGCGTTGTAGACATCTCCGGAACAGATGTAGAGACTTCCTATTGCGAAGTCTCTAGAGGGGTTTTAGGTAACGCATAATTAATTTTCACTCCTATGTCTTGTGTTTACTAGTATTTACACTTAATAATTCTCTAGTAACAATTGTCTATTTGTGTATACATAGACTTGTTGCTATGATTTTTTTAGATATAGTGTTTGCTATGGTCAACATAATCTATTGTAATTAGCAGGTTTAGGAAGAAAAATAGTACTATCGCTATTTTTTGTATCTATTCTTTACCTATTTTCGCTTTCCCTGTGTTAGCTAAGAGAGAAAGTATAAAATTAGGCTGAAAATAAAAAAGTTATGACTCTAATACCGAAATCTACTAACCCTATAAATACAGTAATCTTAAACGAAGTAAAATTGGATATCCCATTATTGTCAATAGAGAATGATATTAAAAGCGAATCAACGAGTTATTTACATAATTACTTAGAGTATTATGAAGATTTTATTGACAAGTTACTTGCTAGATTTAAATTAATTGATAATGGTGAACCACATTATTCAGAAATTGAAATACTAAACACTATTAACCATTCATCAAACGCTGATTTTGTTTTAATACTAGGACGTGAAAGACAAGAGGAGTGGGTTGTTAAATGTCAAAGTAATCTAAATTGTAATCCTAATGGTGATTATAATAATGGGGAAATAATCTCTACAATTGTTTCATCAATTAATTTTGAACATATTTTTCATCCTGCCTATCACGGGACTTATCATACATATCAAGACAATCACAATACGTCTAAAACATTTGTCATATTACCTTTAAAAGCATCACCACAGGCAGAGGTTATGGTAATTTGCGGATTACCACTTGATTCTGACTTACTAGTGGATGTTTACGGGAAGATTGTCTCTAGCTTTTATCAAGCTAGTAAGGAACACTTTTTAAAAATAGAATTAATTGAAGCTGCAATTTTAGATTCTCTGAAATATCACTTTGGCTTTTTATCATCATTTTTATATCAACGAAGATTTAATTTATTTTGCCAAAGACTCAAACAAATGGTTGTATATTTTGAGCCAGTTTTAAATTTAGAACCAGATGATTTATTTATTAGTGGATGGGAAGCTTTAGCACGCAATCCTGAAAATCATACCGCACCTATAGACTTATTTACAGCCGCAGAAATGTGGGGTTCTAGATTTACTGTTGAACTCGATCGGCATTTTTTGAGTACTGCTTGTGAAAGCTACCGTCATGCTCGTAAACTAACACAACGACGGGCTGGTGATGTAGTACCTTTATCTGTTAATGTTTATCCTGAATCAATTATGCGATCGGCTTATTTTGAAACGGTTAAGCAAATAGTTAAAGATAGGGTGATTTCACCGCGAAATTTAATTTTAGAAATATCAGAAAAATCAGAATTACCCCATTTTCATCATGGTGTACGTTTACAAAATCCACTGCAAACTTTTAAAAATCGTTTAGTTGAGTATGTTAGTCAGCTTAAAATTCGCTTTGCAATTGATGATTTTGGCGTTGGTTATGCTTCCGTATCTCGATTAGCTGGATTAAATCCATCACATGTCAAAATCGATCGCGAACTTTTACAACATCATTCCAGCCATATTATCATTAGTTTTGTTCACGAATTGGTTGGGGCAAATAATCTAAATCCAGCTAAAGTGATTGTAGAAGGTCTTGATGAAACAATATCGATTAGTTTACTTTCTTTAAGAGAAATTGGTGTGAGCTATATTCAAGGGCATTTAATCGGAAAACCCCAACCAGAAGTTTATCGTCTCAGTCAAGATAAATATGATGATTTGAAGAAGATGCTTTTACAATAATTAATAGATATTTAATCAAAATATCAGAATATAGGCTAAACAATTGAATAAAGTTAGGGCAAATAACTAAATAAAATAAAATTAAGGCAAGTAATTAAATAAAATAAAATTAGGGTAAACAACCGTTTACCCCTACTTGCGATTTATCGTTTTAACGGTTACAACCAACTAGCATATTGCACTGGTAACGTTTCTACATTCTTCTGACGTAGTTCCTTAGCAGCGCGATAAGCGAAGCGCAACGCGAGTACGCGATCGCACCAGTAAGGGTCGCGTAACATCTCTCTGGCTAAAAGGACAATATCAGCACGGTTGTTACGAATAATCTCATCGGCTTGCATGGCATTAGTGATAAAACCGACAGTGGCTGTGTCAATATTAGCTTCTTGGCGAATTTTTTCCGATAAAGGGACTTGCCAACTTGCACCAAAAGGATATTTTTTGAAGTCGGGAGTATTGAACCCCGAACTACAATCAATTAAATCAATACCTTCATTTTTTAACTTTCTCGCGAGTTCCACCGAATCTTCAATAGTCCATCCACCTTCTACCCAGTCAGAACAAGATAATCTCACGGTTAAAGGTAAATTCTCTGACCAAACTTCACGCACAGTTCTTGTAATTTCCAATGCCAAGCGAATGCGGTTTTCAAAACTACCACCATATTCATCGGTGCGCTGGTTGGATAAAGGTGAATAAAAACTGTGAACTAAATAACCGTGGGCAAAATGCAATTCTAACCACTCATACCCAGCTTCACGCGAGCGCACTGCCGCAGTGCGAAAGGCATCTTTGACTTGACGAATATCATCATGGGTCATTTCTTGAGGAATTCGCCACAATTTCTCACTATCAAAAGCCAATGGACTCGCACCAATTGTTTCCCATCCCCCTTGCGAATCCTGGAGATGATTATCCCCTTCCCAGGGACGTGCTGCACTAGCTTTTCGTCCTGCGTGTGCTAGTTGAATCCCCGGTACTGCACCATGCTCCTTAATGAATGCGTTGATGCGTTGCAGGGGTTCCACATGTCGATCCGACCAAATTCCCGCATCTTGGGGAGTGATACGTCCTCGTGGTTCGACTGCGGTCGCTTCTGCAATAATAAGTCCTGCCCCACCAACAGCCCGTGAACCAAGATTAACTAAATGCCAGTCATTTGCCATTCCATCATGGGAACTATACTGACACATCGGCGATACACCAATGCGATTGCGTAAGGTGACACTTTTGAGTTGATATGGATCGAAAAGTTTTGGCATGATTTTCCCTGTTTCTAGTTGTTCAAACAATAAATTAGGGATTATTACTAATGTTTAATCCCTAAATACCTATTTTTTAGTCCGTATTTTCCACTACCTATTAACTTTGTTACATGTGCTGTGATAAAGTCTTAGTAAGTGTATTCTTGGGAACCGCACCTACTACAGTATCAACCTGCCGACCTCCTTTAAAAACCATTAGCGTAGGAATACTACGAATTCCATAATGGCTAGCAACCGTAGGATTTTGGTCAGTGTTCAACTTCACTACCTTCACTTGTCCTTCGTATTCGGCAGCTACTTCATCTACTACCGGAGTCACCATCCGACAAGGACCGCACCAGGGTGCCCAAAAGTCTACTAATACAGGTATCTCACTTTCTAAAACTTCTTGTTTAAATGTGGCTTCGGTCACATTTGTAACGGATGACATATTAGCCCTCCTCGTAGTATTTCGTTAATTCGATAAAATCGAATAATTAAAATATAGTCGTTTTTGTTAGATAATGCAAGGTATGAGATTTTTGTATCATCCAGATCGGAAAGACATGACATTAGCGGGAGTCCTATATGCTTTAGGAGACCCAGTGAGATTAGAGATAGTCAGACTGTTAGCAACAAAAGGTGAGCAGTGCTGTGCGGGGTTCGACTTTGCGATCGCAAAATCAACGATGTCAAACCATTTCAAAATTTTACGTGAGTCTGGGGTTGTGTTAACTCGTAAAGAGGGAACGCAGCACATCAACATTTTGCGACGGGACGATTTAGAGACTTTGTTTCCCGGATTATTGAATGCTGTGTTACTTGCGGCACAACCTTTGGATATTTGTGCAGTACCGAAGGAAGCGATCGCGATACTCCCAAAGGGAGTGGTTAACGCCAACGCAATAATTAAATGTAAGGACGCGATATCGCGCGTCTTTACATTTTGTTTTGATTCACTAATGTTTTATTAATGGTAAAAAAATCAAATTAATAATATTTAGATGATTGTTGTATTCGATTAATCCTAATCTAATTTTTTCGGGATATTTCGGATAAGAGTAACTATGAAATAATTTATCCCAAATAGTTAAAATACTAGCATAGTTAGATTGAGTATCTGGAAAAGATTGAGAATGATGTAAACGATGGATATTTGGCGTGACAATAATATAACTAAGTAATTTATCTAGTTTCCAGGGAAGCGCCAAATTACTGTGATGAAAAATTAATTCTATTGCTAAAGTAATTTCATAAAATAAGAGATAACTGGGTTTAATTCCTAATAGCCAAATTAAAAATAATTTAGGAATATTCGATAAAATGACTTCGACTGTATGAAAGCGGTAAGCAGTCGATGTATTCATCGATATTTCTGTGTGATGGACTTGATGAAATTGCCATGTTAGTAGCAAGCTATGCATTAACCGATGCCACATGTACATATATAAATCAATAATTAGGAAAGAGATAGTAACAGCTAGCCAAGGTGATTTAACCCAATATAAAAATCCTAACCAAAACTTTTGCTGCCAAATTTGGTGTAAAATAAAAGTAATTGTGAGGCTATTAGTGCTAACATTAATAATCCCCAAAAGTAAATTTGGATAAATACGTTGATTAAAGCTAGATTTTAAATTAAAAAAAGGAAAAATAGTTTCCAAAAAGCTAAAGACTAAAACACTGCTGACTACAACAAGAGATTTCCAGTCCATTTTGAGCATTGACTCCTATGACCGAATAAAATAATTAATGAGAGAAAGTCTAAATACCCCTATTAATCAAGATTATGGGGTATAAAACAAAGATTTTAATGTATCAATAAAAACTCGATAGCCAGAAGTAAAAAGATGGATTAGGTATTTTATTCAAATGATGAAGTAGCTTAATTTCTTGCATAAATATAAAGAGTTTAATACTCCTCCCTGATTATAAAAATATTTACAATCAAGCATTACATAAAACCATAATTAATGGATTGTGACTTCTAAATCCTTCTTTTTTATGCCAACTCAACTACCGATTAAACCGGCAATCAAAGTAAATAAAATCAACTCAATATAGCCCTCCAAGTATGACTTAAGCTTGTTGCTGGTTAGTTGCTTCATTGTCTAATTTTCCTCTGTAGAGTTACAAACTGACTGATTTCTGGCTCGTAATTCTTAATTTACCCATTTTTACACCAAGATTCATCAATTTGGTTGCTAAAGCTAATTTATTTAATCTAAATTGGCTTATATAATTTCGTGAAGCTTCAAGTATTAACTTGCATAACACCAATTAATTTTTATATTCTCTACATAGTAAATTTAATTAAACTATCAGCATTACCCTATCTCTATTTCCTCTCATATGGCAGCATCAACATCAATGTGGAGTCCACTCCAGCAACCAGTTTTTCGTTCTTTATGGATTGCTTCGGCAATTTCCAGCATTGGTACTTGGATGCATGACGTTGGTGCAGCTTGGTTAATGACGACACTTGCACCAAATTCCCCAATATTAGTCGCACTAATGCAAGTTGCATCTAGCTTGCCATTCTTCTTATTAGCACTTCCCGCAGGTGCGATGTCTATGACGAGCTTCGCTAACGCGGATGTTATCGATCGCCGTAAAATGCTTTTATGGACGCAGACATGGATGCTGTTAGTTGCTGCTTTGTTAGGTGGATTAACAATGGCAAATATGACAACACCTTGGATTTTGCTGGGTTTAACCTTTGCCATGAGCATTGGTAGCTCGATGAATATGCCAGTGTGGCAAGCAATAACACCCGAACTAGTAACTCCAGCAGAACTTCCGCAAGCAGTCACACTTAGCGGTATCGTTGTCAACCTGTCGCGTTCGATTGGTCCGGCATTAGCAGGTATAATTATTGCCAGTTCAAGCATTGGCTTAGTATTTTTACTGAATGCAGCCACCTTTATTAGTGTTATTTGGGTAATCTATAACTGGAAGCGATCGCATCAAGAAAGCGCTTTACCAAGTGAACGTGTACTTGGAGCCATTCAAGCGGGGATTCGCTATGTGCGCCATGCTCCCGTATTCCAATTTGTTATATATCGAACAATCGCCTATATATTCTTCGCCAGTGGATTGTTTGCATTATTACCATTACTTGGACGGAATGAGTTAAAACTCGATGCTTTAGGCTACGGTGTCATTTTGGGGTTTTGGGGAATTGGTGGTTTAGCAGGTGCTTTTCTTTTACCCAAATTGCGAAAACAATTTTCTATCGACAGGTTAGTTGCAGGTTGCTCTGCGGTAATGGGTTTGATGATGTTAGTGCTATCTTCACAACGCAACTTTTTTCTAGTTTGTGTGGTGATGTTATTTGTCGGCATCTCATCTTTAGGTGTGATGGTAAGTTTGAACGTTGCAGCTCAGAGTGCCGTTCCCAGTTGGGTAAAAGCCAGAGCATTAGCGGTACAACTATTGATATTTCAGGGAAGCATGAGCTTAGGAAGCTTATTGTGGGGAACTATAGCCCAGCATTACAGCTTGTCGATATCACTTGCATCTGCTGGAATTGGTTTACTTTTAGGCATAGTTGTCACCGCAAAATACCGTCTCAAATGCTCTGAATTGCTTGATTTACGAGCGTCATTACATTGGGATCAACCAACTCATGCTTTTGAACCCTGCTCTAACGATGGTCCTGTTTTGGTAACTTTAGAATATTATATTGACCCCGAAAAAGCCGAAGAATTTACCTTAGCCATGCAAACCCTAGCAAGGGTTCGTCGTCGAGACGGTGCGATTCAATGGGGGTTATATCAGGATGTATCTGACCCCAGTCGTTTTGTGGAGACTATATTGGTAGATTCTTGGGCAGAGCATAGGAGGCAATACAATCGCGTGACAAATAGCGACAAATTAGTAGAGGAGCGAGTGCTTGCCTTTCATATTCATGAAGAACCACCAAAGCTATCGGAGATGGTTTACTCGAAGGATGGGAAGCGTCCTAGCCTAAACTGTGACTAAAGTTATTTTAGGAAATGAATCAACTTTTGATTTTTAATCACCCTAATGATTGCATATTTAATACGATTAAGATAAAGTCAACCGTATAAATGTAGATTTATTTAATACTTGCAATTAAGTGTAAATGCGAATTTTCAACCAAGTGTTTTTTTGCTAAGCTTGTTAAGTCAAAAAAATATAAACTATTTTTGACTCCTGGGTAATTAAAGTTATAAATTCTAGGATACTATTTAAAATCGCCTTTTTGGTGTACGGCGACATAGCCAAGTGGTAAGGCAGAGGTCTGCAAAACCTCCATCCCCCGGTTCAAATCCGGGTGTCGCCTTCAAGAATATATAAGTATTGGGAGGCTTTGAGCCTCTTTTTTTATGTCTTCCCCAGGACGGCTTTTCGGTCCTCATACTCATATTTTAGGTCACTTTAGGTTACTTTGGAGCAACTTTTGGGGTAAATTTGGGGTAAAGATGTAAGGTACAGGTGTTTACCCCAAACTTATATATTGGGGTAAATTTGGGGTAAAAAATGTAGTTAATTAGTGCATTTGAACTAAATTGATTCGCCCAAATTTCTGTCTCAAGAAATTTGCAAGTGTTGGTAAAATTATTTGGGTGCGACTCTTTTAGTAAGACGCTTTAAATTTTGGTTCAAAGCTAGAATTATTGTTAGATAAAGAATACAGCCTTATATCATTCCCAAAACATATTAGCTAGAATCTCCAAAACCACATCATATCTTTCGCTTATGATTGAGTTATTGCGTTAAAGGAGGGATAAAACCTGGTTTTTTCGTTCGTTGTAAGCGATCGCTTAATTCTTACGAAATCAAGTTAAGAATAGAATTGCATTGTTAGAAAAGCTTATAGAGCTTAACGAAATTCTTGTCTCTGTCTTAGCAGAAGAGTCGCACCCAAATTATTTTGCGATACTAAGAGTGAAAGTGTTTGACTACAAGACTACAACTCCGGTACTTGCAAGTTATCATTCTTACCTGCATAGTGCTTGTAAATAACTTCCGGGGAATTTCCTACCCACTTAGCAACATCTTTTGCATCAATGTCCGTTTCTAGGCACAGGGTAATAAATGTGTGCCGACATTGATATGGTTTGCGGTACTCGCTGACAATCCCTTGTTTTACCAAATTAGTTACAATCCCATCGATGTAGGAACCGTGGCGATTTTATAGCCTCTCCAGGCATGGTGGAGAAAGTCTCCAAAGTCGATAATCCCTCCCTTCTTGCTCTTGAAAATAAATTCATCAAGCTTGTAGTGAATTGGCTTTATCGATTCCAGCATCTCCCGTAGCTGGTTATTGATGGGAAAACGTCTTTGAGATTGGGTTTTCAGTCCTTTCTTTAAAATAACTCCTGTAGAGCTAACGGTAACAGCTTGTTCAATGGTAATAAATTTATCGCCGATATGCTTCCATTGAAGTGCGATCGCTTCCGATGGTCTACAACCAGTGAAAAACAAAAACTTCACTAGAGGTGCGTAATAACCATAAAGTTTGCTTTCTTCAAAGGCTTGAATGATGGCATCACGTTCTTCTCGAGTAAAAGGATTGATGTCATTTTCATAACGACTAGACTTGGGAATCTGTACATCTTTTGCCATACCGCTAAAAGGATTGGATTCAATGAGGTTGCTTTTCAATGCCCAATTACAACAAGCATTAATATTAGTCAAAGTACGTTTGGCAGAATTGGGACTGAGATTAGCTACTAAATAATTACGTATTGCAACAGCATCTTTTAAATTCTTGCTGGGCAAGCTCGCTATGTGATTGTGGTATTTCCGATAATCGATCGCATAAGTGGATTGGCTAACTTGGGGTTTTTTGAATTCAACATACTGTTCCCACAGCGCAAGTAAGTCTAGTTTTGTAGAAGGTGAAGAAACTGCGGGAATGTGATTGAGGGGAATAGCTGGTTTATACTTGCTTAGACTGGTATCGAATTCTCCATAATCGATATCGCGTTGGATTTTCGCTGCTAAAACCATTGCTTGTTGTCTTCCCAAAGGATTATCGTCATACCCAGTGGAGTGATAAAAGCGCTTTTGATGGTTTTTCCATCCGAGTTAATTACGGGATGGGAAAAGACCAGTTGCAACCTTCCGTTCGAGTTTTTGATCTGAATCGAACCCATAAATGCTTTGTCCTTGTGAGTTATTTGATCGCATAATTTTTCGACTTATACTAAAAACGGCTAAAAATTAGAATCCTCAACTGTTAGCGTTTCTTCTGTTCGCTTTTGGCTAATAGTTAACCGCTCGAAGTATAATTTGCATTTTTTTACTACCGTGAGGTGTATCTCATATCAAGAATTACGTTTAGGTTTTTTCTGGCTTGATGGAAGAGAAGATAGATAATTAGCGATCGCACTTAGATGTGCTTGGGGATTGGTTTGATGATTTTGCAGCCAGTCTAATACTAGAGAAATGTTATATCTGATGACTTTAGAATTAACGGCAATCCAATGAATATCTTTTTGTAATTTGCCTTGCTGCCGATATCTCTTAAGAGTCTCACTTGATAAACCTGTGAGTTGGGCAGCTGTTTGCTTATTTACAAATTGATAATGAGGTAAATTAGGAATTATTTCTGCATTTTTCATTTAGGTAGAAGTCCTTGAAACGTGAAGAGTAAAGAATAAGTTACTAATAAATAGGTTTCAAAGTATTTAACCTAGAATCCATGAGCTTTAACTTAGGTCATCTTGGTTTATTTATACATATTTTTGATTGCATTAGCAATATTAACAACTCACTTAGAATCGATTATTTAGTAGATTAAAAGTCTTCAAATGTAGAGTGATAAACAATAATATTACTTTAGTAATAAAAAAAATATGACTACTGACATAAAGATTTTTATGTCCTTGAGATAGTTAGATAATGCTGAATTAGTAGCATACTAAATATAGTAATTTCTCGGACTCGACAGACATGCTAGAGGCTGTTAATTGCTCAAATATCACTGACTATAGCGACCTCAAATACATCTCTGACATTGTTAGCCGGATATTGGATAATAAACAAGAACTTAGCTCGATAAAAGATGTTCAAAGAGCATTAAAGGAATTGAGCTTAGAGCGGGGAAGAGAAATTCAAATAAACTTAGTATTTGAGGAGAATAGACTTACAGGATTTAATTTCTCATTTAAAGCATCACCTTCACAAAGCACAGCGACTATTTCGTTTAAACAAAAAATCGAAATAAAATCTGGGAGAGGAGATTTAGTAACTCCATCAAATCAAACTAATGCTCTCGATAATTTACTAAAAAATAACCAAGGAAATATATCAATACCATCCTCATGTATAAGAGAAATAATTGCTCTACCAAAATCAGAATTGATAGACGAGCAAATTATTTTTAATGAGGCTTCCGAAATTACTACATCCATCTCTCCCAGATTACCTAAAACAAATCATGCCTTAACCAGTTTTGCACACCAATTAGTGTTGCAAAATGAAATTAATGGCTTGTGGTTAGCAGGTTTAAATCTCAAAGGTGGAATTTCTTTGATATCTAATTTGCCCAAAGAAGATAAATTTGATATCCATACCGCAGGACTAGAGCTAATCAAACGCTTTCAACTAATATTACCGGAAGAATTCATAAGCTTAAAAGCCAAGAGTATCCCCAAAAGTATCAAATGGAAGGATACAAAATCAAACAAACAATATCAGTTTGACTTTAATATTCCTGAAACAAATATATCTGGGGATATTACCAGATACACATCATTGAAAGGATTTGAATTAAATACTAATTCCAATCCTGTGAAACCAGTATTTATTGCCAATCTAGTTGATGAAAAATACAACCGTTGGAGCATAGATCAATGTGATTTTACAAATAACCAGATTCAATCCTTAAGCTTTGCCATTAAACCCACACTATCCAATCGTTCGACCGCATTAAATCATGCGGTTGACGGTTTTTCATATCAATGAGAAACAAACTAGTAAATTATTATTAATCATGCTGGAGAAAATTAAGCGATACTTTACAAAGGCTTATACTTTTGTCATTATATATTGCCCGACACAAAATAAAATAAATAATAATGCAATTATACTCACATTTTTTGGCTTGATTTATGTTGTCATAAAAGAACCTCTTATAGTCGGTATTATTCTATCTATATCGCTATTTTTTTACTGTTTGAATAGATTAATTGCTTTTACTCCCTATCTCAACCATTTTATTAAAATTAAAATCCGTTTTTGGCACATTGCTGGATTAATAATTGCGTTGACGGCAACATTAACAACCTTTGAAATGCCAGCACAAGCAATATTCCTTAGTGGATTAGAACAATTTCTTACTGATATTGCTGAACAAAGCTCCACAGGAGGAACAAGCTCGATTGACCCACAAGCGATCGCTCTAGTTTTCAATGCGATTCGTGGGGTATTTTTACTATTAGTAGGAGTCGCAGCATTATTTGCCTACAACCAAGCACAACAAGGAAACGATTGGAGACCAATTGCAACTCAAGCTGGTTTAGCAATTGGGATTATTCTCACAATTGATGTTATCACCTTTCTCTTCATCGGTAATGGTACTGGAACGACTGGTGGAACAACAGGAGGATAGAAATAATTAGCAAAGCAGGAAGCAAGCTACGCAATTACAAATTTAGTTCAATGTTATCAGAAAAAGAAACAATAAAAGTTAATAAGATATTAGGCAAACAAGCAGGATTAGGTCCCATTCCAGCCAATCAAATTTTGCCTTGGTTTGCTATTATTACAATTTCCTATTTTATTTTTGATGGATTACTAGGTTGGGGAATTCCCAAGGTTTTTGTAATTAGTTTTTGGCTGATTATTAGTTGGTGGTTTGTAACGGGGAAAGACCCAGATAAATATGTGAATCGTTTTCGCAAGCCTAAAGGCAAAAATTGGATGAGCGGTGGAGCGGTTTATATATCTCCTTTAATTTCTAGACAAATTAGAAATAAATTCAAAAATGAGAGGAGATAATGAAACTCAAATACAAACAATTAACGCGATCGAATCAAATCAAAAAGCACAATACACCCCCTTTGAAAACGAACTCGACCTTTGCTGTATGGTTCGGATTGAAAGGGAGAATCGCTGTATCGGTGGGTTTTTATTAAATAAAGGTGATATTGCCGATGAAAATCAATTTCAAGTGGTTTTTGCATTCCAAATTAATGGTATTCATGACCAACTTTACCCAGAAGAAGTTACAGCAATATCAACTGGTATTTCCGAAGCTATGAAATTCATACTTCCTGGGGAAAAATGCACGTTTTTATTAGGAAGATATTCCGATGATTCGATGAGACAAGAACAGCTTGATAGAATTACCGAAGGTTCTACTTTGCCACTCCCAACTATTTTAATTCGCAACGAACAAGCTCGAATTCAAGAATTAACTCGAAAAGGAACAAGGTCAACTTGGCAACAAATTTTTTTCTGTACTTGGACTGCGGATGCATTGGGAGAAAATAGGAGTGACCTTTTATCTAAATTAATTTACCAAGTCGCAAAATCGGGACGTTTCTTATTAGATAACTTTACCGGACGCATTTCCCAGCGACAGGAACAACTTCTCAGTCAAGTTTTGATAAAAGCTTATACAGAGGGTTTTCTACAATGGGAAATGCTATTTAACACAAAAGCTGGATTGGAAATACAACCCCTCAATGATGTTGAATTATGGTCGTGGTTATGGAGCCGCTTCAATCAATATAGCCCTCCACAAATTCCGCAGTTATTAGTTTTAAAAGAAAACATAGACGATGGAATTAAGCTAATAGAAATCCAAAATTCGTTTAAACATTCAACAACAATTTTAATTACCGGAGAACGGGGAAAAAGTTCTTGTCCCGAACACCGTCAATGCACAAACCGCATTTACATCAAAGATAAAGTCTGCGGTGTTCTCACAATGGCTGATACCGTACCTGCTTGGATAAACGCAAAAGAACAAATTGCGTGGATGTGGAAAGTTTTGAGTGATTTGCACGTTCGTGACACCGAAGTGTGGGTGGAAATATCACCTGCAAATCGCTACCTTACGGAAGATAATTTACACCGTCAAGCAAAGCAAACTAAAGTTGCAAGGGAAAGAGCTTTTCTCAAAGGAAGTGGGAGAGATGTTGGTGCGGAAATCAAGCAAGAGGAAAGTTTTGATGCACAGAAGAAATTATACAAGGGTGCTGTTCCTCTCAACTGTGCGGTGGTATTTCTCGTGTATCGTGAAAATTCAGAAAGTTTGGATTTAGCGTGTGATTTACTCTGTAATAGCTTCGGGACAGCCAAAGTCGTGCGGGAAAAACACATTGCGAATCAAATCTGGTTAGAAACTTTACCCATCACTTGGAGACGAATTTTACACTCCAGTTCAATTTTGAGCGAACGTAGATTGGTACTGGAAAGTGAAACCGTTGCGGGAATTTTACCGTTAACCCTCCCCAAAGAATTGGATAGTCAGGGTGTGGAATTTTTGACTAATCGAGGAGGTAAACCAGTACATGTTGATTTGTTCACCCATACTCAACATGCCTTAATTACTGGTAAAACTGGCTCTGGAAAATCAGTCTTGTTATGGCGATTTATGCTTGATGCGCTGTCACAGGGAATACCAGTGGTCGGGATGGACATACCCGCAGCAGATGGGGAAAGCTCATTTAAAACTGCGATCGCACTTCTTGGGGATGCGGGTGCTTATTTTGATTTATCCCGTGCTTCCAATAACTTGATGGAACCCCCAGATTTAAGACATTTCGACCTAGAAGACAGAGCTTCACGGATGAAATCTTGGCGCTCATTTATACGGAATGCTTTGGGAGTCATCGTTATGGGACGCTTGGATGCACCCCATTTAGCACAACGAGTTGATGCGATTTTACTGCGATCGCTCGAAATTTTCCTCAGTGACCCCGATATCATCGAACGCTATAACCTGGCATTTTCCAAGGGTTGGAAATCTTCCGAATGGCAAGATATGCCTACGTTAAAAGATTTTACCCGTTTCTGTTCGATCGCTCGACTCAATATTTCTAAACCCGAAGCGATCGACCATCAAGCGATAAATCAAATAACCAGTCAAATTGCAGCTTTGTTGGTGAGTCCATTGGGTTCGGCGATCGCAAAACCGAGCAGCTTCTCCCCCGAACCGATGGTCAAATTTTACGCACTAACTGGGCTAAGTAATGACCAAGATTCTTACACGATGGCTGTTGCAGCGAAAGCAGCTTGTTTGCGCGTGGCTCTTTCCTACCCCAAAAGCCTATTTATCGGTGATGAGCTTTCGGTGTTGTTCCGCAAGGATGGATTTAGCACGATGGTGGGTGAGCTTTGTGCTACAGCCCGTAAGGACGGATTGAGTATAGTTTTATCCAGCCAAGACCCGGATACGATTTGCCAATCCTCCGCAGCTGCGATGATTATGCAGAATATCAGCTACCGAATCACTGGTTGCATAACTTCAAATGCGGTCGCATCGTTCCAAAATTATCTTTCCTACCCCGTTGAAATCATCGCCCAAAATGCTTCTGAATCCTTCTTTCCCCGACGTTCTGATTTGTATTCATGCTGGCTAATTGAGAAAGGAGGACGTTTTTGGCAAACTCGATTTTATCCGGGAGAAATGTCTCTCGCAGCAGTTGCAACCAATCAGGAGGAACGGATTAAACGTCGGGAAATTTTATCTCAATATCCCAATACTTTAAAGAGAAAATTACAGGGCTTGGCTAATTTTACGAAGGTTTACATTGAAGCGATTAAATCAAATAAGGAATTAATCCAAATTCCAAAAGGAGCTAATCATGCTGAGGAATAAGAAGAGAAATATCAACTTAATATCGAAAAAATATAAGGAAAGAATCAAAAGTATTTCCATTATTGGAATTGCATTTATAAGCGTAAGCTTTACTGCCATAAATCCATTATTTGCAGCAACTTCAGATACAAACCAGAATCGAGAAGTTTCCCAAACTGTTACCGACACATTCAATAAAAACTCATCTGGGGAAATTCAAGCATTTATAAATGATGTCCGCTCGTTTGTTCGTGGTGACTTTTTCGGTAATATTTCGCAAATGATTAAAAGTGCGATCGGCTCGGTTGAAGTTCCAGATTTAGGTCAAGTTGTCAGCGAAATCATGAAAGGTTCGTTACCCCAGGATGGAACGACAGCAAACAAATTAGAAAATAAAATTCCTAATTCCTACGCAATTCGTCAAGATTTAGCGAACCAAAGCGAAAGACTTGGAGCAGTTGAAGTTGCTCAAATAAAAACGCTTTCAAAAAATGCTCAACAAGAATCTAAATTAACGCTGGATAAAAGTGCTAATTCTGAACTTGAATCTAACCAAATGTCAGGGGATTCGCAAAATTCCGATACTTCCCAACAAATTTTACAAAATATTTCTCGGCAATTACACAATAATTCAACCATTGCCGATTTGCAATTACAGGAAGCATCGCAAGCAAGACAAGATAGAGCTTTAGGGTTAACTTTAACAGCACAAGTCGCACAGGAATTGAATGCAGTAAATACACGCGATCGCCAAACTCAAATTTCTACCGGAAATAGCGCAGTATCTCAAGGTTCTCTATTAACGATGCCTGGAGGTGCTGTTCTGGGTCAACCCAATCAATAAAATCAAAGCGTTATGTTTGTCCCACTCCTGTCCCAAATTTCAACCGATAATTATTCCGATTCCAGTGTTGGAATTGGTTTAGTTAGAAGTAGCATCGAACTTAGCAAACAAACAGTTGAGTCCTGGAATAAAGTGTGGGGAGATGTGGTTAATCCATCAGGTGCATTATGGGCTGGTTTATGTAATTTAGGGACAACTTTAGCCGCATTAAGCATTATTTTATTAGCAATAAAAATGGCTGCCGATTATCAAGAAAAGCGATTTTTATGGTCGGAATTAGCAGCTTCTTTTATTTATCCTTTAGTAATCGCCCTTTTCTTGGGTAGCAACGGTTATTTACTTTCTCAAACCGTTCTTGTCATCCGGAATATCGGTCATCAACAAGTAGTTAGCGTTCTCAATATTCAACTTGCCGATACCACATTTAAAAGTGCGATCGCGAACGTAACCCTCACTCAAAATGTCAAAATCCAAATATCGACAATTTACGCGGAATGTCAGGGAAAAACTGGTAAAACTCTCACCGATTGCCTTCAAGAAAAACGACCAATTGTCGAACAAATTTTGACTGAAGCAGAAAAACAAAATAATGGTCCGTTAGAACAAGCGCGGAAAGCTGCTGCGGAATTAACTGATTTTGTTCAAAATCCCGGTGCTGTTTTTAGTGCTTCAATTTCTTTGATATTAATTACTTTTCTCTATGCTCTACAATGGGCTTTTGTCAATATTTTAGAAGCTGCATTGATGATGACTGCAACATTTGCACCAATCGCTTTAGGGTTGAGTTTATTACCACTTGGTTCTAAACCAATATGGGCTTGGGCTAGTGGTTTTATCTCTTTATTTGGAGTACAACTTGGTTACAATATTGTAGTGGGTTTAGCTGCCACAGTAATTGTTTCTGCTGGAGCGCAAAGTGCTTCCGATTTAGCATTTTTAGCCTTTATTAGTATCTTCGCTCCTGCCCTTGCTTTATTAATTGCTGGAGGGGGAGGAATTGCACTTTATACGGGAATAAATAATCGAGTTCCGGCTTTAGTTAATGCTGCTTTTGATGGAGTATTAGCTGTTGCAACCGGGTTTGTTGGGAGGATTTAAAAGATGCTTAAATCATTGAAGCAGGTTCGACGATCAAAATTATTACTAGACTCGAAAGATATACTCCCATTATGTTTTATTGGGCTAACAATATTTAGTCTAATTAGTTTTATGTTTTTATTATTTCTTAGCTTTAAAGTGAACCAAATTGCTGCCAGAAAAACAACTTTTGTCCAATTGGTAAATGGTCGCGCTCTAGTTATTTCCGAACAAGATTATCTGTATCGTCATCCAGAAGTTATCAAAAATACCGTGCGGCAATGGGCAAATTTAACTTTCAACTGGGATGGAAATATTCCTGGAACCAAGGATATCGATAAAGGACGAGATATCGGTAAAGGCAAACGAATTACGACAAATGCTTATATCGGCTCATTTTTGATTCAATCGGGAAAACAAGGTTTCCGTCAAGCAGCATTGAATGCGATCGCAGAAATTACACCCTCTCGTGTATTTGCTGGTCAAATCCGTTCCAAAATTATTATTTCCTATCTCTCCGCTCCCAAACAAACAAAAATAGGTGAATGGGAAGTTGATATGGTAGCGACAAGAGTATTAGTAAATTTCTCTGGTGGTGCAGATGAAGAAATTAATTTTAATCGCACTTTTAGATTACAATCTGTAGATATTCCCTCACAACCTGCAAATAATTATTCTCCACTGGAACAACAGTTATATGAAATTAGAAGTGCGGGTTTAGAAATAACTAAAATTACCGAGTTTACAACTGAAGGAAGAAGTAAGGAGGAAGAAGGAAGAAGAAATAACTAATAAATTAAGAAAGGAGGAAGAGGGCAGACGGAAGAAGTTTAATTTTAATTTTCTTCTTGCCTCTTTCTTCCTCCTTCTTTCTTCGTTAAAGCAAATAAATAGTGACGTTGATAATGAAAAATACTCAAGAAAACTATATTCAAGAATTACTTGATGAGGAACTAACCCCAGAGGAGGAATTAGAAATATCGGGATATCAACCCGAACAAGTTGCTTTAATTGACCAAGAATTTCTGATTCAACGAGATTCCGAGCAAGCAGAACCAATCGACGAGAGTGAAAATCCTTTAATTAGGTTTGCGATCGCATCGCTTTTAGTTGGTGGTGTTATGGGTTTTGGCTGGATGGTATGGTCTATTTTTTTTGCTTCTAAACCAGTTGTTAAAGCTCCTACCCCGAAGGAAACTCCAACAATTGTTGCTTCCGGGGAAAGTGATGAAGCAGCACGTCTCAAGGCAGAATTAGCACTACGCAATCAAGCAAGTCGCAATCTTGAACAACCGCAAAAGCAAACAAAACCAGAACGCATTCAAACCGTTACAAACTCGAAAGTTCGTTCTACCCTTCCAACTCCAAGAATTATCCGTGAAAGAATCCCATCTCCACCAAGAATTATTCGCGAAACTGTAACCGTAAATAAACCACAATCAAAACCTGTTTCTGTAACTTCTCCTACTCCCAAACTTGAAAAAATTGACCCCTTTGAGCGGTGGAATCAACTTGCAACTTTGGGACAACAAACTATAAAAAATAGTAATGTTACCGAAGATAAAGAAATATCAAATTTACCGAGCGATAACACTACAGCAAAAATTCCCGAACAATTAACTACAGAGAAAATTTTTCAGAAAAACGAATCTAACAATATTATCCCAGCAGTCGCAATGAGTAATAGCCAAACCAATTCTCCAACCACCTTAACAAATCAAACACCAGGGGAATGGGGTATTTTAAATCGAACTAGCCCGAATATCGAGCGAAATTATTCCCAAACAGCTTTTTCCAAACCTAATTCCCCAATGCAAATTCAAATTGGGACAACAGCGAAAGGGGATGTGGTAGTGCCATTAATTTGGACGCAAGAGGATAAAAATCGAGGACGTTTTGCAGTGCGATCGCATGAAGATATTCGCTCTACGGACAATCGCGTTGTTTTCCCAAAAGGTACAGTTTTAATTGTGGATGTTGATTCTGTTTTAAAAGCAAACAAGCTAGTTCAACATAGTGTAGTAGCGATTATTTACAAAGACAAGCTTGGTCAAATTAAACAACAGCAAATACCCCAAGGGGTAATTTCTATTCAAACTGAAGATAATAAACCCTTGATTGCACAAGCATTGTCAGATAAAGGTAAAGCCATTGCTCAACAAGATATTTTAATTGGATTGTTAGGTGCAGCAGGTCGTGCTGGAGAAATTTTTAATCAAAACCAAAGTCAATCTTCAAGTGTGATTTCTAATGGTGGTTTGAGTAGTCAGATTGTCTCGACGAAAGCAAATAAACCAAATATTTTAGGTGCAGCAGTAGAAGGGTTTTTCAAACCAATGTCACAGCGTTTAGGTCAACGTGCAGACAAAGCATCCAGTGATATTTTGAGTCGTCCTGATGTGGTAATTGTTCCTAAAAGTGCGAAAATATCAATCTTTTCAATAATTTTCTTGAAGTATCTCATTAATAATTACAATTATGAAAATAGTAGTTTTTATAAAATTATCTGTAGTTGCTTTTAGCATGTCAAATCTTTACTTTATAACTCCATCATACGCTCAACCAGCAATACTAACAGTTAGCACAAATCAAGCTAGAGGTACTAATTCACGAGCAATTGAGGTGAAAGTTGGAAATGGGAGAGCAACTGCGATCGACTTTTCTGGAGTCAACGAACGAATTACTCAAATTTTTCTGTCTGACCCCAGCAGCTTTACTTATTCTACCGATACTCCTTTAGAAAATGGTCAAGCTACAACTGTATTTTTACGTCGAATTCAACCTCTAAAATTTCCAAATTTAACGACCAGTAGTAATACCAATTTGTTCGTTAAAACTAGAGCTAGTGACGGTCAAATACATTTATATACATTCAATTTAAAGAAGAGCAACAAATCGCCAAATTATAGTGGTATCGCCATCTCTAATCAAATTCCTAACTTTGCAGGAGTAGAGATGACATTCCAAGTTGGTTCGTTTCGCAGAGCAACAATTAATGATATCGAACGCGGTTTAGTTTCTGCAATTCGTCGAGGTTATACTCCACCATCTGACCCTGTTGTCAATAAAGTTCGAGAATTTATTGCACTAGCTAGAAATAGTTCTGACCACAATTTTATTGAAGTTGCTTCATCCGCGAAAGTTTCCTTACCTTTGTTAACTGAATTAGCCTTATTAGGTATTGAAGAGCATTTGAAGAATCCTGTATCAATACCAATTAATTTACCAAAACCTTCTAGATAAATGATACCGAAGAACAATTTACCATAAAAATAGAATTAATTAGTTTGAGATTTTGAATGAGTGAATAAATATTATCCTGCTGTTTTATATCCACCTTTAATTCTCAAGTTCTTAGCTAAAAATCCTCTTCCAAGTTCTAAGCGATATATATCAAAACAAACTGGCAGAATCGATACAGATTTACTTTACTTACTCAAAAATAATCATTTTATCAAAGTATTTGATTTATCTGTTTATATTATTTTGATAATTTTTCTTATATTATCTATTTTGTTATTATCTCCTCTGTGGCTAATTACCTTTATTTGGATATCAATTAGCTTGGGAGTGTTTTGTTTTAAAACGGATTATTCACAGAGCTATCGAGCAAAGAAATATATCTCTAATCGTAGAAAACTTCAATCTAAAAATAATATCTATTCGCCACAATTTGAAACTGCATTAAGGCGTTTATTTCAAGGTAAAATATTGCAACCTTCAGGCTTCAGCGAAGCCAAAGAAGGGGTATCAGAAAAAGATTTTTATCAAGCTCTAATACGCATCTTCCCAAGTGTTACTCAAGGTGTTAAATTCGATAATCCAAATTATCCTTATCCCTACTCAGCTGACTTTATTTTGGTGCATTCAAGCGGTTTAAGTATCGATATTGAAATTGATGAACCTTATGTAGGACATACGAAAGAACCACATCACTGTATCGATCAAGGAAAAGATGAGATTAGAAATAAATTTTTTACTAGCAATAATTGGGTAGTAATTCGATTTAGTGAGAAGCAAGTTGTTAAATATCCCTATCCCTGCTGCAAAGTAATCGCTCAAGCGATCGCAAAAGTTACAGGAGACTATACTTTTCTTTCCAGATTGCAAAATACACCCGATTTAGCTGTCGAACCAATGTGGAATATTAAGCAAGCTAAAAAGTGGGCAAAGCTTGATTACCGTAAAACTTATCTACCTGACTATAAAAAATAGTGATGCTGCAACTTCAAGATTTACCAACATTGCTTGACCAAGGACAAGCTGTAATTGCGATCGCAACTCCTTTTACCGAGCGATTCAAAATACTTGAATTCCTTCATAAATTAGCTTGTGTGAGAGAATTGCCCCTCTACTTCTGGAATCAAGGCTATTCTCAATTACGGAAATTTGATGATTCTTTGAGGTTGAGTGAGAGCGATTATATTTGTACATCCGGTTTGGATTGGTTATTAAAAAATCCCGATATACCGGGAATATTTGTATTTGAAGGTGTTATTTCACCTGATACTGTCACAGGTATATTCCCTCAGTCAACTAAAATAATGCTGAGTAATTTAGCTTATGAGTTAAGAGCAAATTATATACCAAGATTTTTGCTGTGTTTGGAAAGCTATGTTGAACTTCCTGTCGAATTAGCACCTTTAATTCCTGTTTTAATTAACCCATTACCAACTGCGATCGCTGTTAGGACTTTTGTTCGGAATTTATGGGATAAGCAAAGTTTAAAAGCACATGCTCCGCGAACTGTACATCACCAATTTGAAACTTTAGTCCGAACTTGTTTGGGTTTACCAATGGGGGAATTAGAAACATTATTTTCTCATTTATTGGGATTTTCTCAGACTATCGAGGAACTAATTGATGGAGTTTTAGCTTATAAAAAAGGTAAACTCAAAAATCAAGGGATAGAATTTATTAGCGAACCGGATGTACCCCAAGCTGCTGGATTAGATTTATTAGAAGACATTTTAGAACGCGCTACGGTATTACTCAAACCTGAAGCAAAGAACCATAATCTCAGCTTTCCCAAAGGAATGATTCTCTGGGGACCACCAGGAACTGGGAAGTCACTCAGTGCGAAATTGGCAGCGAAGAAAATGGGTGTACCGATGGTTGCTGCTGATTGGGCTGGATTACGGGGTACAACTGCTTACGAGTCGAGGAAAAATTTACGGGAGTTTTTACAATTTTGTGATGCGAATGGAGAATATGGTTTGGTTCTCTACTTTGACGACTTCGACAAGGGTTTCGCTGGTTTTGACTCTGATAATGACGGTGGTGTATCGCGTCAGCTTGCAGGGAAATTATTGACGTGGATGCAAGAGAGGACATCCCAAGTTTTAGTGATGGCAACTGTCAACAGATTGGAGTTTTTACCACCTGAATTGGTACGTCGTTTTGATGAGATTATTTTTGTGGATTTACCCCATGCTGGTGCGAGGTATGAAATCTTTAAATTGCACTTGGCTAAATATTTTCCGGAATTAGATTTTAATGAAAAGGATTGGTTGCGTTTGTTGAGGGAGACGAAGTTATTAACCCCAGCAGAAATTGCATTGATGGTCAGGAAAACTGCGGAGAATGCTTTTTATCGAAATACGCAGGATTCTTCTAATTCTGAGCTTGGGGAAAAGCCTTTAATTGTAACTGCGAGGGATTTTTTGGAAGTGCGATCGCACTTTACACCTAGCATGATTCGTGAGGAAGATAAAATTGTCGAGATTCGCAATAAAGCAGTTTATGCTCGTCCTGCTGCGTCACCAGATACGAGTCGTTGGGCAAAAGAACCAGAGGTTTTGTTTGGGGATTGAAAGATTTTAAATAAATGGGAAATATTAAAACAAAATGCCAAATATCCCTCGCTCAAAAAGCTATACTAAAAACGGTTCAAACCAAAGTCTAGCTTAATGACGCTGTTCAATTTGCTGCTGGAAGTAAGTCCTCAAACTGGCTGCCAAAGCTGTCACCTGAATTGCCCGACGTACCAAATCGTCATTAGCTTCACGTACATAAATTTGTACGATATCAGCAACTGTGATGTTGTTTTCGTCGCGTCTGACCAGTTCGATCGCATCACCCACACCAATTTCACCTTCTTGTACCACTGAAAAGTAAATGCCGCTTAAACGGCTGTTCAGAAACCGTTTAACCATATCATCGCGCCCAAACTTGAGATTGAGTTTGAAGCAGGGAAACCGAGGTTGCGTCACCATTAGTTCGGTGGTACCAATACGAAAGCAATCGCCAATGTTTACGTTTGTTTCTGATAAGCCCTCAATTGTCAAATTTTCGCCAAATGACCCCCAGGGCAACATTTCATCAAGCTCCCTCTGCCAGTAAGTGTAATGTTCCAGTGGATAAGCATAAATAGCCTTTTCTTCGCCTCCGTGTACAGTTAGATCGGCTTGGCGATCGCCCTCCAGATTCAGATAACTCACCCGCACCCGTTCTGTAACAGGCTTTTTGAAAATCCCAGTCAAAACGGGTTTGCCTTTCCACAGGACTTCACGGGGGAATCCAACATTCACAGAAATGACTTTCATTGTTGTGTTTTTCTAAAGTAAACGGGCAGTCAAGTCCTCATGCAGTAACATGAGTAGAAATAAAGCAGAGGATGCGATCGCTGATAGCTTCACCCTCTTCCTTCAGGGCAAAGTATCCGGTGTCGAGTAAATGTACCTCGGTCGTTTTCAAATCCCGTTCAAAGGCTCTCATACCTTTTGGATCAAAAAACGGATAGTTCTTGCCCCAAATCACTAGAGAAAGATCGAAAAATTGAGAGGTTAGAGCAAGAAAATCAAGCACTGCATGAAAGAATGGCAGAGCTAGAGATACGTTTGGGGCTAGAGAGCCAAACTACTTCAAAGCCATAAAAGTGTACATTTTAAAATATGACTATTTACGTACATCAATTTTACGTCAATAGTCAAGTACAAAAATCAAAGATATTAACCGATAATCTTTCATAAAATCTCTCAATATTGAGTTATGAAAATTGGTCGATTGATATTCTCTTTGTTTTTCACCACAGCTACCATTTACGTAACATCTCCATCCACAGCCCAAACTCAACCAAATTTACCAACTCGCTTAATACCTCTGACCACGGGTAAGCAAACATTATTACCTGACTGGCAGAGAATTTCATTTAGCCAAATGCCATCAATACAAAAAAGTGGCTCAATCAAAATTAACGGATTTTCTCGTCAATGGAAAGCTGGAGATACACCAGATAAATATTTAACCTTGGGTGATGTTGATGAAGCCCTAAAACCTCAATTATTCAGTTTGAGCAACATCGCTAATATAATTAATTCCCCCAATACCTCTACATTAGACAACTTCCCATTATTAGGAAAACAAAACCTCCAGCGATTAGCAGAAATTGTACCAAATTTAGGAGACACGACTACCGCCAAAATACCTGCGATCGCAGCACTATTAAAAGCTAAATATCCTCAAATAAATATCAACAACTCGCTCTCTAACTTACTATCCCAAAACCCAGAATTAGGGAAGCTGAAACTCAATCAAATTGACCTGTCATCCTACACAATTTTTGATATACCCAACCTTGATGCAGTGCAGTTATCAAAGTTCACAGGTTGGCAAAATACCCTAATTAAAGATATCCCCGGATTAAATGTTGTACCTCTAGCTTTCTTTCCCCTTCCCCTAACAGAAGCTGGTAACACCTTTGCTCGAATTGATTTTATCTGGGGTACAGCCGAAAAACGTCGTCAGCGAACGGTGTCAGGTTCCGATGTCGCAGGTTTTTCCGTCCCTTGTTCTGGACAAAAATGTCCTCATATCGAACTTGATGACTTAGAAAATTCGGGACGTAACATTAGAGGAAAATTTGAAGGAAGCTCTTGGATTAGTGGTAAATACCAACAAGTAGAAGGTGGTTGGGGTTGTTTGAAATCAGTAAATGGAGGTAAAGAACCAACAGGAAGATTGCCTTACGGAAGTGCTTTTAAAGTTGTAGTAATGGAAGCCAATGAGAAAACCGATACTGTTGACACAGCTTTATTCTTTCGCTTCAAAAATGCCTGTGGTGCAACACCATATTTTATCGGTCCCGTTCCGTTTTTCACTTATAAAGTCAATTCACCTATTTTTCTAGGTAATTAAATCATCAATTATTAAATAAAATTATTTATGAAACCTGATTTCACTCCATCAATAAAATTTGTCCGCTTCATTGGTTACTTTAATTTAGGTTTGGGAATTTTTATACTCATCACAACTCTATTCTTGAGCAATTAAAAAAAGTGATTCAATAAAATCTCCTAAAATGAATCAACAATTTACATTCTCCTCAACTAATCAAACCGTAATCGAACAAAAATCAAACGGGATAAAATCGAGCTTTGATATCAATGGACTATTTCAATACTTCGCTAATCTCGAAGGATTGACAATGATAGGAGTTTTAGTATTTCTAATTTTATTAAGTCAATTTTCTGGTGCTAAAAAAGGTAAAATCTCTACCGGACGGGTAGTGGGGAGAGGAGAAAAGCTCGCAGCAACAAACCTCGCTCTCCAACAAATTGAAGAACGCAAACACAACAAAGTTACTTTCTGGTGCGGTTCACCCAAGTATTGGTTTCCCGGAAGATTCAAAAACATAGGTGCAAAATTTCAAACAATCTTTGGAGCTTCCCCCACAGTTTGGATTCCCCATGCTGAACGTTCAACCCTAGTTCTTGGCGCTCCTGGTTCTGGTAAGACTTTCGGAACAATCGATCGCATGGCTGAAAGCTGCATGGCACAAGAATTTCCCTTAATTGTCTATGACAAAAAGGGCGACCAAATGAAGCTACTTGCACCCCTGGCAGCACGTTACGGCTACAAAGTGTGGATATTTGCACCGGGAGAACCATACAGTGAAGTCATAAATCCCCTGGATTTTATGGAGAACCAAGAAGATGCAGTCACAGCAGCACAAATTGCTCAGGTGATTAACGCTAATGCTGGAGGTAGTGGTAAAAGTGATGAATTTTTCTCCAAAGCCGCAGATTTATTAGCTAAAGCACTAATCCAACTCGCAAAGGGTAGCGACTGCCCAGATTTAGCGATGGTTTACTGCATTCAATCAACTGATGGTTTTATCAACAAATTGCACGCAGCAGTGCAGGCAGGTAGAGTTTCCCGGTGGGTTGCAGCTTCCTTCCAGCAATATCTCAAAGCTAAAGACAGCGAGAAAACCATCGCCAGCATCGACACCACTACAGTGGGGATATTTTCAGGATTCATGCAGCGATCGCTCCTCCCATCTTTCATTGGTAAAAGCACCATCCCCACTAAACTATCGGGAAAGCAAATCCTAATTTTCAAATTGGATGACCCTAGACGCGATGTGGTGGGACCATTGTTAGCAGCAGCTTTACACATGACGATTGTGAGTAACCTCTGTACGCCAAGAAAAGACCCACTGGGAATATTTATCGATGAATTACCTTCTCTTTACTTGAAAGCGTTACCCCAATGGATTAATGAGTATAGGAGTAACGGTGCGTGTTTTGTTCTTGGTGTGCAATCCCTGGAACAATTAGCGAACGCTTATGGGGAGAATTTAGCTGCTGCGATCGCAAGTGCCTGTAGTACAAAAATTCTCTACAACCCAGCCAATTATTCAACAGCCGAAAAATTCTCCCAATCTTACGGGCATAAGGAATTCATCGTTAAGAACAAATCCATCAGCGATTCCAAGGAAGGACGAACGGTAACTTGGACGGATAATTTACAAACTATGCCAATTATTACTCCAGACGAAATTATGCGATTCCCCCAAGGAAAATGTATCATCACTAATCCCGGTTATAGTTCTTCTGGAGAAGGTTCAATTCCCTATCCTGTGACTATCCCCATACCTAAATTAGACATTCATCGAATTAATAAAAGCGAACAACTTTGGGAAAATCAAGTTTGTCCCAGGTTAATTTTAAGGTCGCAATTAATTGATGTCAGCGAATTAGATGATGCGATCGATTTGAGGAAACAAATTGCGGAGCAACTTTTAACAATTGGGGAAGAGCAATTAGAGAACGAAGCGATCGAATTAGTTAGCCCAAATTCTGATTCTGTTTGGTAGTTTTATCAAATTAAAATTAACGATGTAGCCTGATTCTTTCGGTTATACTAACGACTCTTGCCATCCTTGTTCGTATAACCTACGAATTTCTCGTTACGAGGCAGCAAGCCTCGTGCAATGTGTTCCCAGTCTCTGGCTGGGAACGAGAGAAGGGTAAAGAATAAAAGAGTAAAGGACAAAAGAGCTAAAGTATAAAGGACTACTAAAGAATCCTCCCGACCCCACAAACAACACGAAAACCAACATCGTAGTCGATATTGCCACGCCTATTGAGGTAGTCACGGCACGCAGAACGGCAGTATTCAGGAAAGTTGTTCCAGGAACCACCGCGCAGCACGGCAGAGCTACCTTTTTGAACATCAGAAAGATTACCATAACTATTATCTAACCAAGCACTGCCATCCGTAGGCGCTCCTTCATAGTCGCTGTGCAAATCATCCAGACACCATTCCCATACATTTCCATGCATATCAAATAATCCCAAGGTATTCGCTACGCCAAAACTACCTACCTCTGTTGTTTCCTCGCGGAAAATTCCTTTAGGTCCACGACCATAAGAGCCTGACCATTTATATTCTTCATTATCCGTACCGTCATAATTGGCTAAATCAGTTGTAATTGTCTCGCCAAAGTGAAATGGGGTTGTTGTTCCTGCCCGACAGGCGTATTCCCATTCAGCTTCACTGGGGAGACGATAGGGTCTTTTTGTATGTTGGGTGAGGCGATCGCAATATTCTACTGCTTCAAACCAAGATACTTGCTCAACTGGGCGATTTTCTCCTTTAAAATAGGATGGGTCAGGTTTTAGTTCGCGGTTTACTTGCGGTAGAGAGGCTACTGTTCGCCACTGCGCTTGGGTTACTGGGTATTTGCCCATGAAGAACGTGGGAACAGTAACTTCGTGTTGTGGACGCTCCGAGTCCCTACTACCTTCTTCGGTTTCTGGCGCACCCATCATGAAAGTTCCACCCTTAATTAGCACCATTT
>JAAUPE010000038.1 GCA_012034595.1 Calothrix sp. CSU_2_0 | reverse complement strand
AAGATTTCTATGATTTTACGCAATTGCTCGTCTTCGATGTTGATAACGTCGAGACTTTCTAAAATTTGAGCTACTGATATATAGTCGGGTAACTGCGTCATGAAGTTCATCTTACCTGAGAACGCTACCTTTGTTTCTCTGATTTTCGGTTTTACCCCGATTTATTGAGGAGATACGATTTTTTTAACCTTTACCCAGGTATGCAAGCAGATTTAAAGCTGTACATCACCAGGTCGAGAAACGCTATAATTAGTTTGCTTTAAGCCTTGCTATACAAGCATTATTTATATCTAACTTCATATAAAATCGGTATAAGCAAGCAATTAATTATTAATATATTTTTGGGGTATTTTCATGTCGATAAAACATTATTTTTTGTCACCAGAGGGAGCATCTATTAAGTGCAAATGCAAGTTGAGTTAAAATGTGGTAGCGATAACACAAAAGTTCCGGCATATTTAGTTGAATTTAAGCCCAAACATGCAGAAGAATTTGAGAGTTTGTGGAAGGAGCTACTTTTAGAATTTACTCAAGAAGATAAATATTGGGATTGGATGTTTAAGTTAAGATATGTCGCAAATAACGATAACCTTGAAATTTATGCGATTGAGTGCGAGAATCAAACTCAAGGTTTGATGCAGATAGAAACTCAAATGCATGGTTCCCAGATTGATAGAGGAAAAAGACTTATTTATATTGATGGAATCGCAACAGCACCCTGGAATCGACTAGAAATTCAGAATCCACCTAGATTTAAGGGTATAGGCAGTATATTATTGAATTTTGCAAGACTTAGAAGTTTTGATTTAGGATATGGGGGTAGGGTGGGACTGCATTCTTTACCGGGTGCCGAGGGGTTTTATAATAAACAGAATATGTATGATTTAGGTGCGGATGAAGATTATGACAATTTAGTATATTTTGAACATGGTCTTTTAAGAAATGTTTGAAGTCAAAAGGTCGGTAAAATAATGAAAGAACAGCAAAATTTAAATACATTATTTCCAGATAATCTAATCAGCCGTTCGGAAGCTGTGGAATTACTATTTGGTAAAGGTACCCTTGATAATAATGTACAAATTGAAGAAGAATCAGAAGTTGGAAATATTGGTGCTGGATTGGATTGGGGTAGTACGCAAGCTAAATTATTATTGAATCCTGGTTTATATTGGCGATTAAAGACGCTACGTATATCGCTTAATCGGGAAATAAGATTAACTATTGATAGTTGGGATTTAGGAATAGGTGCTAATGCTGCAAAAGAGGTAGCAAGAACCTGTATTAAAGAAAAGTTAGCATCACCGTCGGTAGAAACAATTCCTCACCTTGAAAGTGTATTAAAACAAGATGATTTATACGGTGAAGAGTTTATCTCCAATCGCACAGTTTTACAATCCCTGCTCGAACTACTTTTAACTGATTCTGAGCGAGAAAAAATTGCCATCGCTGCGGCTAATTCAGTACGCGAACAAATTATATATCGCGCTCAACTTATAAATAATGTGTAGAAGTATTTCATGAAATATAAGGCTTAAAAATTGCTAAATAAATTGAGATTTTCGTGAGAATGGGTATATTTGGCTAATTAATTATTAAGTAATAAATCTGTTCTATCTGCGGGATAATCAAACCAAAGTATATCGCTAAATTATCACGCCACTGAATCGACTAAACCTGACATATTTAAGACTTTCTGCGAATATGCTTCTGCAACCCTTGCTACTTCTTCTCGGCGAGTATCATCTAACAAAATATTATCTAAATTTAGCTGCCAACGCACAAGTTGAACTTGCATGTTAACCAGTTCTTCTGCTTGTTCTGGTTCAATTTCTGCTGCCGTCCACTCAATAAACCACTCTGTCTCGTCTATTACAACTTCCACACCTTTTTTGAACGCACTATTAAAAAAAGAGCGAACACGCGCTAAGTTAGAAGCTATATGTCCCAAGCGATGGGAAATATCTTCGTTTTGGAAACCTGCTTTTTTTTCATCTAAATTCGATTTGGTATCCACCGATTAATTCCTCTGTAATTTGTTTTACACGCTCTTTTATTGTAGGGTCTTGAATAATCATCGAGCGGTTATTTTGGCTGGGACGAATATTGATAATTGATTCGTAATCGACAGATTGATTGAAGGGAGTCCAATTAGCACCCCAAATATCACTCTGCCTGCTACCATCTTCTAATAATATGGCTTCGCACCAAGCATGTTTTTCTCCACCTCCTGCTAAGATACTGCGTTCGATATCAACTACAACTTTGATATAGACCCTTAAAGTTTCTAACATCTGCTCGACCTGCTCTAAAGTCGCACGTTCCCTAATTATAATTATTGATTCTCGATCCAACATTCTTTATTATTGCCACGTTTTATCCACATTCCCCTCCGAGTGGACTGACTCACCCGGAGGGAATTATAACTTTATCTGTACTACTCTTAGTGCTTGCTTGTGCTGCTGAACGCAGGAACAACCAGAATATGCTCGTTCTTAGGCATTATCTATCGAGTCTGGTTAGGTGCTGGGGAAGAAATACACATAATCAATCTTCAAACTTAATCACCTTCCCATGAAAATGATCCCAAATAATCTCAGGACGAAACCATTTTGGTAAGGATACTTGATGCTGCTCTAACTCGTTCCCATTATCATCTACAAGCCCTTCCAATACACCCTTAAACAATGGTTTAGCTTGCGGGTTAGTTTTTAAATTCAGTCGATAGGTCTGGGTTTTAATTGGCTCAGAAATGCTCTCACAACCACCTAAACAAGCTTGGGTGAGATTATGGGACAACAATATACAATGCTCGTTTCTCTTTCGGGGAGTAGCGATAACAAACGGAACTATATTTTTAGCGTTCTCAAATTTACCGTTAGCATTGGTTAATTCATCCCAAATACTCACGATTGGCTTATCCTTGAGAGTGCGTACCTTCGACCTTTCAATCGCATCTAAATAAGCATTTTCATAATCTTCCCAATCGATACCAGTACCGTAAATTACAGGCTCCAAGGGTATCAAATATTTCCAGCTATCTTCCTTATTCTGGTCAAAATCAATATCGGCGATCGCTTGGATTTTAGCATCGATGAGAAAGTGTTTCAAAAGGGCTATACATGCTGCTGTATATGATTTATAGCTTCCGGCTTTTCCCCAGATAATAATAGGGGTGAAAGACCCCACTAAATACCACAACCACCCATCCTCATGCTGTTTCAGGGCATTTATCAGCTGATTGGCTAATTCTTTATCGCTGAGATTGGAGTTAGTATCGTCGTCATTATTACTACTTTTAATTCCAAGTAATTTATCCGATTCTTTATTAGCTTTATATTTATCTCGCAAATTCTCGGAGATTTTCTTATCCATGTCTGAATCAGCTAAGTCAAATTGCTTGATGGTGGAAATATGGGTTTTATCCTGTAATTCCTGCTGTCTTCGGAACTTATCTTGCATTCCCTCAACAGAGACAAATCCAGCCTTTACACGCTGTTTATCCCAATTGTTTTTGATTGACTGGGATTTAAAATCAATTTCTTCCCTTGTAGATGCACCAGTTAGGGAAACTTGGATTTTAAAGTCTTGCAATAATTGATAAAAATAGGTTTCTTCCTCTTCGCATTTCTTTGCCCAGGATAAATAGGCGATTCCCATTGAAACAGGTGCGACTAAAAACCAGACTACACCTGATTCGATAGCCGGGATATCACGGCTTAAAAGGCTCGATTCGGGGAGTGGTTTGGATGCTTGAAATTGCTGATTATCCCAGACTTCCTTGAGGAGTTTATGTTCAAACTGGCAATATTTATGATCTAGTTGTTGTTGGGCTTGACTTGCAGATGTGTAGTTGGAATTTTTGGTATAGTTAGCTGTTTTGGGGCAAAATTTCACTCCAATTAAATTAAATGGTCGTGAAGATTGCCCTAAATAAAATGTACTAGATAGGGCGATAGTCACACCTAATACCGTAAATCCTGCGAGTTTTTTCATCTTCTTAACTAAATTGAAAGAAAATTTTAGCGTTGCTGAATCGGAGTATGAATTTGAATTTTTGACATGATTAAACAACGATTAAGTAGGTCAGCACAATAAAAACAAACTATGTGAATAAATATAAACCAAGTTAAAACCCTCTTCCCTCCTGCCTAATCCCAATGAGAAATATTCACGCCTACTTACTTATTTGCACCTTGACGTGAGACACATTCATATTTTTAATCAGCAACGCCAAAATTTGAGATGAAATATTCACTTCACACTGTATTTTTCTGCTAATATTTTCATCTCCTATTCAAACAAGATATGGTGTAAACTCCCGCAATGAAGGATATTCCCACAATCACAATCAATTTGTTTTGTTCGTCATTGGGTAGTTTATTAAATTCTTCTACAGTTGTTTGCAGGGTGTTATAAGTTTGTTTGGAACTATTAACCATTTGAATAAAATCGCCAATAGCACCCCATAAAATGATGACTGAAACTATCGTAGATAAACCGAATTTGATTAACCTACCCATACCATCTATTTCCCATTGGTCATCTTTTTTATCAACTCGAAAGTTATCTAAACAATTACGGTTAGTTATCTGATTAATTAAGAATGTGCTGGCAATAGCTAAAGTTAAACCCTGTGTACCACTAGTCAGAATCAAGAATCGGGCTAAGGAATAGGATGTAATTCCCCAGAAACTAACTTCTAAGCCTTTAAGAATGCTACGATTTTTATTAATCTTTTTTTGATGATTGGCTTTAAATTCGGAGATGATTTCGATTTCATCTGGGGTAAAAGATGAATCTTCGCTTCGGGGATAATTCGCTTGATTCTCTTCATCCGAAGTTTGCTGGGAAGATTCTCTTCCTGACAATTTATCGCTTACAGATTCTAAATCCTGTAACATAGCTAATAATTCTCATTCTGTTTACGGTATATCCCTCAGTAAATAGTTGAGGGTATTTAATTCGTCTAAATTTTTCTCAGATTATCTAAATATTTCTCGAATATTGTTCCAGAATTTAACGACTGGATTGGTTGAAAAATGTTTTTTAGGAATCAAGCTTAAGTCGCTATCTGAGCCATTTTCGAGTAAATGTTTAATCTTTTTATCTTCGTAATCTCTATCCGCTTTCATTTGGGCGATAAATGGCTTGTTACTGATATCTTCTAGTCTTGTTTTCGCCTCAACTGTTGTCATTTGAGTATCTATCCATGCCTGCAATTCGATGATATCCATTGCGTCATCATGACGCTGATATTCTTTCTCTAAATCGGCGAATAATTTAGTTTTATATTCATCAATTAAGTGATTGTAACGGGTGTTTTCTAGGGAAACATCACCTCCAGCTTTATCAATTTTGGCTGCTTCCCGTCCTCCGGTTTTATAAATATCTGCTAGTGCTTCGTTGTAATCTCCAATTCCTTCGATGTAGTCCTTTAAATTTTCGCGGATAAGGGGCATCACAGCAATTAATCTCTGTCCTGTATTACCCATATCCCCAATTTGCTTTAATGCTTTATCGTCGCCATTTACAGCACGGATAATCAGGGCATTATTGATGCCGAATTTTTTATTGGTGGCTTTAGTGATTTGTTTACCGTAGCTAGAAACATGGTCACGAATGTACTGAGATTTTTTCATTATTAATTATCCTCGCAACGTTCAATGCAGATGTATCCTTGTTTGATTAACAATTGTTCTCTTTGTCTTGGTGCAATAGGTTTCAATCCCCAGAAAAATTGGATTATAAATGGCAGCAAACATAAGATAATTCCGATGATGTAAATGGTAGTTGAACTAGATTTTAAAGGCTTCCGTAATCTGTCTGGATAGTTCCTGCCGTTTTGCTGCTCCTTGTCGAAAAAAGTTGTTTAATTCTCGAAATTCGCCAACTAAAGTTCGATTTAATTGCTGTCTGTTTCCCTCAATTTGCTTCCGAGCATCCCTAATTTTCTGTTCTAATCGGTTGCTGCGGTGTTCTGCGTAATTAACAATCGCATCAATAGCATCTTCGATGAATGTTTCGTAATCGAGAAAATTATCTTTGATGTTGGTAGCAAGTTCGTGGACTTCTACGTCTGATAGTTCGATGCCTAATGCGATTGACTGAGATGCGATTAAATCGTATTTGTTTTCGTCAGAAATAATGAGGTTGGATTCGTCTGCTGGTTCTAAATAAAGTTCATTTTTAGCTTCTGAGATTCCTGGTATGTCAGTATTTTTCCCATCTATCAGACTATTGTTCTGTATAGTTTCGGGTTGATTAGTAGGTGTCTGCTGTGAGATATCTATCTCACTTTCTGGTTGATTATTTTTGACTAAATCTGTTGTTTCTGGTGATTTAAAATAGCTAATTACTTCTGCGACAATGGCTGATTTATTGGCTAAAATATCGTCACCGTCTGGGCATATTTGATTGATTGCGTTTTTTATCTGTTGAGAAGTTGGTATATATCCCAGTTTCTTCACAGATTTACGAATATTTTCAATGTGATTTTTCATTGTAACTCCTTGTTTTGGTTCGAGATAATTTCACAGCCGATTTTTTGGCTGCATAGACATAGGCTGATGCAAATACGGGGATTAATTCTTCGGCTCGGTAGTTTCTGTTTTTATTAAAGTATTTTCCATCAATCGCGCTAACATGGGTCTGAAACCATCTAATAATGGTTGTCCGGTGTGCCTTATTTTGACTGGCTTTCTGTAGTTCTCTATAGGCTAACTCTCCTGTGATTAGTAGCCGTTTTTTAGCTATTTCATGGGCTTGTTTTTGACAAAAAATTAAATCCTTCAGCGATAGTTTGGTGTACTGCTTTTTCTGCTTGATTTCAGCAAGAAATCGCAAATTATCTGTTGACAATTCCAATTCGCATTCCCGTAGGGTTCGCTTTAATCTGTACCACGCACTGTCAGAAATTAACCTTTCATAGTGAATCTCAAAATATTTTTTTGCATCGCAATTACTCAACATTGGGACTTCCAACCAGTATCAAAATTGATTTTCTCTGCACGTCAAACGCACTGCCTCTATTTCGCTCAATTATTCCGCACTAGCAACCGCAACCACGGTAAATCAATGCTTTTGAGCTTCTATATTTGCTTCCAACCCATGAAACGGAACATAGAACTGGGATAAGTAAGGGCTGAAATGGATGCTTTCAAGCTGGTAAAAAAATGCAACTTTCAAGCAAATGCTTGTCTTGTAAGACTTGTAATTTTTACTGTCGCGCAGACATTCCTTGCACTCTCCTTAATAATTTTTCACATTACTAGCTACGACCAGCGTGAAATCGGCTGTAACGGAGTTACAGGCTGGAATTTAGTTAGCTACGAAACTTCGCAGGGAGAAGTTTCCTCCTGCAAAATCTGATATCAAAAACCTGTGATTGATAGCCTCAACGTCACTTTCTAGCTTCTGTTGCCTTTGTTGGGTATCGTTTTGTTGGCTGCTAGTGATATTATATCAGAAAGCTTCGGAAGCTATCAACAAAAGTAGAATTGCTTCAGAAGTACAACTATATAAATAGCTTCTGATGTTTACTGGAAATATCCAACCTATTCAGAAGCTATGGGAGTTACTAAAAAAGCCAAAATTACTTTTACTTGTAGTGACGAGTTAAAGGAGGAACTTCAAAAATGGGCAAATCGTGAAAATCGAACGCTATCTAACTTGATAGAAACAATGGCGGAGAAAGCGGTTGCTAACGAAAAAGTAAAGTCACAATCACACGATAAAGATAATAGGGGATGAATAAGCTGTTCCGCACTTAGTTTTATAGGGTAATCTAAGGCAGCAAATGCTTTCAGACGCTAAATTATTAAATTTAGATGCGCGTCAGCTTACCAATATCTAGAGGAGTGGGCAAAAGAAGAATTTTTAAGCCCAACCCACCTAGCAAAAATCATCATCAAACGTGCGATCGCCAACAAAAAGAAAGAGAAAGCAGCTAATTCGAGGGAGGTATGACCGAAAACAAGCAGCCCCAGGAAGAAAACATTTCCCGACACGCAGTAACCGAGCGGTGGAGGTGTTATGCAATAGAACAGAAATATCGATGGAAGCTGTTGCGAATAGAGCCGACTGGGGACAAAACACTAAAATGGCTCTGCGTTTTCGAGGGAGAAACAGAATTTCCAAATTACTTGGAGGAAAACCAATGAGAAAATACATTATCTTTCGTGCGGATTGGAGAGAGGAAGAAGGAGCCGAAAACAGGTTATTAGCTCACACCGGGGCAGTTACCGATATCCTTGCCGAGCATTTTGATTCATCGGAACAACCAATTCCCCAACCGGGTTACAGGTTGCGGGAATATCACAGGGTTGAACCATTTGCCTCGAAGCAGTTCCAAAATGCTAGCACCCACAGTCGGGTTGGGGATTGGGAGGTAGTTAGGGTTGAAGAATATAGCACCAACAGCGCAAATGCGGAATTTGGGGCAATTATCGTTTGCTACTGCCGATATTCTCCCGTTAGTACCCCACTGGAGCCGTTACCCCAAATTCAATCCACCCAGCAATTGCAAGAGACACATTAAATCTGCTAGCTAATGGTTGTTTGTTCAATGAATAAGTCAGTCACAATCTTAATCGCATTACAGTGGCTTAATTTTGACTATCAATTTAGCAATATTCCTAATATCAATATGAGGTTAAATATGAAAAAAACACACGGAGCTAAAATTTAGATGAGATGTTCAAGCTAACAGGAATAATTGCTCTAAATGCAATAAATATAAATATTTTTGCTATCCGCGCAATTGTGTATATTACACTTTTATTTTTATTAGCTGGTTAATGTCTAAAAATATCCAACATGACCTAAAAAGACCCAAAATTAACAAAAGTTAACGATTGTCACTTTTGGAAATAACTTCAATTTGGCACTAAATCGCTCTTTTTTTATCGAAAATTAAGGGCTATTTTTCCTATGGTTATTAACTGGAAAATATCGAGCTAGAGAGGAAGTATCAACAAGCACTCAAAATAATTACTAACTATACTGAATTTCAAAAAAAATTAGATTACATGGATCGATATGTGTGGATTTGTATTAAAATCTGGAGTGAATACAAACTTCATTGATTGCGATATTTAAGAGTTTTTGTCACACCTAATTCGCTCTTCGATGATGTATTGTGTTTTGTTTGTCCACCCTGGCTTTTAGCGTTTACTCGAAAGAGTGCGTGTGATTATTATGCGCTCTTAAACTCGGAGTTAAATGCAATTAACAGTGATAAACAATAGTTTAGTTAAAAGCAAAGCGAACTTGTTACATTTATTTACATCGATTCAGGAGGTGATTGTTGCGTTCACGGAGTGACTCTGAAAGAGTATCGCTCGAAGTCCATACTAAAAATGCCGCCTGTAAAAGCGACATCTGGTTTGGATTAAAGCATCCAAGTAGCTTATAAATTAATTTCGACCCACAAAAAAGTTATGGATCGAAATTAAACTTAATTAATTAAATTGGAGCGGAGCAGAGCTTATCTCGATTAACCTAACAGTGGAATGACTTGGCGGTTGTAACACTGAAAAGGCTACGTTGATTGAGAATTTCGCTATGCGCCTATAGGCATTATCATAGCACGTCGCACCGATTTCCTATAACTTTCGACAGAGTTTTACATAAATTTTTGGTGATTTGTCCAAAACAATTGCAAATAGAGAACCGGGCGCGGGAAGAAAAAATTAAAACGAGACGACAAACCGAAAGCAGAAGACAAATAAAAAGCGATACTCACTTCTGAGTGGCTAACGCAACGAGTCTCACCCCGCCAAATTATTTAGCCCCTGGACACACCAAACCGCCAACCGCATTGACCCGAAAACGCCATATTCCCAGGTCAAACGGCTAATAAAACTCCAAAAAAGCTAGGAAATCAGACAAGCTATAAGGCGCACTCCCTCCAAAGAAGAAAACCGCCGCCACACATCTTTGGAGAATTATCATGTACGCATCAACATCTACCCAACAATCCATCCCCTGCAAACCCTTTTTCTGGTTCCCCAACACCGAACTACCCATATCGGTAATCGCAATCCCAGGATTTTCGACCTACGGCGACCCCATCGCACCCGGACACCACTACATAATCGCCACAGGGGATACGCCAGAAATCGAAATCAAAAAACAGGTATGGGAAATCCAAGCAGCCGACGCTGGCTTAATAAAAATTTACGGTTGTCAACAGCCCATCTCAAATTTGGTCTCGGCAGGATTTAGGTTTGAAGAACTTTTAGACCAAATAATTGATTACTCCCTCGACAGCGACAAATGGCTGTCAATATACCGCTCGTCGGACCTCACCCCAGAATCCACCCATGCGATCGCCCAACTAGCCATATCCCTATTACCCGAAACCGAAAAACTTTTAGAACTAGAATCCCTACGCCAACGCGCCAAAATTCCCGCTAAAACCTGGGAGAAAATTATCGACACCATTACTAATAATGAAACTATTAACACCAGTGGAAAAACTCAACTAAGTGGAAAATCTATTGTCAACGTTGACAATGCCCAATTGTCAACGGGGGTGTTGACAATAGAAAACCTTGATGAAACTCAAATTCAGGCTATTGTCAACGCTGTCAACGCCATACTCCAGGAAAATCGAGTCGATTTTATTGAGAGTAGTAAATTAGACCATTTATACCGAAATAATCGTCAATTTGTATCCCAAAAAGTATTTAACGATATCGTGGCAGGTTGCAGGGTTCGCTACAACGAAGTATTGCCAGAAGACGAACTACGGCTGAAATCCCTAATGGATTACAACCAAGCCTTGATTAACTGGGACGAAGTATTGCCTACGAGCCTAGCCCGCGACCTCAAACATGATGCGGATGTACTTAACATTGACCCAGTAATGCTTTGGCAACCCTTACTATCGGCAGTATCATCCCTAGCAGGGGGATTTAAATTAGATGAATATGGCGGCATTCCCGCCGTCAACTGGACTTGTACCGTATTACCTTCCGGTGGCGGCAAAACCCGCGCCGATAGCCTAATTTTGTCCCCATTGCGTCAGCTGCAAATGTCCGCCAATGCTGACTATCAGGAAGAAATCAAGGAATACAAACGGGCGTTAACGGAGTATGAAAAATCTGAAGACAGCCAAGCCCAGGAACCGGAAAAACCAGCTTTAAGAAAATACCTCTTTGAGGTAGCCACCATTCAATCAGTCCTCAAGCGTCTCTCAGAACAAGAGAATCAGGGTTCCCTATGGGCAAGGGATGAAATCAAAGGATTATTTAGCTCCCTCAACCAGTTTAGTGGCAACGAAACCGAAGCCATAGAACTGCTACTGAAACTTTGGGACAACAAAGAAACCTTTATCGATCGGGTGGACATTGAAAATAGTTATTCCATCGCCAATCCAGGGCTGGGAATCACTGGTGGCATCCAAAACGACATATTTCGTAAAGTTTTCAAAGACGCTAACGACGGCAATGGGATGCAAGCCCGTTTCTTGTTTGCCGTACCCAAACAACGCCAGAAAAAGTACATTGAAGGCGACTGTCGTTTAAGCGATCGCTTGCCGTTACTTTATGGGTGGTTGGACAATTTGAACCCCGAATTGGTTAAATTAGCGCCGGATGCCCAGAAATATTTTGCTTCTTTGGTAAATACCATCGGCGAGCAAATCGAGCAGGTTTCCCACACTGGCATCCGTACCTGGATGAATAAACTCGATACTCACATCCTGCGTATAGCCTTGGCTTTGCATCTAATTGAGTGTTTTTACAGCCCCAGTAGCACCGACATTAAAACCCTTTCCCTGGGGACGTTAAAACGAGCTGTAGTCTTCGGTCAATACTACCGCAGCGCCTTCCATATTCTCCAAGAAAAAGTTACCCCCAACGATGATATTGCCTCAATCCTGCTACAAATCTACGATTCGGCAGTTCAAAAACATCCTTCGGGGATTACAGCCCGCGACGTTTACCGGGAATCTCGCATCATTCAAGCGCGAGCTAAAGCTGCGGGACGGGAAGCTTCCGCCTATGTGGCTGATTTATTCGAGAAAATGTCCGAGTTGGGTTACGGCGAGGTTGTACGTATAGGGAGAAGTGTAAGATTTATAGCTAATCAAAATCTGGATTTTTCTAAACCCTTGGAAGATGTTGACAATGTTGACAATAGCCCAGAATTACCACCAGATGAGGATATTGATTGTCAACAAGGGTGTTGCCAAAGCCCTATTGTCAACGTTGACAATCAAATTATTACGGTTATAGATAGTAATACGGAGTGTCAATGTGGACAAAAAGTATTAGAAATAGAAGCCGGACAATCGTTAGAAGCTGGACAATCGCTAGAAGTTGGACAATCGTTAGAAGCTGGACAATCGCTAGAAGTTGGACAATCGTTAGAAGCTGGACTACCCCCAGTAGAAGGTTTTTAGATTGAAGGGGTGAAATAAGCAGTGGTGCAGAAAGTTATGTTAAGGAATTAATCACCAGAAAGAAAAACTGTACCAATTGAAGGTTCTGAAATTTTAGAGTCTGAAACCCTTGCTGTCCCGTACTCGTTTGATGTACCAAACAGAGTATAGGTTAATTGATACGCGTAGCATGGTGCTGGGCATAATGGTTGAGGTGCAAAAAAAGTGATTTGCATAACGCTTGTCCTGTAAGACTTTCAGCCTTAGCGTAACTTTCTGTACCGTTGCTCATTTACCCCCTTGAACCTGCCCCCAGGCAATTCCGCGATCGCATTTCGTTTTGCCAAAATATACAGTGGTATTTCCGCATCGCAGCTAAGTAGTTCAGATGAACTATGAAGTTTAACTTTGTGCCATTGATGGAAGATATCATTTTATGAACAATCTATTCATGAAGTGATGTTCTTGTGATAGGAGTAAAAGTTAATTTTCAAGTTTCTTAAATCTTAAAAGACAGGACGTTTTTTCGTTATGGCAACATTAGGAAAGCTAGAAGTTACCATCAAGATTAGCGAACTACCAGTTGCTCAAACCGTCGAGAATGGATGGCAGCAATTTGAAATCGATTGTGATGGCTCTGTTGTATCTGTCACTCTTAAACCCAAGGTATGGAAAAAATTAACAGATGCCCAAGCTAATTATCCTGTTTGGGTAGCAGCAATTGCTGGGAAGATGGGAGAGTCAACGGATAATGGTTTTGTATTGCTCGAACCCAATGTCCAAACTTTCGAGAAAAAACCGAAAGAACCAAAACAAACGGCAACTCCTACTACTGCTTAAATACTAAAAAATCATGCCAGACATTACATTTTTAAGCTACATTTTGAATCATCTCACTAAATTTATCTAAAATTAGTTGTTGTCTAGCTTCAATAAATTTATCGTAGTTTTCTAGCTTCCATAAATCGGGTTGTTGAGGGATAAGATGCAAGTTTAAATAACTAACGTCTTTGGCACTAAACCACTCTTCAGGAGGAGTATCTTTTTTCCCTCCTGCACCATTTTCTTTAGCAGTCAATAACATACAGTTAGCAATCTGGTCGCGGTCAAATTGTTTATATTTGAGGATGTTTTTGTGACCTGTGGATGGGTTAATATCTTTGACTGTCCGCAGCAAAGATTGAGGGAATATATGGTCTATCTGTGGTAAATTAGCTTCGTAACTTGGATGATAAGTAAAACCTTCATACCATAAATTAAAAAATAAATGAATTAATTTAGAAGTATAATCTTGAGATAAAATAGTCTCTGGCGTAATTTCTAAACTGCGCCCATCTGCTCGAATTACACCAAAGATTTGTTGAACATCAAAAACTTCAATTTCTTTAATTTTTCTGGTTAATTTATCAATTAAATTATCTGGATTACCGCTAAAAGCTCCTGTAATAAATGTCCTTAAGATATAGCTATCTAATCGCTCAATATTAGACCATGTTTTCGGATAGTGATAGCGGAAATAAATAATTGGAATTAAGGCTAAGTAAGAGGGAACAGCTTTATCGGTGCGGAGAAAGGTTTTACCTAGCAAAAAGTCTTTAACTTCTTTGATGGCGTTAGCTATATTATCCCAGTTGTTGATAATCTCTTTTCTGGTGACTTCATCTCTAAACTTCTTAACTTCATAACGTGCGCCTTTATCCAGCAAAGTAATGCAGGTTTTTAAAATAAAGTCTCTGGTGAATTTATAACTACTTTTATTGAGTTCGTCTAGTAAATCTTCAAGCCTTGCATCTGCATCTTCCCAACTGGTACTTAATAGGGAAAATAGTAAATCAGATTTACCTAATTGAGTTCCACCAGAATTGGCTCTGATAAAAATTTCAACTACATCATCTTCTTTATATATTTCAGGACTATCAACACTGTCTAATTCCTGATACATTAAAAAATCATTTGTACAAAAGTGTTGAATAACACTAGCAATATTTTTACGAATACGTCTTTTTTCATCCTTTGTTAATTCTACAAAACTACTTTCAATAATGCCTTCTGCAATTTCATCAAAAGTTTCATGACTAAAAACAATATCTTTAAATTTAATCCAAGGGAATTTAGAAGAATCAGGCTTGAAAAATTTAAACTGATAGCGAATATCTTCTGGAGCAGCTAAATCTCCACTGAGGACATGAAAAAATAATTCTTTTTGTTCGTAACTTCCTTTTAAGCCTATAAAAAAACTCTGTAAGCGTTGTTGTCCGTCAAGAACTAATAACTTAGCTTTCTCGTTTTCAGGAACGTAAAAAGTCGATAGTTTTAGGGTTTGTTGATAGTTGTCAATAAATTTACGACATTTAATTTTGGCTTTTGTGCGCCAAACTAAGAGTGTACTGATGGGATATTCCCGCATAATCGAGTCAAATAAACGCTCTATTTGTTCTTCTGTCCAAACAAAGGGGCGTTGAATATTAGGCAGCCAAAAACCACCATCTTTGTCTTCATTATTTAGGTAAGTAACCATTTTACGAATGGTTTCTTTTTGATTTTTCATTGACCCTAATAACCTATTCCCTAATACACTAAAATCAAAGATTCAACGACACAGTTATAATTGCTTGGGTGTGGCACTTTTTTGCTAAATACCGACCGTTGTAAACTTTCTAACACATCATAGTCTTTAATGGCTTCCGCAGCTTCCCCTGAAGTTTCTGCAATAGCAGTCAAAGTTCAAGCTCCAAGAGCTTTTTCTGTTGCCGCAGTTGTTTTTGATGTTCTTCCTGTAACTCCAAATTTGCCCTCACCATCAACTCTTTAAGCTGGGTTTCGGTATGCTCAATTGGACTGGCATTGATAATTTCTTTAATTTCTGACGGTGGTCTTTTCAATTGCAACAATCGTTTGACAATTAGATAATCTCGTTCAGAGTCGCTATATTGTTCCAGTTTTGAACAAATCTGTTGATATATAACTTGCCACCGCTCGTTCTTTTCGGCTGCTTCGTCCTCCTCCCCAATAAGAGTATTAGCGTCAGTAGTGTTTTGGGTAGTGATACCAGTAGTATTTTCCCCATCAAAAATCAAAACAGCCTCGGCAGTGCTTTGGGCATTGATGATAATATCAGCCGCGTTGGTATTACTTTCATTTGAGTCCGTATCAGCAACATCATTAGCTTCCTCCGAGTCGGTACTACCAATCACATCGCTAATATCAGTAGCTGTGTCGATCGCGAACCCATCACCCTGCTCAAACCCAGTTGCAGCACCATAATTTACCGGATTCAACAGCAATTGTTTAATCGCCATATCATCACGGAGTGGTTGGTAACTGACACCCTTGTGTTTTTGCAAACCTGGGAAAGTATAGGCAGCACCCAAATGGGAACCACTAAAAGCCTGCCCCAAAAAACTATAACTAATCCCCTTCGACTTGCCATTCCTCGTAAAACCGTGGCGAACCTCCACCCCTTCCCCCTGCAATCGCTCGATAAACATTGGCATCGTCAGATAGTCACTTGTGGAATCATGCTCTTTTAAAGCCGTGACGCGATGGTCGCAGACCGGGCAAAGCCCATCGATAATTTTCTGCAATTGCACCTTAACTGGTAGTTCCGGGGGATTATCCCTCAACCCCAAATCGTACTCGCCTTGTTCCCGCTCAATCCTGCGGTGTTGTCCTGTGGTTGCGGTGCGCTCTAATTTTTCATGACTCCCCCTAACCGACTGCAAATTATAGTCCCGCTCCAACTGCCGTACAATTGCCTCGCTGCGTTTATAGTCCCAACCATCGTGGACGCACCTGCCATCATCTAGAGAAATCCGACTAGCCACAATATGAATATGGTCGTTTTCCTTATCACCGTGACGATAAACCACATACTGATTGTTATGAAAATTCATCTCCCGAAGATAGCGATCGCTAATTTCGTTCCATTGCTCGTCCGATAAATATTCTCCTGGAGCCAGGGAAAGGGAAACATGGTAAACAGCCCGTTCCACATTTGGGTTTAACTGCCGGGAAAATTTGAACTCAGTAGCAAGTTCTCGCGGGTTTTGTCCCGACATATTTCCACCAATGCGTGAGGCTTCCTCCTTGTTCTCCACATATTCGAGCAAACCGCGAAAACCCGCCCTTTACGTTGTTTGGCAATCATTTTTCCTTCCTTAGCTGGTGCTAGAAATTATTTTTCCCTCACGATGAAACTAGCAACTGGGGAGATTGGACGGCGAAGCGAAGTGGGTTTGTGCGGGCTTTGACTATCTGGGCAGCCAACTATAAATCTCAATGCCCGTACAAACCTACCGCCCAATCAGCGAAGCGATGCCCCAGGTGCGTCAATTTTTTGTTATTCTCCTTGATGAAGAGGATAGTCCTCATACCCCAAACCCTTTTATTAAAATTCGTTTTCATTTTGGAGATGCGTTTGTGGTTGATTTATACAAGTCGATATACCCCAAACTTTTTAAAATTTAACGAACCGAATCCCTCGATTCTCCACCGCCATTTTCTGAAATCGCTACACCTCAAGCCATTTCAAATTCGTCTTCATTTTCATCTTCTTCATCCTCGTCCCCCAATTGTGATAAGTCACAACCCGTAATTTCTCGACGTATTTGGTGTAGTAGTTCTCCGAGTGCTTCCAACTTACCCACATCGATGCGTGGTTTTTGTCCCAGCGCGATCGCAGTATTAGCAGCTTTGCTTAATTGATTGATGTTATTCCCGATTTTCCCCAGTTCGACGTAAGTTTGGATGGCTATTTTTGTCGTTCGTTTGGGCAAAGGACGTAGTAGGGCATTGCGTCGAAATAACTCCGAACACGACAGTCCCGCTTGAGATGCCCGTGAATGAATCATTTCAAATTCCACCTCCGACACTCGGATTTGCATTATTTTGGTGCGAACTATTGAATTTGACATAGTTAAACCAAAAATCAAAGTGCGTTTGTCTATGTGTTGTGAATATTTGGATTTTGCGATAAGCGTACCTTTCCGGGGAAGCAAGTGGAAGCGGAGCGTGTCCCAAAGGGACTCAGCTTAACCCCCTTGGTGTATCGCTCGATGTCTGCCTCGGTACGTGTTTAAATTAATCCACAGGTGTATTATGCAATATGCCATCCGTTTTACGGTTTGATACCTGCCTCGATATATATCTAAATTAATGCCTCAACTGTGCTTTAATTGGGGTTTCTTAAGGGGGTATCCCCCTTGAGCCAGCCTGCCCGTACCGAGCGCGAGCGATGGTAAAACGTAAGTTTTAGGGCATGGCTGGCTCCCCACCAAGACCACGGGAGAACGAGCAAGCCCCGAAAAACCTGGACTGTGAAAAAACGAAAAAGCCCTGAAAAACCTGGACTGTGGGAAAACGAGAGAAATGAGAATACCCAAAATGCGAGGGAGGACAAGAAAGCCGGGAATACCTGGAACTGTGAGAGAACCAGAGAAATGGGAATACCCAAAACGCGAGGGAGAACTAGGAGAACTCTTGAGAATGAAAAACATTGGAGATTTTTATCTTTTTGAGAATGTCGATTATTGATTTTATGATTGTTTTATTTGTGGGATGTTTTCAAATATTTTAGCCATATTTTTGGAAAAAATCTCAATCCCATTTAATCTCGATTTACGAGACTTCAGTTTTAGCCATCAGGAAAAAAATACTACGTCTATAGTTATAATTTTTTCGATTTATTCAAAAATAAAGTAACAATATATTTCAATACAGTACAAAAATACTTAATTAAGGTAGAACAAAAAAGGAGATTGAATAATCTTGACCGGGAGTATTTTAGGTGATGTCGGATAGAGTTTCTAAAGCCAAAATACCAGAGGCATTAGATGCACTGAGGGCTTTGGGTGCAAAGGAATTAGATGACGTGTCGGCGCGAGATGCCATTAGAAAGATGCGCCGTCAAATTGAACGAGTGTTGCGACTTGGTTACACCTACGAAGAAGTGTCAACCACATTAGCTGGATTGGACATCAATATTAGTGGAGAAAGGATTAAATACCTATTGAACGATATCCGCAAGAAAGCTCGTAAAAAATCTAAGGTATCTAGGGATGATGGGGTAGAGAAAAATTCGGATGAGATAGATATTCCTGAAAATTTGGAAATGAAAGAAAGTTTGGAACTAAATACAAGCTGGGAAAGAAATCAAAAATCTGGAGTAAATCGAAGCTCGGAAGTAAATCAAAATTCGAGAGCTAATCAAAACTCGGAAAAAATAAAAATTCAGGAGTAAATCGAAGCTCGGAAGCAAGAGAAATATCTGCCGCATCTACCTCACCAACATTTACGATAAATAATCAAAAATTGTCTTCCAGTGAACAGGATAAGCAACCTTCAACTGCAAAGCCAAAGAACGATAAAAATAATTCTCGCGATGATAATACCAATTCCTTCGCCTTCCAGCCCCAATTAATAGATAACGAGGATTTATAGAATGAATCGACTGACAAGGGAGAAAGTATAGCAGCGTTGCAGGGAAAAAGTTTTAGAAATAATACACGGAAGAATAGACAGAAAAAATAACGGAAGCGGAAGTAAAAATAGTCAATTACAGATGAGTTGTAGAAAGAATTAATCGTCAGAAAGTCATGAAAGAAATTAATGGATTATAAATTACATAAGTTTGTAGAAAATTAATCTCAGTTAATCAATCGCGCAATGCTCTAAACGGAAAAAAATTTGTAAACACCCAACAAATTGGAGAATTTATAAATGGTTGTAAAAGCAAAGCCAAATAACGATGCAGGGATAAGTAATGAACAGACCAATAATAAACAAACTAATAATAAATCAATTACCCAAAAAGAATCTTCCCAACAACTCAAAGTAGCACGACAATACAACGGACGATTGGTATTAGTAACCGGAGACAAGGGAGGCACGGGAAAAAGCGTCATGGCTCGACTGCTTTTAGATATATATCGCCACAGAAACATCGACTGTATCGCCTACGAATGCGACCAATCCAACCCCCAACTTTTTCGACATTACAAAAACATTCCCCCCGGAGTTAAAACCTTAAAATTAAATCAACGCGGTGGTGCAGATGCCCTACAAGACGATTTAGAGCGTTTTTCTCCCAAAGTTTCATTAGTAGATTTACCTGCGGGTGCTGCCGAATATTTTGAATCAGTAGCGTCCGATATTCATCTTTTCAAAAATGCGGAAACTATGGGGTATCGCATCACAATGGTATCCGTACTGGGAAGAGTCAAAGATAGCGTCGTCCAGTTAAAACGGTTAGTGGATTTTTGTTGCGATCGCGTGGATTATGTGGTAGCTAAAAATCTTTACTGGGGTGAAGATAAAAAATTTATCAGGTACAACGATTCCAAGGTGCGGCAAGTTCTATTAAACGAACTTGGTGGTGTGGAACTACTGTTACCCGATTTGTACGATAACCTTTTCGATTTTATCGACTCCCAAGATTTAACATTCCGAGAAGCTTTAGAACATGATGGTTTAACCGTAAGTAATCGATCGCGGATATTTGACTGGGTTGATAAAGCCGAAACTCAATTGCAAACAGCCGCATGGATGCTGGGATTGGATGTTTGAGGGGTAAGGAGAGCAGAGGGAGTGGGGGAGCGATGGAAGTGGGAGGGAGAGAATTTAATTATTAGATTTTGGGTTCGACTATTTTCCTTATGAAGAATACCAACTGTCTTCTCCTTGGCGAAAGTCTAATTTTTTTGATTACTCAGCGGTAAGCGTAAAAACCTTTATTTACCGGGAAGAGGCAATAAAAATCGGGTAGCTTTATTTCGCATTTTTTAACCCCATCCGGTTTTTTACTTATATACGAGTTCGAGCGGGCAAGTTCAAATATCCCTCTATCTGACATCCTATCTATGCCAACAAACAATAACAAAAACTCAAGACAGGATAAACCGCAACCATCCCACCTCGATAAACTCCTGGAAAATAAACCACCGGAGTTTCAAGCCAAAGTGCTGAGGTTTGCCCTCGACTCCGAAATGAAAGAAGACGACCCAGCATTTCGATTGGTGCAATACATCGGCTATTTATCCCAGCTTACCGAAACCGCACCCAGCGAATGGAAACAATTATTCAAAAAACTCCAAGGGGAACTATCCGAGTGGACGGAAATAACAGCAGAACAACTGGCAACAGCAGCCGACCAAAGCGAGGCAATCGACAATTTAGCCCAATCTTGCAACAGGCTTGGGACAGCCTTGAACGCATTAGATTTAACCTCGCAGCAACAGTTACAGCAATTAACAGCCTTGAGCGAAATCTCACCGAGTTTGAGGTACGTCGCACAGGAGATACCGACGCTGAAAAAATTATTGGCGAACTTGAACCAAACCCTCTCCCAGAATCAAATATTGAGAGTGGAATTATCCCCGTCTCAAATGGCACAATTGAAGCGAGAAATAGTCCTGGAGATAGAGAGCCGGAATTTGACTTCGATGTGCAGGGAGATGGAGGATTTAGCCCAGAACCAGAGAAGGATGATGGGGATGTTGGAACAGTTAACCCAGAAGAAACACAGGAGAATAAACCCTCCAGGGATATTAACAAGAATTTGGGAAAGGTACGGAAGCGGGATTTTGACTTGGATTTGTAGGTTGGATTTTCAGCTTATTTCGGTGATGGTGATGATATTGGCATTTATTGTCGTACCCGTAGCTGTGGTGATGAGGATGAATGCAGACTACCAACCTGTCATGTCCCTGGAAGTTGTGGGTAAGCAGGTTCGGGATACATATATGCAGGTTAATAATGCAAACGTGAGGTTGCAGCGAATTGAGAAATACCTCGGTACCCAGCCAAAATCTAAGCCGAATTAAGCCTTTAATCTCCACGTGTCAAGTTAGTTTTATCACGCTAGCTTTCTTTTAGCGATGGATAAAAGAGAGGACAGTTATAAACAAAGGAAAATATCTGATTAATTGGACAAAATTGTGTCAGTTTTTAAACAAAATTTCTTCAATTATAAGCGTGAATAAATAGGAATTATATACGAATGTAAAATCTGGCTTATTTTCGTTGATTTATCCATAGTTTAGTTTTAATTTTATCAAGACAAAACAGTTTAATAATGTCTAAATAACGACTAATTAACTCTTGAATGATTAGATTTTATCTGTCAAAGTTATTTGTATAGAGAGGCAAGCAAACAAAAGCTTAATCTCACTACAAACAACTGATTGAAATGGAACAATCGAATGACTAGCATTAAAATTGATGACTTGAACCTATCTGATTCTGAATTGATGTGTCAACTGAGTGACCAAGAATTATTAGAGATTAATGGTGGTGGTTGGTTTAAAGCAATCTTCGGCGGTGCATGTGTAGCTGTTGGTACTGCCTTGGTAGCTACTGGTGTAGCTGCTCCTGTAGGAGGAACTTTAATAGCTGGAGGTTTCGGATTAGTTGCAGTTAGTGGTGAGTAAGAGAGCTTCATCTTGAATTAATTAAGGGATAAGCAATTTACAGTTTATCCCTGCAAAACTATTCAATCTGAAAGGAGATTTGAAATGGCTAATATCAAGATTTGTGATTTATCGATTGCTGACTTAGATATGCTTCATGAACTTAGTGATGAAGAAGCTTTAGCTTTACTAGGTGGTTCTTGGTTTACAAAAGCCTGGAGCTCGATAAGAAAGTTCCTTTCTCAAAATCCAATTAAGATACCTGGTAGTGGTATTAAGATTGGAAGCTCAGGTGCCGACCAACGTTTGCCAGGAGACTTTGGTATTAGTTATTCAGGTAATTGGTAGGTCAATCTAGTATCACTTAAGCTTTATTCTTGGATTCTTAGCAAAAAATGGAGAATTATAAGTTGGTTCATCTTTCAGCTTAGTTCTCCAAAAACTCACCTCAAAGGAGATTATCAAATGACTAGCATCAAATTTTTCAATCTAAATATTGCTGATGAAGAGCAACTTTGTAGTATTACGGACGAAGAATCTCTATCTATAAATGGAGGCTTTCTGTTCCCTCCTGTGATTCCTGATTCGTTCTTTCGGCGGATTCGCGATCTTTATCCTTGGATTACTCCTCCTCGTCCTCGTATCCCTCACATACTCCCTAAATGCTAGTGTATTTGATTTCACCACCGCAGTTTTCTAGAGAAATTTCATGTGCGATTGCTGATTTTCTTAGGGATATCTAAAAATACAATGCCCAGCCCTTTGGGATATATCTTAATAAGATATAGGATTTATATGCTAAAGGTCTTTGGGCTTTAGCAACGGCTGGGCATTTTATTATTTGTAGGGTAGGGTGTTGATTTTGATGGAATTTCCCCGTTTCTAGTTCGTTTTGGGTTTATGACAATGGTACAAGGTTCTGGGTTGTTCATACCATTACAGGAAGAGAAACAACTGCTTGGTATTTACAACTTCCGTCACCTCCACAGAATCCTCCTCGTTAATTAAGCTTGCAAAAAGAGCCTACACTCCAGTTCAGGCTTATGTTCTCTATTTTCAAGTTAAATTTTGATATTTAACTAACAGTTTGGCATAGCATGTATTGAAAAACCAAAGAGTTTTATTAGTTAGCAATTTTATATTGTATTAACCAACAATCTTGCAGTTTAGATTCTATATCACTGAAACGAATTGGAGATTATTAATATGAAAGCATTACTGAATTTTGCGTTTAGTGGCATTTCTCTAATTGGAACAATGTTTGCCATTCTTCCTTCTGGCAGTGCTAATGCTTCATTCACCTGCGGACCCCATTTGAAAACTTACAGAGTCACATCGACTAATGGTGCATTGGGTGGTGTGCGTTGCGTTAAGTTTATTAATCAGCAAGGACGGGATGGAAATTTCCTCACTTTTGTTTGGTATGGAGAAGGAAGATGGGGCAATACAGACTATAGGCATGTTGGTTCTGCTGCTATTACAGAATCTACTGGAAAACAAGTAAACTATGCTGCTGATATTTCTGGAAATGGAGAAGGTACAAACGGTATTTTCAATCGGTTATTTTTTAGAAAATCTTCTGATTGGCAAACTATACAGGTTTCTGGGGACTGGGATGAGATTTGGACACTTACTACTAATAACGTGCTTCAAGACTATGACAGTCGTTTGCAACCTCTCAACTCTTGTGGAAAAAACTTCTCACGCTATGTTGTCACAGATGCCAACAACCAAGCAAATAATGGTACTGGTATAAGATGCAAAGCAAAAAACGGAGTCTGGTATGGCGAAGGAAATTGGAATGGTAGTCCTTATGCTCATATTGGATTTTCTGCTTACAAAGGAATTGGTGCTTCGGATATTTGTGAGCCATCTAGATCGCGTGCCTGTGGTAATTTCCCAATAGGATCGCTAAAGATAACTGGTTCAACCAGCTGTATTTTACCTGAAAAACTCCGTGTTCAGGGAGCCTGGAATGAAATCTGGACAAACAATCCAAGTACAGGAACGTGTATCGACTAAGTAAATCGGTGGGAAAATTTAGAGGTATGTCATTACGAGTGAAACGGAGTGGAACTATGCAATCGCAAGGGTTTCGCAAACTTCATGTTTTGTTACATAGTTTGGTTTATTTCCACTCACCTACTTACTCTAAATATTTGGGTTCAAAAGCACCTACAAATCATAGTAAATTATAGGTGCTTTCGCCTCATCGTAAATTCTAGAAATGCCAGATTAAATAATCCTAATCATCTCAAAATCTCGGCTTGCTCAATTTGTTGTATTAACCACGAGTCAAACAAATCTGACATAATTTTTTGACATAAAAAATTATCTAGCTGAGGCTGAATTATTTCCTCAACTAAAATCAGGTGTACTCCCTTAGAAGTGACAATTGGTTTGAGAATTTGAGGTGGAGTAGCAGCGAAAACAGCAGCAGAAATCTCTGCTTTAAGGTCTTTGCGATATAGCAAACCTCTGTATCCTCCAGTACGTCGCAACTCAGCATCTTGAATGTATTGATGAGCAATTTCATAGAAGTTTATCTCACCTTCCTGAAGTTCATAGAAAAGTTCCATTGCCAGTTCTTCATCTTCTAAAATTATTTCGTACATAACAACTTGAAGGTAATCGAGTCGATGCTCAATAAAAAATGGTTCAACCTTGTCAGCAAAGAGATGTTGTGACAACTTTCCAGAAATGATGGTGGTGTAAATCAACTCTTCAAAATCTTCTAGAGAAAGGTGATGTTTTTGAAGCCAAGCCCAAGCATCATCTGCACGTAAAAGTTTGTTGACTAACCGGATATTATCTGCGGTTTTTTGTAGTTCTTCTGTTTCTACTTTAAGACCTAACTCAGCAGCCGTAGACAAAATAATTTTACGAGTGATAATACCTTCAACTAAAGTGGGTATTTGGCAAGATAGTTTTAGTTGATGATTAATTTCTTCAGGAGAAATAGTGATAGCAATTGACATGATTCAACTCCTTGCGGTTGTAATTTAAATAGTTAGATGCAGTGATTAGTACAGAAATAATTAAATGGACTATAGTTGCAGACCATTTTTTTGTAATTTCTTAAATGGGTCAATCAAAAAGTCGATAATACGACGCTGACGGATAATTATCTCGGCACTTGCTGGTTGACCTGATTTAAAGGAAATACATTTACTTGCGGGCTGAATACAATTCTGAGATAATTCAACTTCCACATCGTAGGTAGTTATATTCCCTTGTGGTGTTTGCGTAATTTTAGAATCAGGTGATACCCAGGTTAGTTTACCTTTAACTACTTCGTAATCTTGGAAGGGATATTCATCAAACTTGAGTTTGGCTTCTTTCTTTTTATTTCCTGAACGTAGAGACTCGCTTTCTGAAGTGGGAATTTGTCCTCTAAATACAAGGCTAGTTCCTTTGGGTGCAATCTCCGCAATCAGTTCCTTCGGTTGCACAACAGAACCTTCTCGTTTAATTGGCAGTTGAAAAATTGTGCCATCAAATGGCGCACGGATTAAATACTTTTCTAACTGCTCCTTGAGAGATTTAATCTGAGTTTGGTTCTGGTTAAGTTCTGATTGTAGAGTAGTGATTTGGGTTTTCAATTCGTTCAGTTGTTGTTCGTTTTTAGAAACAGCGATATTACCAGCCTGGATTAAACTTTGGTAGCCACGTTGCTGTTCTTGCAAACGCAGTTTACCTTGTTCTATATCTGAAGCAGCTTGATGGATAATAGTTTGGTAGTGCTTTTGTTGTTCTTGCAAGCGTAGTTTAGCTTGTTTCGTATCAAACTCAGCTTGATTCCGCAAACGTAAGTTTTCTTTTGCTAAACCTTCCATTTCTTTAACTTTGATTTCAGGTACAGCCCCTTTTTGAAAAAGTCTTTGGTAGCGCCGTACTTCAATTTGAGCATCATTTAAACGAGTAATTGCTAAATTATAGGCACTATGACTATCGCGTATAGCTTGCTTTGTTTGCTCTATGGGAGCAAGTTTCTCTACTTTTTGTAAATTATAGGAAGTGTTGAGAGAAGCAAGATTCTGCCGAGCTTGATCAACTTGTGCAAGTTTTTCCAATTCTTGTGCTTTGTTCTGTTGCTGTTGGGCGCTTAGTGCTATTCTTAATTGATTATCCAGTATATTCAACTGTGCCAAGCGATTTTGCTGACCTTCTAATTTAACTTGCAATTGTTGAATTTCATCACGTACTGGTTTTGAGTCAAGTTCCATTAAAATTTGTCCAGTTTTTACTGCGTCACCTTCTTTGACACGAACAGCAATAACTGCTAATGCACCGGGAATATCTGCCTCTCGCTTGACAGTATCACCCTTAAGTTCAAGTCGTCCTTTGGCTGTACCCGTCTGTTCTACTTTCGATAGCATCGCCCAAGGGAGTGCGATCGCTGCAAAAATAACTAGCAGGTATAATATTCCCCGCGTCCAAGCTTTTGGTAAAGCATCGAGCAATTCGTTAGTAGCATTAGACCAGCCAGGGCTTAAAACTGGTAGGGTACTATCAGATGAAGATGTATGCGTCATAAATTGCTAGAAAATTAGTAATATTTGTTACGTCAAATAATTAAGTTTGGAACTTTAAAGTCTGCATTCCAGTAAATTTCAACTTCAGACCTGCTACCCTCATATAACTTGGGTATCAAATTAGCTATTAGCACTGAGTTGTTGCTGATTGAGATGGAAGTATAGTCCTCGTTTAGCCATTAGTTGTTCGTGAGTGCCGCTTTCAACTAAAACACCTCTGTCTAACACCAAAATGAGGTCAGCCTTTTGCACGGTGGAGAGGCGATGGGCAATAATTAGTGTGGTGCGGTTTTTGAGAATTGTGTTCAAATTGTTTTGAATAATTCGTTCGGATTCAGTATCAAGGTGGCTGGTAGCTTCATCGAAAATTAGTAGTTGGGGATTTCCTAATAAAGCACGAGCGATCGCTATCCTTTGTCTTTGTCCACCCGAAAGCATACCTCCACCCTCACCAATTTGGGTTTCATATGCCATAGGCAAGCGCTGAATAAACTGGTCAGCACCTGCCATTTTTGCAGCTTCCATAACTTCCTCTAGGGTAGTAGAGGGATAACCAATACTAATGTTTTCCCTAATTGTGCCGCCAAATAAAAATGTATCTTGGTCAACCACACCAACCTGAGAACGAAGCGATCGCAATGAAAGTTTGGTAATGTCATAACCATCAATTAGCAATTTACCGCCACTTGGGGGATAAAGACCTAAAAGTAGCTTGGAAATTGTTGTCTTCCCCGAACCACTGCGACCCACAAGTGCTACAGTCTGTCCGGGACGTATTTCAAAACTGAGATTTTCTAGTACATTAATATCGCTTTCTGAATGATAGCGGAATGTGACGTTTTCAAAGCGAATGTGACCTTCTAAATGGGACAAGCTTTGACGCGGTGACGAGTGCAAATCTTCTTCTGGCTCTGCTTCAATTACATCATGTATCCGCTCAATGGAAATGAGAACTTCTTGTAACTCATTCCACAACACGGTCATCCTTTGGAAGGGGTGCATAACATTACCCAAAAGCATGTTGAAGGCAACCAGTTGACCTGCACTGAGTTCCCCGTTAATTACCTGCAATGCACCAAACCACAGCAAGGATGTCGTCAACACAGTTTCTATGGTCGAACTGAAAGTTTGCAAGCGATTGCTAATTAGCTGTCCCGCAAAAATCTTTTTGACCGACTTATTTAGTAAATCCTCCCAATGCCAACGTACTGTCTGCTCAATAGCTAGGGACTTGACTGTTTGAACACCAGTTAAAGCTTGGATAATATAAGCGTTTTGGGCAGAGGATGCTTCAAAAATCTCCCGGGAGACACGCTGTAAAAAGGGTGTTGCAATCAGTGCTAAAAGGAAATAGGGTGGAATAATTGCTAACACTAGCAATGCTAGTTTCCAACTATACCAAAACATCAATCCCCCGTAGATAAAAACAGTGAGAAAGTCAAGCAAGATAGAAAGGGCTTCGCCAGTTAAAAAGCGTTGAATCTTGCTATTTTCCTGCATTCGGGAGATTATATCACCTACATAACGGGACTCAAAGAAACTGAGCGGTAGCCGAAACGTATGAGTAATAAAACCAACAATTAATGCCAAGTCTACCTTATTAGCGGTGTGGTCTAGCAGATATTGACGCAGTGCTGTCATCGCAACTCGAAACAAGCCAAAAATCAGCAAACCTATACCAACGGCTGTTAAAGTAGTTTCAGAACGGTGACGGACAACTTCATCCAATATCCATTGGGTGAACAGCGGCGTTACTAGCCCAAAAAGTTGAATTAGGACGGAAGCGATAAATACTTCCAGCAGCACCAGCCAGTGGGGTTTAACTAACTCCAAGAAATCCCAGAAAGGGGTACTAGCTTGCTTTGCTTGTTGAAGTTGGGTAGTGGGTTGCAGTAATAAAGCATAACCAGTCCAACCCGCTTTAAATTGGGTGTGGGTTAGAGTTTTTTGTCCAATGGCAGGGTCGGCGATAATTACATCTTTACTAGTAACTTCATAGACTACAATGTAGTGTCGTCCCTCCCAGTGAGCGATCGCTGGCAGAGGTTGTTTGCCAAGTTCTTTTAGCGATGCCCTAACTGGTCTGGTGGAGAAACCGACACTTTCTGCCGCTGCTGATAAACCTTTGAGCGAAGCACCATTACGGTCAACATTAGCAATTTCTCGTAGATGATTGATACTAAAACGCTTACCCCAGTAAGAAGCAATCATCAATAAGCAGGCTGCACCGCAATCAGAAGCACTTTGCTGGGCAAAAAATGGGTAACGTCGAATAACGTGCTGCCACCAATGCCCTGCTTTTATCGCAGGACTGGGAAAGTAAGCACTACCAATCTTTTTCTGCTTTTGTGTTTCAATAGTTGACTGAGGTATTTCAGCCACTATGGGTTTCTTGACAACAGTAATGGGTGGTTCGAGAGAAGTTGATAAAAGTTCGTTTGAACTAGTTAATTGTGACTGTCGCAAAACTGCTCGACGATGGATATGCTCGCGTATTTGGGGATATTTGCGGCTTAAGTCTTGGATTAACTGACCCGAAAGAAAGCACAGCGTCGCTGCATCTTTGACTGTTCTCACCGAATAAGGGGCGAAAGACGCTTCTGGAAATAAAGTGAGTTCGCCGAATGATTCTCCTGTCTCCAGCAAACCTAATGAGTTTTTGTTGCTGTCGGTTAGCCTCACTTTACCTGCAATAATAATATAGATACCGGGAGCAGTGTCTTCTGCTTGCCAAAATTGTTTGCGTGTGGATGGCTCTACAACTTCAATACGTTGATGCAGGTAATTGATTTCTTCTTGGGAAAAATAGCATCCAAGGATATTTTCCAACACCTGACTGGAAACATCAGGTCGTGATAAATTTTGAACCATAGTTATAAATTAATGTATAAATTGAAGTGGATAGATAGGAAGTGTGGACTCAGGCAATGTGGTTGACGTAAGGTCGCCAATTGCAATCTTGAAAGTACTAGTATCGTTTTGATGCTGGATATCCTCTGTATTAACAGGTTTTGAGCGAGTCGATAATCCCAGTTGTTTGAGCAAACGATTGATGTGGCGATCGCTAACCTCAATTCCAAATTCTTTCGCCAAATGTTTACTAAGCCATTTTCCAGTCCAGCGTTGAAATGAATAGCCAAATTCTTTTGGATTATGGCTAACTAATTTTTTCAACCGCTCTATATGTGCGTCATTCAAACTTTTGGGACGACCGATTTGAATATCTTGCCAGTTATGGGCTTGACCTGAGCGAGCAACAAGTGTCCAATGGCGTACCATCCCTTGAGAACACCCTAAAGCTTTGCAGATTTGGGTTTGAGTTTTACCCTCATCGGCTAAGAGCATAATTTCAATGCGAAGACGGTAAAGTTCTGGTAGATTCTCTTGCAGACTTTTTTGCAAACATTTTCGCTGGAAAGGTGTTAATATATGGCATTGTTTTGGCGTTTCGCAGGCGTTGGTTTCACAATCAAAGTGCAGTTGTGGCATATTTATCTTTGAAGGGCATTGTAAAAGTCAGTGTGAATTTACTGAGCATTCATAGAAATCTTGCAAAGCTAATGTGAACTTTATGCAAAATTTATACTTTTGTTACAAAATTTCATAGACGATTAGAATTAGCAGTAGTTAGATTTAGGCTATTTAATACGGCACAGCAAGGCTTTAAAGTTCCTAAATTTTAGAGACTTCAATTGGTACAGTTTTATTCCTGGTGATCAGAATATTGAAAGCGGCTCATCAAGCCCTTAACGTAACTTTCGATATCACTGTTAATTTACTCCCAGCGTTAAATTATTTAGAAATAATCTTGGCTGAAAATAACGATGATTGCAGGTTGTGGGATTTATAATTGCAGGTTATAGCGTTTACTGGTCTAGTGAGGTACAGATTAAAATCGATATGTTTCTATTTTTAAGGATTAGAGATTGTGATTTTACCCCCCGCATGACCAAATTTTGAACCATATCCTGACCAACAATTAACGAAATATCAGGGGTTATAACCAAAACCTCACATCACGTTTTGTATCAAGTCGTGACCGCGTGTTCTAATTATGAACCATAATGAGTCCTAAAGTTCGCATAAACCTGATTGGAGGAAACGACAACGAAATAATCCCTTTTAACCACATAAATAGTTAACTTTAGGGACAAAATATGGTTCAAAATAACTAAGATATGGTTCAAAACAGCATGTTTAGTTTTATAGAATCACGCCCTCTATAGTCCGTTTTATAGACTGTTGTGACAGTTAAAACCTATGTATACCAAGTGATTCAGGTTCAAACGTCAATGAAAAATCTGGAGTTTGAGCATTGGTGCAGACAACAACAACTAACTTCTCTAACAATTGATTTGATTACCGCAATTCGGTCGTCCCCACCTTCACGTCGGGTACAAGGACGAACCAAGAACGTAAGCGGGGTGTACCCAAGTCGAAAAATGGGTCAGACAATTCAATTCGAGAGCCATACCGTAGAACTATGGGCGATTTACCACATGGAACATGACCCAAACGTTTTAGAGTTCTACGACCAGCCACCACCTTTTAAAATTCAATACAAAAATAAAACGGGGCGTAATATAGGTCACTATCACACCCCTGATTTCTTTGTATTGCGAAATGATGGTGCGTCCTGGGAGGAGTGGAAAACAGTTCGTGAATTAGAGAAATTAGCAGAAAAATACCCAGGACGCTATCAAAAAACACTTAATGGTTGTTGGCGCTGCCCACCCGGAGAAGCACACGCATCACAATTTGGTCTAAAATACTGCGTTCGCACTGATGCAGAATTGAATCCCATCTTTACCCAGAACTTAATGTTTTTGGAGGATTACCTCGGATTCAAGTCAAACCTGGCAACAAATATTACGGACTCAGTTCTTGATTACGTGCAATTAAATCCTGGGATAACTATTGCTGCATTGCTACAAGAGTTGGATAATATATGTGCCAATGATATCTACGTAATGATTTCGCTAGAGCTTCTCTACGTAGACTTATATGCTGTCCCCTTAGTTGAACATTACAGGACACGACTCTGGGTAAGCCAACAAATTCATGATGCTTATACAGGAGCATCCGAGTTATCCCAAACCTCATATAACGAAAGTCTGTCCTCCACAACACTTCTACCTCATACAGTTCTAATATGGGATTCGTCGCTGTGGACTTTAGTTAACAACGGAGAGACTACAACCACGTTACTACCAGAGTCCGGCTTTCCAATCCAATTGCCAACAGAATTTTTTCTCCAGTTATTCGACAGTGGTGCGATTAAGATCCACTCCGGGGTTACAGATGCAACAATTAATGAAACTGTACGTACTTTAATCGATGCCGCCAGTCCGGCTAACTTAAAAGAAGCAAACCGAAAATTTAATATAGTACAAGCATATTTCCAGCGACATATAGATATCTATAAAGACATTACACCTCGTACCCTACGTCGATGGGTGCAACAGTTCCGTGAAGCAGAAGCGAGGTATGGCTGCGGTTATGTTGGTCTGCTACCACGTACAAATAAACAGGGAAATCGTCAACAAAAAGCACCAACAGACTCAAGTGAATTACTAGATAAATTTATTAGAGAGCATTTTGAGACACCAAGACAATCTCCGGCTGCTTCAATATATCGGGCATATGCCAGAGCCTGCACAACATTAAATATACAACCCCTTAGCAACCGCACCTTCTACCAACGTCTAAAACGTCGTCCAATTCACGAACAAACATTAAATCGTAAGGGAGCAAAAGCTGCATACGCAACTTCCCCGTTTGTATGGGAACTAACTTTAAATACACGACCTCACGGGAATCGTCCTCACGAGATAGTGCATATCGACCATACCGAACTTGATATTGAGTTACGCTCACAAGCCACAGGTAGGTTATTAGGACGACCTTGGCTAACATTACTGACTGACGCTTATTCCCGACGGATATTGGCAGTTTATCTGACTTTTGATGCACCTAGTTATAGGTCTTGCATGATGGGGTTACGTATTTTAGTCCAGCGGTTTGGTCGTTTTCCTTCAAACATCGTGGTAGATGGAGGTAAAGAATTTCACAGTATATACTTTGATACCTTACTTGCACGTTACCATTGCACCAAAAAAACACGTCCTGGTGGCAAACCCCGCTTTGGGTCAGTAATTGAACGATTATTTGGCACTACAAATACTGAGTTTATATATAACCTACTAGGCAACACCCAAGCGAGTAAAGAACCTCGGCAACTAACCAAAACAGTTGACCCAAAACAGTTAGCTGTTTGGAATCTGGGAGATTTATACAGTCACCTTACCCAATGGGCTTATTCCATTTACGACTCCAACCGTCACGATTCTTTAAATGCGTCACCATACATTGTTTATACCGAAGGGCTGTCGATAACAGGAGAACGCTTACACCGAAGAATTGCTTATAACGAAGATTTTCTCATGGCAACACGTCCCAGCACCCCCAAAGGCAAGGCTAAGGTTCAGCCGGGACACGGCATTAAAGTCAATTATATTTACTATTGGAGTGATGCTTTCCGCAATCCAAATGTCGAAAAAACGGAAGTACCAGTACGCTACGACCCTTTTGATATGGGAGTTGCTTATGCGTATGTTGAGAAGCGTTGGGTGAGGTGCATTTCTCAGTATTACAGTACTTTTGTTGGACGCACCGAAAAAGAAGTGTTGCTAGCCGCACAGGAAATTAGGCTATATTCCAAACGTAACGCAACTTCTACTAATTTGAATGCGAAACGTTTGGCTGACTTTATCGCGTCGGTAATTGAACACGAAGCCCTGCTGATGCAGAGATTGCGCGATTTGGAAAATAAAGTTGTGATTGAAAACTGTTGCCATCCAACGTTAATAGGAACGCAATTAAACCCAGATTTCTCACACACACGAACGGTAGAGCCAACTATCGATGTTTTAGTATCCTCAGAAGCGTCAACAGTCAATGCCTCAGTTTTGGACATTACACAACTACCAATATTAGAGGAATACTGTTAATGCCCACTCAAGCAAGCATCTACGCTCAAAAACTTACGCAATTTAAGGACTATGCTGTAAGACATCCCCAGCTGGCGCAGGTTGATATGCATCTAATGCGTGCAATTCGGGAACCTGCGGGATTTGCTCACGTACTTGTGTATGGACCTTCTGGTGTAGGTAAGACGACCATGATACGGCAAATTGCCAGACGCTTAAATGAGACTATAGGGGAGGATGCTGCATCCAACGATTTAGGCAACCGCAACGGTCATGTACCCCAATTACCTCTATTAATTATGGAAACACGACCATCCGATGCTTCCGTATTTAATCGAACTGATTATTACCGCACTGCACTTAAGCTTTTGGGTGAGCCATTTTACGAACGTCGGATGCTAGTAGATATTGACGCGACTGAGACGTGGGAAAAGAAAGGGCGCGGACGTAGTAGCAAAACAGCACAGTTTAATGATTCTCCAGAACTGCGCCATGCCTTAGAAGAAGCAATGATTAAACGTGGTGTGCAAGCGGTCATCTTAGACGAAGCACAGCATTTGATGAAAATTGGGACTGGTTCCAGTGCAGGTAAGCTTTTAGACCAATTGGATTGGATTAAGTCGATGACCAATGTTACGGGGGTGCTGCACATACTCATTGGTACTTACGAACTGTTAAATTTCCGCAATTTAAGCGGTCAAGCATCCCGACGCGGCTTGGATATACACTTTCCACGCTACTTGTACCAAAACGAACAAGACCGTTTGGATTTTCAAGCTGCGTTGTTGGCACTTCTTAAGCAAGTACCTCTCGATACTGATATTCCCTCATTAATGCAGGATTGGGTTTATTTCTACGAACATTCAATTGGTTGTGTTGGGGTGCTAAAAGACTGGCTCATCCGAACTGTCGCGGCTGCATTACATGATGGAACCGAAACTTTAACTTTAAAACAATTACACGAACATACTTTAACTTTAGCCCAATGTGAGCGCATGGCTCTTGATGCGACTGAGGGTGAACAAAAACTCAGCTACATGGAAAGTCGCCGCGAACACTTGTGGCATCTACTACAAATGGGGATGAGTTCGACGGATGTTCCGAAAAGTCCAGTCTCAAGGGAAAGCCCAAAAGAACAACAGCTTGCGGACTCATCTAATTCGACACCACCATCTAAAACTAAACGCCAACCTAAAAAGCCAAAGGAACCTGCACCACCGGACAATGCAACTACAACACCTCTCGTTACACCCACACCTATAGAACCACCAAGCAAAAAGAAGCAGACTCGGAAAAAAACTACCTCTACTGCCGATAAAGAAATTACGGAGCCTGCATCATCTCGTTCGGGTCAAGACCAAAATAATAGATCTGATACCATACCGTCCCCAACTCCCGCGTTGCCCAAAGTTGAGAAAAAGTCGGGCACACGGGTCGGACAACGTAAACCCAAGCGAGATATTGTTGGAAATGAATCCCAGCCAGAAATTGCATGAAAATGATAATCAACCACTGGGGGGAGAGGCAGCCCACGGCTGCCTCTCCATTTTTCCTTTTAAGGAGAGAGGGGTGAGCAAAGCTCACCCCTCTCTCCCCAGACCATGATTATCATTATTGTATAAATAACTCATCCCTTAAGTTTTGAAGCATATCTTGTCCTAAGTGCTTTTGAAGTATATCGTGACCGTTTGGACAAAATATCGTTCAAATCACAGAGATTGATATGTGTACTTCATCTGCTTGGGAAACGCTATAATACACTTATTACAGGTCGGATACATTCTTCTTGCTTGCGACTACACTTACCTTAAAAACTATTGCCAGGAATCTTCAAAAACTCTAGTTCTTCCAAGCTAGTTTCTCTGCCTATAATCTTGTCTCGATGTAGAAATCGTCCGAATTTATCAATAATTGCCTTGTGCTTTTTAGCGTATTTTAGCGAGTCTTTAAAGTAATTTTTTAATTCCAAAGGAGATTCTTCAAGAAGCTCAGTAAAATAATAGACTGACTTATTTTGAATTTCTAAAGATTCTGAATGCTGTAGAGGCATATAGAAGAATTTTTTCTGGATAGGCAAAAGTTGTTGATTTTTTCCTGTTGACAAGCCCTCTAAACATATATTCAAAGCAATAAAATCATAGGCGAATGCCTGAGAAGTGTTGCGATAAATATGACGAGGAAACTGATCTAAAAGAATAATGAGAGCCAAAAATCCTGTTTCTGTCCGTTTCCATGAATTAAGTTTTTCACAAGCAGCAAGTTCTAACAAATCTTTGAAGTTGTGAGTAATATAAGCATCTACCTCAGAGCCACCATTAAACCATATCTGAGATTTATGTATAGACAATACATGATCATCTTCCATATGACCAAACCAATAGTGAATAATCTCGTTTATTGAAGATGCTTCCATTTCCATTTCCAATTCATCAATTAGTATCTGTTTTCAATAGTTTAAATACATGCTTGTAAGCTTTCATGACATAACCAATTCCCGTATCTGGAAACTCACTTTTGTGAAATGAAAGTGGGCAGCCATGACCTAATAATCCTGGATGGCGTTGAGAATTTACATAAACCTTCTCCGCCAAATATTTCTCCTTAATCTGACGTGCTATCTTCTTGAATTTCAAACTTATCCTGACATTACTCTGCGAATTTTTTCTATGATAAATTTCTAAAATTCCAGGGAAAAAACGACCGTTTCTAGTTACCGGAAGTGTATAGCCAAATGGCACAATTCTGGAAAAATCAAGTGGTAGCTCAGCGTCAAGAATTTCTTCCAGCAAAGATTCGTAAGAAAAATAGTCTTCAAGTTTCTGAGCCATTAATGAAGAAATAGCAGCTTGCAAGCTTTGAATACCCTCTTTAAAAGATTCTAAGATTGAAATAGTTTTAGCTTTTCTAAGTAAAGAATGATACTCTTCTGAATTTATTGCCTGATTTTTTTTAAGACAAGACATAAGTTTATCTTGTGCGTGCTTTTTCTGTCTTCCTGTTGCCGTTTCAAAAGAAATGATTTCCCAATTTTTAGATTCAGCAATTGTTGCCGCTGTACAGATTAAATGCTCACAGAAATTTGTCAATATACTTGTTGTATAAAGCATTCTCAAAGCACACGCATAGCCATATTCGCCCACAGGCACTACAGTAGTATCAGCTGCATGATTCCCAATCTGGGATAATCCTTTAACTGGAGACCATAAATAAGCGTTGTATCTTCCCCGGATTAAGTTTTCTAAATTATATTGATTTAAATTCGCAGTATTCTTTGTATGCTCTCTGAGGCTATGAAAGTACTCTCTTTCGCTATTGAATTCATTAGAGTGCTTTTGATGATTTGTCAGCGCTTGGTCGTCACCGTTTAAATCTTGGTGAGGACATGAGTAGTTTTCTATATACTCTAATTTAGGTGAAATCCTATCATGAGACTCAAATCCAGATTCTTCATATCTTTCTTGTCTTACAAAAATCCCGGATTTTATAGCTTCAATCTGCTCGGAATTCATACATAAAATCTCGCTGCTAAAAGTGTAGCACAGCGACATGAATATGTCACGTAGTTGTAGGGTAACCCGCTGGTTTTTGATTTTATTCGAGTTTATATAGGTATGCATAAGTACTCTCCTTTCTACTAAATAGTCATGTGCTGTAATTGAAACTAATGTATAATTTCACATCAGCTATACAAGGAAGTTAATTTGAAACTACAAGAAAAGTCTCCTCGCAAGTATTGGGATTTGTGTTAGGAAATTACGTTAGAACAACCCAAAGGAACCGAAGCAAATCTTTGTAAACAACAAACACATCACGATGAACGGTCAACTAATAGAAAAATTTACATGACATAGCTGTTATAAAGTCTTCTAAAGCTTGTTTCAGCAAATTTTTCAACTAAAGCTCATTGGATTGTTTGAGCTTTCATTGGTGTCTTGGAAGTTCCTAATGAGTTTTACGCAGAGACCGAAATTTTGTTACATAACTTTACTAAATTGGATTTTGGGCTTCCTTCGCACTCATAGCTTTGCATGTCAACTCGGCAAACAACAGTGAAACTTATATATATAAGATTATTAATAAGCTTTTATAAACACAGGCAAAAACTGCGTAAAAATTGGCTTTATTATTCAAGAACTATATGAAGGGTGTCGGATGGACTTGGGGGTGATTCCTCAAACACATCTGCAATTACCGACAAATTCTGCCCAAAATATGAATGGATTAGATGAATCGCTAAATTCGCTTTCCTTAGACGAACGCCTTAAACAATTGGCGATCGCAGCCCAGCAACATCCACCCAAAAGTCGGGAGAGGCAAAAAGCTCTCGCTCGATTAATCACTGCATTACAGGTATCGAGAAAACTAGTGCGCCCTCGACGAGGCGAATTTCAAGGTTTTTATGAGGAGGTTTATGCAGTGGCTTTGCAGCTATTATTTGCTCACATCTGCGAAAAAATTGATACTTACGACCCAAAACGGGGAGAAGTCCTACAATGGGTAAATTTTCGTCTTGAACGTGAGTTTTTCATCAAGGCAAGTCGGGAATATTTGCCCACACTTCCTAAAGGAGTAGACCCCAAAACCTGTAAGCGGCTAACTCTTGATGATTTAGATAAAAATAATCCCCATGAGGTCAACCCGACTCTAGTACCTTTAATATCTCAACAGGTACTCGAATGTTTTGAAGAAGACCCAGAAGGAATATTTCAGCGTTCCCATATTCAAGGTAATAAGCAAGGTAATAAGGATGCAAACTTTAAGTTTTTAGCTATTAAGCGACTAGAAGGGTACTCTTGGGAGGAAATTTCAGTAAAACTTGATGGTATTAAAGTTCCTACTTTGAGCAGTTTTTATCAACGCTGTCTCACTGAGTTTGCACCAAAGATAAAAGAGTATTTATCCTAGAAAACTATCTCGAAGGAGGAATTTGGAAAATGATGCATTTTGCAGAAGAAAGTCTAACTTTCACTATGCCACTCACACTAAAAGCACATCAAATCGCTAATCAGTTTCGTCAGCAGCAAGTTAATACCCAGAAGGGGAAGCAGGTATACTTAAATACTTTAGCTGTACAGGTAGTTAGTGATTACCTCAATTGGTTTGCTATTAAGACAGATTTAGAAGCAAGTGATAGCTGGAATCCAGTGATACAGAGTCTTGCTGATACAGCAGATTTAATTGTTCAAGGCAAGGGTAAAGTAGAATGCCGTCCTGTTTTGCCAGGAGAAGAATTTTGTCAAGTACCCTTAGAGGTATTATCAGACAGAATTGGCTATATAGCAGTTTTGTTTAATCGGGAATTGACCGAGGCGACTATTCTAGGATTTGTGCCAGCAGTAACAACGTCAGAAATTCCCCTAAGTCAATTGCGATCGCTCGACGAATTACTAGAACATTTGGATTCTCTATCTCCCTCTCCTGGAAAGACAAAAGTGCAACTAAGCCAATGGTTACAAAATGTATTTGTAGCTGGTTGGCAGTCAATTGACGCATTTTTAGAGTCACAATCAAGCACTTTAGCTTACGGCGATGTTCGTAGTGGAGTGAATACCCGAGATCAAGAGGACACCAGCATCAAAGGGATTAAGTTAATTGATTTGGGAATGCAACTGAGAGAACAAACATTAGCACTTGTAGTTAGTTTAATACCACAGATAGATGACAAAGTAGCCATTCAGGTTACAATGCGCCCAAATCGTGTCAGCGGACAAATTTATTTACCTCCTAATCTTAAACTAGCCCTACTTTCGCAAAAAGGCGAAACTTTGCACGAAGTCGAGTCTAGAAGTCAAGATGATTCCATTCAGTTAAAACAGTTTAAATGTCCTGTGGGAAAAATCTTCACTATCCAAGTAGCCCTAAATGATGTGAAAATTACAGAGGACTTTCAAGTCTAACTACTTGCGTAAAGAAAACTATGAGTAGAACAGTCATTTTAAGCTTTGGCAAAGGCGACCTAAATAATGGTTTCCCAGAAGTTACTGCTCAGGTTTGGGATGCTAACGGCTCTAGTCAAATGAGATTCAGAGGCGGGCTATTAGCCAAGCCAGAGATTTTCGATTGCTACAACTGTTGGCATTCACTTTATGTAGGCTTCTATCGCAATCGAAGTTGGCGTTCTCGGACTGTAGTTGATGATGATATTGAACTTGATGATGGAGGTATAACTAATATTTCAGTACGTGATTTCGATACAATATCCTATGAGTTAAAAGAAAATATCAATGATTGGTTAAATTCTACTTCATTTTTCATGATTAATAATCAACTACGTACCGAGTTAGATACAAAAGAAGAAATTCAATTTATTCTGGAAACAGAAAATGAGGTATTGCAAAAAATTCCCTGGCATTTTTGGGATTTTTTTGAGGATTACTCTCAGGCTGAAATTGCCTTAAATACTTCTGATGAATATAAGCGAAAGGCGAAGATAGCAACTACAAAAAAAATCAATAAAGTTAAAATTTTAGTCATACTGGGTAATAGTGAAGGTATTAACACTGAAGATGACAAAGCTCTAATAGAAAAGTTAGAGGATACAGAACCAAAGTTTTTAGTAGAGCCAGAATTGGGGGAATTGAATAGTAGCTTGTGGCAGCAAGGTTGGGATATTCTATTTTTTGCTGGTCATAGCTTCACTCAGGAGAAAGGAAAGATTTGCATCAATAATACTGACAGCTTGACAATTGATAAATTAAAGTATGGTTTGAAAAAGGCAATTGAACGCGGTTTAAAACTGGCGATATTTAATTCCTGTGATGGCTTAGGTTTAGCGCGAGATTTGGCTGATTTGCATATTCCCCAAATTATTGTTATGCGGGAATTAGTGCCAGATCAGGTTGCTCAAACCTTTTTGAAACATTTCTTAAAGGCATTTTCGAGTGGGCAAAGTTTATATACTTCGGTACGAGATGCACGAGAGCAACTGCAAGGAGAAGAGAAAAACTTTCCCTGTGCAACTTGGCTACCAGTCATTTGTCAGAACCCTGCCGAAGTGTCGCCGACTTGGGAAGAATTGCGGGATGGAGTTAGGCGTGATTCACAAGTAGCTATACCTGTTAATATACCTTCTATTGAAGAAATTCCAGAGAAAGATCGGGTACATCCTCAGCCTCGTGGAATTTGGCATCGATTACAGGTAGTATTTTGTACCAGTGTGGTGGTGACGGGGTTGGTGATGGGAGTGCGATCGCAGGGGATGCTAGAAGCCTTGGAGTTACCTGCTTACGACCAGATGATGCGAATGCGAGGTGACGAAGGGCAGGATAAACGACTCCTAATAGTGACTATCGATGACGCAGATATTAAATATCAGCAGGAACAGAAATGGAACCGGCGATGGTCACTGTCAGATGAAGCGTTGGATCTACTTTTGAAGAAACTGGATAAGTATGAGCCGAGAGCTATTGGTTTAGATGTGGCACGCCTAGCTGGTGTAGACTCTGACCAGGCAGATTTAGCGGAGCGTTTAAGGAAAAGCGATCACTTTTATGCGTCTTGCTACGTTAGGGTTCCAGGAGATAAACACTCAGGCACTCCTCCTCCACCTGAAGTACCAGTAGAACGCCAAGGTTTTAGTAACGTCATAGCTGACTCAGATGATGTTGTGCGCCGCCACCTCGTATTCATGGATACATTTCCCACTTCTCTTTGTACTGCCCCTGGTGCCCTGAGTACAGAGCTAGCAATTCGCTACTTAAAAGACGAAGGTATTGAACCCGAATTTACTAGCGAAAAAAGCTTGCGGTTAAAGCAGGTTGTATTTAAGAGCCTGCAAGTTCCAGATGGAGGGTATCAAAATCCTTTTGGGGGCAGCCAAATAATGCTAAACTATCGCACTTATAATGGTTCTCCTTTGGATTTTGCAGACACGGTGACACTCACAGACGTTCTCAGCAATAAAATTAAGCCAGAAACGGTGAAAGATAGAGTAGTGTTGATTGGCGTTATTGCCTCAACTACTACTAGCGATCGCTCACGTACACCTTATCAGGAGGAAATACCAGGAGTAATTCTTCATGCCCAAATGGTAAGCCAGATTATAAGTGCAGCTTTGGGTGAGCGACCCCTAATATTAGTATTGCCCCTCTGGGGTGAAGTTTTATGGGTTTGGGGTTGGTCTTTGATAGGGGGTGTATTAGTTTTGTACTTCCACTCAGGAGTGAAGTTGGTAATAACTGGAGGAATAACATTAATTATTTTATATAGTATTTGTTATGGTTTATTTACTAAAGGTTATTGGGTATCGCTTTTGCCACCAGCACTGGCAGCTATCATAACAAGTTGTAGTTTAATTTACTTATCTTCATCAACAGGATTTTCAAAAGATAACTTTACGCACAAAAAACTATGAGTCTTAAGGAAATAGTGATATGGAATGGATTCAGTTGACTGCCAATCTAAAAAAGCTTCTCTTAACGACTCATTCGGCATTATTTTTCTTTTATTTACCATCGATAAAAGCATCTCCTATAAATCTTGTAAAATATCCACCTTCTAGTCCAATAAGCCAAAATTCAATCTCCCCCTCAGATAAGAATAATAACAAACCTACATCTAAGCCTAAGCCTAAATATCCTACTGGTACAGGAGGGCAACCAAAAACTCGAAATGGACAAACCCTCGGTCCCTGTTCAAAAGACATTGCATTGGCTGCCCTAGTAGTTCCATCCACAGTTGACACGGGATTAATATCTGACTCAAAAAATCGCGTCTTTTGGTTCTATGTGCCTTATAAACCAATATCTGTAAAATCTGGTAAAGCTAGATTTGAAATACGAGATGAAACAAAAGAGGTCTATAAAACTATTTTGTCGTTAGCTGCAACACCAGGAGTAATTAAAGTTTCGGTACCTGACACAGTACAGATGGAAGATAGTAAGTGGTATAACTTGAAGCTATCTGCTGATGTTTATTGCTCTCCAGACTCAATGCCAGAAACAGATTCTGTTGAAGCTTGGGTACAAATGCAGCGATTAAACCCTAGTCTTAAAAATAAGTTAAATCAAGCCACGCCACTACAAAAAGCAACACTTTATGAGCAAAATGGTTATTGGTATGATGCGTTAACGATTATTGCTGAATCTAAGAGAAAAAAACCAAATGATGAAAACTGGTCTAGATTATTACGCTTTGTACAATTAGAGAAAATTAGTCCACAACCTATTGTTGATTGTTGTAACAATGAAAGCGAATAATTATCAGAACTGGGTCATGTTTTACTTAAACTGTCTTCAATGCCAATTACCGACAAGAACAAATGTTGCCCATTGATAAAGTTTAGAATCCTTACTTTCTAATAATTGAAGTTGAGCTAGACGAAGAGCTTTTGAGATAGTTATCCCTGGAATACGTAGGTTCTCATAAAATGAAATCATCAGTTGAGAGGCATATTCATCATCTGCATCAAATACAGAGGCAATAGTACTACGCGCACCTGAACGTACAGCAACTCCAGCGATTCCTAGCACTTCTCTAGTGTCACCAAAGGCTGTTTGACAAGCATTGAAAATAAGTAATTGAATTGGTTCAGGTCTATTTTCTGCTCGATTATTGAGTAGTAAACTGAGTTGATTTAAATTGAGGCGCTCATGAAATCCAAGAAGAAATGATGAATCAAAGTTATTGCTAAATTGACCATGCGTTGCTAAGTGAACAACTTCAAAAGGTTCGGAATTAATTACATTTTTTAAAGAATCAAATGTAAATTCTTTATTACGAAGCACCTTGCTATTAGTTACTAAGCCCGGAATTTTCTCAAGTTGTTTTTTAACACCAGGAAGGGGTTTATTATATTTTTGATTACTTGGAGAATTAGGGTCTAAGTTTGGTGCAAATACCCCAGCAGCTAAAAGCTTAAAGTTATTTTTGTTAAAAGGCTTGCTCTTTAATAGTTTAGGAACTGGGTTAAGCGCAAGATTATATTTCTTTAAAAGATAAGTTTTACCATCATGAAGTGCTGCTAATGGAAGATTTCTCAAAGCACCACTACCACTACCCAACACAAATATTAAAGTTTCGATTTTTTCCTTTTTGAGTTTATCCTCAATTGTAATTTGTTGTTTATTATTCTGCCTGAATAACCAGTTGTACAATTGTTTAGATGATTCAGGAATTGGCTGAGGGATATCCTTTTCAATTTTTTCACTATCTCTAATATCTTGCTGCAATTGCTGAATAACTTCTTTTACTTGTTGAGAATTAGGTATTTGATAAGTACGTCGTATTGGGCGTTCTTGCGTTGGAAATTTGGCTATAACTTCTAATCTTTTATCTAAAAGTATTGGATAAATAACCGCTGTTTTTAAATCTTTATTATCAGTGATTTTATTAATCGCTACACTAGCATTATTCTGTAAACTACAACGTAAAAAATTTTCTAGCTCTAATACTTGCAAATCTTCAACAACTTCAAGGCTATTATTCAAAGAGTCTTGATTAAATATTATATCAGCGCTACTGTTATCCTCTGGCTTCGTAGTGAATTTTCTGTTATCAAAATCTGTAGCAGATGATAAATATAAATCAACTAATTGAAGGTAAACAGGTTCCACCTTATCTCGAAAAGAAAATGAAGCATCACGATTTTTGAGTCCAACCAAATAATCTTTGTGAATATCTTTGATAGTTTTCACTGCTACCTGATAAGCGGTGATTGCTTGGTCAATTTTTTTTCGTGATTGCTCTAATTTTTTTTTATTTTTGTAAATTTCTCCCTGCTTTCTTAGCACACGTCCTAGCTGCCATTCCAACTCATAAGAAATTTCTGGTACTTGAATGCTTTCGGCTACCTTCAGAGCTTCTTTTGTTAATAACTGAGCTTTATACAATGCTTCATCTGTTGCAAATGTTTCATACAATCTTGCAAGATTACCAATAGCATATGCTTCAACTCGTTGGTCTTTGAGGTCATTACGAGCCATTTGAATAGAATCTAAAAGTATTTTTTCAATCTCTTGTGATTTATTAAATTCTTCTGACTGTTGCTTGATAAATTCTCCTTCTTGTAGCTTCACCTTGCCTAAATAGTGCTTCATTAAGCTTTGAGCTAATTTTATCCGAGCATAAACAGTTGTCTGACTAATGGGTAGTTTGTTAATTTCTTCCTTAAGCTTATTAACATTATTTATTTGCTGAACAAGTTGATTGTTTACGGTATTTATATCCGATTTACTTTCTATTTGTCTTTGACTTATATCTATTAAAAAGCTAAGTTTATTTAGTTCAGCTTGGATGCTTATAATGGGCAAATTAACTTTGATTGCTTCTTCTTGAGCTTGTTCATAGTAAAAGATAGCATCATCTTTAAATCCCAATTGTACTCTTGGGTCGTTCCATTGGGTATTAAGACGATCGTAGGCATTTTTAGAGCGATAATAGGCTTCTTGTATAATATTACCTAAGCTCAATAATGCTTCAGATTTCTCTTTTTTGGAAATATTTAAACTTTCCTGCAATAATCGTTGAGACAGTTCTAATTGAGAGTCATTCAAACTTTTTTGTTTAGAAATCTTGATATCATCCAAGCTCTGCTCATTTATCTCTTGTTTCAAAAATGGCAAATAATTTTTTAGCTCTTTCCTATCATCTTCCGTATAACCCACTACGCGCAAAACATTACCAAGTACACGATACGCAGTAGCCTTAAGCGGTTCTGACTGGATTTGTTTAGATTTAATTGATGCTTCTAATATCTTGAACGCTTCTAGATAAAACCCTAGTTCCTGTAACGCTAAACTTTGGTGGATATTAGTTCTGATTTTACCAGATTCATCACCCACTTCATCAAATTTTGTATATGCTTTCTGCCACAGGCTTAAAGCTTCTTCTGTTTTTCCGATACTTAATTTCAGCTTACCTTCAACTTCTAAAGCATGAGCTAAAAGTTTTCTTTTATCTTGAGAGGTGCTACTAATTAATTTCAATACTTCCTGACTTTCTGTGATTGCTTCATCTGCCTTTTGCCATTGTCCCTGCTGCTGGTAAGCCAAGGAAAGATTACTCAATGTCATAGACAGTTTTAGGTTATCCTTAGATGCTCTGAAGGCTTTTACTGCTTGCTCTAAGTTTTGTATGGAGAACTGTCTCGTCTCATCCTTCTCTTTACTATCTTGCACCGTTTTACTAGGGTTTTGTAAATTCTGCACAACTAAGTCACCAGCATTAACTCGTGTGGTAACAGGCAAGATTCCTATTATCAAAAACACGGCAACAAACAGGTAGCATATAATATTTTTTCTTTTATTTTCATTTTTAAGCTCAATGAAAAATTTTAACTTATGCCAACTTTTTATTATTCTTAAAAAGGATTGAATTCTAAAGAAAAATAAATGCCGTTTTCTTGCCATGTTCTTTTTCCTTGTTCTGAGTCGAGGTTTACTAAAGGAATGCCCCAATCCAGTCGGGCACGAAAGCTACGTAATTTGATAAATTGCACTCCCAAACCAGCTGATACTAAAGTGTTTGGGTTTGGGTCTTTGATCTGTCCCTGATTCCAACCCGTCCCTACGTCAATAAATGGAATCAATTGCACAACTGACTCCCATTTTGGAGCCGTGACAACGGGAAAGCGCATTTCGGCAGAAGCCAAAACGCCATTATCAGTCAATAGGGCATCTTGGCGATAACCCCGGATACTGTCAAAGCCTCCCAAGCCCAACTGTTCTGTAGGAACGATGGGGCGGTCTGCAAGTTGCACATCTGTCCTAAGTAGTAATATGGGCACAGTTGGTAAATTACCAGTGTTTAATCCAAATAGGCGTACCCACTGGAACTGTCCTCGCCAAGCAAAAAAACGACTATCAGGTTGGTTTTGATTGATGGTGGAATTTAAAGCATCCAGCCCAAAGCTAAACTGCGATCGCGCAGCAAATACTTGCCCTTGACTTTGCTTTACCCATTCCTGATAAAAGCGAATTGCTGAAATTCGAGTGCGTCCTTCCCTGTCAGCCCCTGGTACGAGAGCGGCACCTTCTGGTAAGGAACCGAATAACTTTGCACTTATCTCACTTTCTGTTCTCGAAGCAATTATACCAAGGGCGAGTTCTTGCGAAGGAGTGAGAACAATCGGTTGACGTAGGTTTAACTGGTAGTAGCGGGAATCAGTATTGATATCCAGCTCGTTAAAAGGGGGTTTAATGACGTTGCTAGATGAAGTTCCATAACTAAAACTGAGACTTCCATTACGGGCATTTAAGGGTAAAGTGTAACTTAGGTCAACTGCATTGCTTCCATCTGTATTGTTGTAATTAACACTTAATCCATCTCCAAACCCTAGCAAGTTGGCTTGTGTCAATCCAATACCACGACGGAAGCTGCCAACACTAGGAGAACGTGCATTATTTAAAGTGACTTGGCTGCTAAATGTATTTGCTTCTTTTACTTGTACTTCGAGTAAATTTGTGCCAGGACGCACTCCGGCTCTCAGTTCGGCAGATACGCTTTCAATTAAGGGGTTGATTTGCAGCAGCCTGATAGCATCAAGTAATTTATCTTTATTCAAGGGTTTTGAAGTTCCCAAACGCAAGCGCGATCGCACATACTCTGGGTTCAGTCGCCTAGTACCGTTTACCCGAATTTCCTCAACACTGCCTTCAACAATTTTAATAGTGACTGCGGCGGCTTTCCCTTCGACTATTTGATCGCGGGGAATATAAGCGCCAGTAGTAATGTAACCTTTGCAAACGTAGTACTCAGTAATTACTGTACGAGCGCGGAGCAGTTCTGGGAAAGAGAGGGGCGTGTTAAAATCTTTAAGTAAGTTTTCTAACTTTTTAGAGCTAAAGGCTGTATTCCCCTCAAAATTGAATTTTGTAACCCTGATGGCATCCGAGTCTGTGCCTTGTTTTTGTGCGGGCTTGAATCGGGAAGTATCCTCACAATTTGATGGGTTTTTATCTTCATTTTGGGGATTTTGTGGTTGCTCAGGCTGGGAAGGTGTCTGTAAAGGATTTCCTGAAGGTAGCTGTTGAGGTGTTTCGGGAGGTGGAGGTGGTTGTGGAACTGGAGGACGCACGTCACTAGGCAATGGTCGCTGCTGATTAGTTGGGGGAGTTTGGGCGATTAGTTGGTTTTCTGGAGACAGTTCTAGCGCTAGAAATGTTTCGGGGGCTGCAAGCGTTGAGGGAAACTCTAATGGCACGTTTGTGTCAGTTTGGGAGAGAGGTTGACCGGATGGAAAATTTGATGTCTTTATCAGTTGGTCAGCAGTCTGCGCTCGTACAGGCAATAGTGTCATATTTAACCCTACAGTACTCAAGCAGCTAAGTAATGTCAGCCATCCCAAATTGGGTTTGTACCCTTTACTAGGCATATATGGTAACGGTTGAAAATTCATTGCTGACTACTTTCCAAAATGCAAGGTGGCAAGGGTGAAGAGGAATTTTTGGTTGTAAATATGACCTTCCCATTGGGTAGTTTTTGCCATCCTTCAGCTTCTGCGATCGCCTCTGGTTTTTGGTTCGTTGCGGGAGTGGAACTTGTAGCACCAGTGGTGTTAGTATTTTCAGAATTGAGCGTTACCCAAGGAACCTGAACGATATTACTTTCAAGCGCATCCCCAGGATTTGGAGGTAAGCCACCGCGTCCTGCGTTACTAAATGCACTTCTGCCTGCTGGACGAGTAGTTACCCCCGGACTGGTTGGACATACCTGGGGAACCTGCCGCACAATTGGCACATCTGGAATGGGAATTGGTTGAAAATCTTGGGTACTGACATTTACGATGCCATTTAATCCTTGAGAAGAACTCGCTATGTATTCGCTTTCAGGAATACGGCGACCTTTTTCATGCTGCACGAACTCAAAAGAGAGTGCTGCTTTGGCATCGATGCGTCCGCCGTTCCCTCCGAATGCTTCGGCAACAATATCATTATTTTCTGAGAGCTTGCCAAGTATAAACTTACCGACCCTCATAGTGATATTGCCACCATTAGCTGTGCCAAAAGCTCTAGCAGTAATCTCAGTAGCATCTTCTGGATTACCATCGTTTTTCATATTGATTGAATCTGCTACCGTGAGATTAATGTTGCCGCCTTCGCCAGAACTAGTTGTGGCTCTAATCCCTGCTTGCTGAGTCATAGAGATATTGCCAGCAGTCACGTTTATATCACCAGAAGCGCCTGAAGAATTGCCACTGACTGAGATTTCTCCACGATTTAGGACATTTAATTTGTCTGTATAAATCTCTATGTCCCCAGCCTTACCAGAACCTTGAGAATTAGTAAAGATACCGCTACGAACCCTTCCATCTGCCGAAGTTCCATCTATCTCTACTAATTCAGCCATTTTGTCTGGAGTATTTATTTTTATACTTCCTCCAGTCCCGTTACCCCCAGTTGCAGCCCCAATCCTTGAGCCATTTTGAACCTTTAACTGATTTGTCACAATTTCTACATTTCCAGCAGGATTATCACCAAGGGTGTCTGCTGCAAATAAGGCTCCATCCTTAAGGGTAACTTGACCTGCATTTACAACTAAAGTCCCTGGATTACTTGAGCCAGAGGTACTGGTAGCCAAAGCTGCTTTACCAGTCAATTCTACTAGCTGGGTAGCATTAACTGTTAAATTACCACCATCACCCTTACCAGGATTTTGGTCGCGTAGACTATTTCCCGAACTAACACCAACTCCATTTTCAAGTACGAGCTTACCTGTATTTATTGTTAAATTTCCAGCTTTAGCTTCTCCTAAAGTTGCGGTCGTTAGCCCTGTGGAAATATTATTAACTAGTTGGGCAGTATCTTGATTTTCTTCAGGTATAAATTCTCCTGGTTGATTGCCAGAAATTGTGACTGATTCAGAAGCCTTAATTGTGATATCACCTCCGCGACTGCCACTGCTTCCTCGCGTAGATGTTGTTATTCCAACTAGTTCATTCCCTAATGTAGCTTTATTGCTGATTGTAAATTGCTTAGTTTCAACAGTTACATTTCCACCATTTCCCGTCCCTCGTAAAGTTGTATTAGCTATACCAGTCCCAGGAAAAGCTGTCTTGAATATTTGAAACAAAGGACTACCTATGCCAGATGGACTGAACTCATTTGTATTACGAAAGTCTATTGAATCTGAGGCTTTAAAGACTACATCTCCACTCTGTCCGTTACTAAATAAAGTTACGTTTGCAACTCTGGCATTAGTTAGGTCAATTGTCTTAGCGGTCAACTCAATGTTTCCTCCCCGACCTGAACCAGTAGTAATGCTAGCAATATCTTTTTTGTTGAGAGAAATTTTACCGCCACTATTGAGAGTGATGCTACCTCCTTGTAAGCCAGTAGATTCGATTGATCCAGATAAAATATCTCCATTTCTCGCATCAAGGGTAATTTTTCCAGCATTACCACGGGGTAGTTCCAATAAAGGAATAGACGAAGCATTTAAAATACCTGCGGTCGTGTCTATTGTCCCACCTTGACTAGTAAGAGTTATATCTCCTCCTTTACCAGTACCATTTGAATTTGAAAATATACTACCTGTAGTAGTATTGCCAGCAGCATTAAATTTGATATTTCCTCCGTTACCGCTTTTAGAGGAAGAGTTGACAGGGGCTGAGGTAGTGTCAATACTACCATTAGTGGTAATATTTATTGATCCACCTTCAATTTCTCCAGCGGTTGCAATGCTGGCATTTCCAACTAAAGGTTCAATATTATTAATTCCTAAATTCTTAAAATCTTCCCCTATAGAGCTTAGAGTTCTGAAAGAACCAGATGTGGTAATATCAATATTTCCACCCTTACCACCGCCTCCAGACTGTGCATTAATCGAACTCACTACTATATCGCTTTTTGCTATCAAGTTAATTGAACCAGCATTACCACTAGGAACTCTCGTAGCAGCATTAGTATCTAAAATGATTGTACTAGTATCTAAACGACCAGTAGTAATCCCACTATTTCTGCTGTTGATCTCAATAATTGCATTTGAGCTAGTATCAATATCTTTGGTAGTGATATTTTCAGAAGCATTGAGGATAACATCGCCATTATCAGCACATGATGGACACGCGGCTCGAATATTTCCAGTAACATTTATTATGCCGGAGGCAGATAGAATTACATGACCACCCGCATCTATAGATGAATTATTAATTTTTCCAATAGTATTAATATCGCCAACAGTAATATTACCTGGTGAAGATTGCCCATTAGTGGATGTAAAATTTGCCCCTCCTGTTGATTGAGGAACATTAGACGCATTAGTTAATGTGGTTAAACCAGCTCGTAAAATCAAAGCTGGACTGCTTTTCAAAATTTGAGTGTCGGGGTCTGAGCTTGGGAGAGAAGAAGTCTCTTCTGTCGTAATTTCAATATTTCCCCCAGTAATGCTTCCTGTCGCTTCTACTTTAAGTGCTGCACCCTTATAGTTTCCAAAATTCACATCTCCCGTAGCGCTAATAATCGGGTCGTATAAACTAACAAAATTTCCAGGTTTATTAGCCAAGTTAGAAATTGAGAAATTACCACCACTGGCAAAATGAGCATCCCCAGAAATAATTCCGTCACTAACCAAACTCAGATTACCACCGCTCTGAAATGGTGTTCCTGAGTGATTAAGGGCTAGGATATCAATACCTTGATTCCCTTGAATTGATAAATTACTACCAGCACGAACCGAAAAAGGACTTTCAACACTGTCTCGTACCCGAACTATATCGTTTGCTTGCAGAGTTAAATTTCTACCAGCCTCTAACTTTCCTTGTAAGTCAAGATTACTAGCTGATAAAGTCAAATCCTGTCCTACTGCTAAATTCCCAGCATTGCTAATGTTCCCCGCTTGCTGCGTCCCATACTGTAAACCAACAGGAACAGCCATCGTTAACAAAGGCACAGTTTGAGACTGATCTGCACCAAAAAAAGTGCGATCATTAAAAAGTACCCCACCAGCCGTACTTCCTACGAACGAACCTCTGATATCCAATTTGGCGTTCGCTCCAAAAATAATACCGTTAGGATTAAGCAAGTACAAATTAGCATTGCCCAAAACGCCGAGGGTACCGAAAATCCTAGAAGGATTACCCCCCGTAACCCGACTCAAAATATTCTCAATCCCAGCAGGATTTCCAAAATATGCCCCTCGTCCTTCCCCAACATTAAAATCTTGAAAACTGTGAAAGAGGTTAGTACCTCGTATTGCACCACCATCAATTCGGTCAACTTTATCACTAAGGGGTATGACTTGTGACCCTTCATTTCTCAAAGTGCTATCTGGTGTAATTTGAGCTACTGCACTGCTTGCAAAATAGGCAACAACCCATACGGTGAGCATGGGAACAGAAAGCAATAACTTCCATAATAAACTTTGCCAGCTTGCAGTCATATTAAAACCACTCCAGAATCTCTCCATATTGGATAACTGAGCAAATATTTGAGCAAATATTAAAAAAGTTTCAAGTTACTGCTAAAAAGATTACCAGAATCAGTTTATTCTTACTAGGTTTTTTCTTTTTTGTTTTCGGTAGTAACGTATGCCGTTTAAAACTATCTATCTAACGCAAGATGATATTCTCAGATAAAATGTGTATTGAGAAGTTGTCAATAATGGCAAAAAAGTGTTGAATGTACATTTTCAGGTAACTTGAGCAACGGTAGGCGAGAGTTAACGAAGGATTTCCAGGTGATTGTACCCAAAACATCGAAAACGGATTGTACAGCAAGGGTTTCATGTTTACCAAACGTTTGGTATTTTCTTTCGTCCTC
>JAAUPE010000161.1 GCA_012034595.1 Calothrix sp. CSU_2_0 | reverse complement strand
GTTGTCATGGTCAATCTTGGAGAGCTTATCAATTACCAAATGGTATTAAATTGATGAGCGAAACGCCAGATGGCACAATTAGTTGGTCAACCTAAAAACATAGTGCGGGAATTTATTGAGTCGCAGAATTTAGAGAGAATGGATGTACGAGTTGATAATGGTAAATTAGTCAGGGCTTATCCTCTATCTGTAGCAGCAATTTACTTGTCTGCACTTTTAAGGGATGGCAATTTGGACAGGCATCCTTTAGGTATTTCCCGTGGGAAATGGCATTCTTTAATTAAAGCATTATGCAAGAAAGAACCTGGTCGGGGAACTATGCCGAATCCTTGTTTTTTTACTGGTGATTATCGAGTTGAAATTGCTCATTCGCTTCGACTTCAATTAGAAGTTAATATCAGTATGCAAATTTTAGTTTTGCAATCTGGGGAATATCATATCGAATATCGAGAAGGTTTGAAGCGCATTCAACATAATACTAATTGGTTGCTTAATTATTCTCCAAAAAAGGCAAGAACTTTATCTAGTTTGAAAATATCACAGGATATTGTGGAATGTCAGGTGAGGATGCAAGAGGGTTTTCAAAGTATGTATTCACTTTCAATTCAAGATTGGTTGTCCCTGTGGGAATATTTTGCAAATCAGAAGAATAGATATGCAATCGCACTTCTCAAAGCTTGTGCGAAGGAGGGTATTGATGTGCTGATAAAAAGGGCTATGGTTGATAGTTAGTGTTATTTTGACGAAAGCGATCGCTATCTTTAAAGGTAATTTCAAGCATAAAGCTGATGGTTAGGTTTCAGTTTCTAACTCAGATGCTTGCTGTTTCTTCCATTCATCGGTAAGCAAACCAGAAAAACCCCAATTTTCATCTGCAATTTCTTGAATGACTATATGGGTATGCTCTGGTTTTTTCCAAGTATATTTACAAGCGAATCAGTTACTTCTTTTACTAATAGAGCTTTCTGTTCTCTCGTTGTACCTTTGGTAATTTGGATATTTACGTATGGCATATTTTGAAATTAATTTACTCGTTAATTGCGATCGTATCACTAGAAGTAAGTATCCCCTCTAATAGTCAGTTACACTCCAATGGAAATTTATCATCTTTTATAGGGTTTCAATTCCCCCAAAAGAAGCGATCGCAGGAGCAAAAATCGAAGTATCAAGACTTGACGCTGGCTGACAAATATATTTAGCACGATTCTCGATCGCCAATATTCTATCCGTATCCCGCACGTACAAAGGAACCATAATTTCTCGCTGCTCCAATAATTCCTGTAACCCTATTTCTATCTCCTTACCTTGATGAAACAAAGTACGCGCTGCTTTCTCAACCATCCGTGCTAACTCCGCACCAGTACAATTAATGGTTTGATTGAGAATAATTCGCCACCCTTTCTCTGTTAGTACATCGCTATTTTGATAACGCTCATCAAATCGAGCCAAATGCAGCATCAAAATTTGCTTGCGTTCGTGAGCTTGGGGAAATCCCACATAAAAAATCTCATCAAATCTTCCTACCCTGGTTAATTCAGGTGGTAGCGCATCCAATCGGTTCAGGGTTGCGACGACAAACACCATACTTGTTTTATCCTGCAACCAAGTTAGTAATGTCCCCAAAATTTGCCGAGAGCCAATATCCTCCCCCGACTCGTTGGATGCAGCAAAAAGTTTGTCGAGTTCGTCAAAGTAAAGTACCACAGGAGCGCAAGCTTCTACCCGTTCCAATAACTGCTTGAGATAACTTGCACCACCTGCAACGACTGCTGCGGTATCGACACTGACGAGTGGGAAGGTGAGGATTTGTGCGATCGCATTCGCAGCGAGGGTTTTACCCGTTCCCGGTGGTCCGACTAATAAACAACCTTTGGGGAGGGGAATATTGGCATTTCGTGCTTGGGGTTAAAAGTCGTGTTTGACGTTTATTTAGTAGGATTACCTTTAAATTTTTATAAACTTTAGCGAAAGAATATATTAAAGTTGTATAGATAAGTTGTATAGCATTAATATACTGTAGTTGTTTTTTCAAATTAAATATGAAATATACAGTCAATCTTAAAAGATATAATATTAGTATTAATAAACATTTATCTGAATACAAGTATCTTGAAATTAACGACAATGAGTTAATTATTAAAGACTATATAGATAGTAAAGTAAAATTTGAAGATGCTATAGATAGCAAAGAAAATTCTGAAGACAAACTTAAAGACAAAGAGAAAGGTCAAAGTACCAATATATCTAATGAAGAACTTACAAAAGAGTATATGATATTCTTAGCAATAGTAGGATTATTTAGTATTTTGTACATAGCATTTCAGCTTATAGTTATTATCTATGTCTTTTTTGTAATTATACGTTATCTCCTTGTACCTTTCGTTACATCTTTATTTATATTCTTATTTCATGCTTTTCTGACAAATCCTATATTCATGGCACCCTTCGCAATATTAAGTTTAATATAATTTATATAAATACATATTCAATCCTTGTAAAATTAACAGAGCATGTGGGTTTTTCAAGCTTTCAAATACATTAAGCTTTATTGAAAATAGGTATTATCGGTTAAATTTAAAACTAATTGCTCTAGTTGCTATGAATATCCGCTATCAGATATATCTAAAGTGCTTTGTGTTAAAAGTAGTGAAGCCAATAAAAATCAGCAAAATAAAATTGATTATAAATATGAAGTTAAATTAGTCATGGAATCTAAAAAGACAGTAGTTGACTTATGCAATATTAATGGGACAGAGCCTTTCGATAATGATTTAGGAAAAAAGATTAGTGATTTTTTAAGGGTAGAGTATGAAGTAATAGGGCATCAATAATCAATTTATATATCAGTTTATATATTTTTATAACTGAAATCAAAAGTTTTGAATTTTGCTTAAGCAATAAATATCCCTGAGAACAAAATATGAAAGATTCTAAAAATAATGTGTTAAATGACTGCTTAAGTATAGGCAGCTTCAAAAGCAATTATTCTTATATTGAATATGATGCAGAGGCATTGATTATAAGAAATTTTGATAAAAGCAAAAAACCAAAGCAGCCTATTCTTACAAATACTTTACGGGAATTATTAAAGTCTTCTTTTTATTAATTTGGGTTTTCGCAATTAGCTTTTTTGTTTTCACCTTGTTATATGATTTACTTACAATAATTTTTAATTCACGAGATTATGCAAAACATGTTGATATACAAATAAAAATATTAACTTTTTTGTTAACTTTATACTATGTTACTATACCTCGCATTTATAAATACTTTTTTTTTAAAAGTTATGTATGTGCTTTTTTTAGAGATTCTAATGTCGTACTTTTTAACAGAGGTGTAAATTTAATTTTCAACAATATAAGAATCTATAGTAGATATTATGAGTATAATTTATCTGACATAACAAAAGTTATTTGTGCGACAACTCCAGATGGAAATGAAATTAGCCTAATAATGGAATCAAAAAAAACAATAATTAATTTAACTTATTTCACCAATGAGAAAAATTGTTTGGGAAAAGATATTAGTAATTTTTTGAATTTGGAATATGAAGAAGTTGACATTCATCAAGTCATTCAAAAGTGATGCATGTATTTCTATCCCCGTCATTCTAGCGATATGATATTGGTATTATTAGGCAATATTCTCATACAAATAGTTACTCTTAACCCACCAACTTTTTCTAATCATCCCCCTTTCTCTCTACTCCGTGACTTAGAATTAAATTTAATCTCCATTTCCCCCAAGTAATCGCTAAAAAGCTTTGCAGATTCAGTATCTTGGGGGTTAAAAATGAACTTCGTTGCTGTACCACCGAGAATTGCCCGTGTCAGTTCTTTTCCATACACTTTCTCCAACTGAGCAATATTCTGATACCCCAAAATGCCAACAAATCCATCCTCTCGTCCTTCATTTAGCCAATTCACAAGTGCTGGTAAATAGAACGTAGGTAACTCGTCCAAGGCAACTATCAGAGGGTCTTTTCGCGGTATGGTACGGGTGATGTTTCGCGTCACGATCGCATGTAAAATTGCTGCAAGCAAAGGACTAACTATGTCGCGATTATTCCTGTCCAATCCAAAAATAATCAATTGTTTCCCATCCAAATCAAGTGGTAGGGTGGTTTTCCCGCAGAATGCACCAACAAAATCACGCTTGAGAAAGCGCTGAAACATTCGCTGTGCTGTACCAATAATTGATGCGGCTGTTTTCTCCGAATCCTTGACGCTGATTAGCTGCGATAATGGTCGTGATGTCCAAACTTTGAGTTTCTCTTTTGACGCTAATTCGAGTCGCGCTGGTAAGTTTGGCAATGATAAAATTGCTTGTGCCATCATCAAATCGCAGTATTTATCTTCTCCCGTTAGAGTTGCGATCGCTTTAGTAACAAGCAAAATCCCCTCAACCAGCGAATCCCCAGCTTCCTCGAAAAACTTGTCACTACTAGCATTTCCACCTCTATCAAAATTGCGAGAGATAACTTGGGTAATTTGTCCTGCTGCGATCGCATCTTCTTCATCTCTCAATAAATCCAGAGGATTGCAGGTTTCACTTTCTGGAAACCCTGGTGCAAATATCTTGACGGTGTAACCTCGTTTCATTGCATAAGCGACTGCTCGTTTTGTTTGCGCTGGGAATTTGAAATCGTAGAGCAACATGGGGAATCCCTGGTCAAAAGTGCTACGAATTAATGGGTCAATTACTGAGAACGTTTTACCGGAACCTGCTGCACCAATTACCGCAATCCCCCTTTGTGCATCGGGAACATATAAAGTTGATCGCTGTGAAAATAAGGAAGGGAAATTATTGGGTTGGGTTTTGATAAAACCCGATTGATACCATTCTGTTTGGAGATTAATTTGGATATCGCGAGGAGTTCCAATATAAAGTGCGACGGAGTTACGGGTTGGTTTTGCTATTTGCGTTTTAGCCTTACGTGTTGCTTTTGATTTTTCCTTACTTCCACCCCAGTAACTAGTAGCAACTTTGCTTTTATTGTTGGTTTCAGAGAAGAATTTTGAGAATGCGATCGCTACCAAACAAGCTAACAGCATCAAACCAGATTGAGACTTCATTAAATTGGGTAGCCTCTCGATTTGTAAGTTGGAATTAACTGGCTGAGTTTGAGAGTAATTCGACATAAATCTAGTTCTCTCCCTTCAAATTCTTACCGACTTCTGTTAAAGCTTGATTCAAACGTATATATTCACCATTGTGGTGACAATATCGAATTCGAGAAACAATATTTGCTTTTGATGTTGCTTGTGTAATTATCAAACAGGGAAATCTCGAATTATCGATATCAGTTGCTTGAATTAGATTTTCCTTCGGTGGAAGATAGGGATTAGCAATAAATTCTAAGAGTATATTTCCAGACTCGTTATAAACCGAGTATAAGCATCCACCAGCACCACAAAATTGGGGAGAGCGATAATCAAAAATATACAAATTTCTTGCACCACTATACGGAATCCTTATCGCCTGAATTGACGAAATATCAAGATTGCGAATTAATTGTTGAGATAAGACTGTTTTGAGTAAAGCTTGTGGTACAACACTTTCTACCTTTTGCCAACTAGTCGATTTGTTATATGGAGTTAAGTAAACAAGAAAAAATGAAGTCGTGAACGCAATTAAACCAATGCATAATATAAAAATAATGATTTGAGTTGTTCCTAGTTTCAAGTCAGAATTTATATCAGTATGTTGAAGCATAGTTAATTATTAAAGGATGAAAAATTTTAAAAACAATTCATTGATTGTAAATTTTGCGAGTATTTTTGATTTATCTTTTCTCCATACTCTTTAACTGAATCTGCGCCACTAACATTGCTAACTTGGGAATCGACGGAAATATTTGTACCAGCAAAATGCATTTGAGCAGCACGTTCGATTAATCTATTTCCAGTAAAATTTTTACCTGTAGTTGGGTCAATTTGTTGGGATGCTGTAAATAGTAAATTACTGGTTTGGGATTCAATCAAAGTTTGTTGTTCGGAGGGTGAAAAATACTGCATCATTTCTTCACCAGTAATTTGTTCTCCAGAATCTAATTTTGTTAAAAATTCTTGACCACCAGTTTTACTCGTAATAATTTTCCGTACATCGGGATTGGAAGACATAAGTCGCATTGCACCAATAGCACGTCCACAATCACCGGAAAAGTCACATACATAATTGCCAACAAAGTTATAATTATTTTGTGTGTTTGACCAAGCCGAACTTAGAACATCAATGTTTGTTCCAGACACATGAATATTTTTGCAGTTGTCTTTCGATGCTGGGATTAAATTAGCGATAGCATCCTTATTTGTACTACTGGTAATCGGAGAATTATTAAAGCGAAAACCACTACTTTTTAATCCTGTGGGAGTAGAGATGGAATTTTTATCGCTATCAATACTACCTAAAAATATTGGCTCTTTCTCCCTATAGCTCATAAAGGGAACTGGACCGATAAAATAAGGAGTACATCCCAAATCGACGAAATTATTCCGCATACAAACCCGGAAAAATAAAGATTGAGAAATCATTCCATCGACTTCTGATACATCCCAAACCGCGACCTTAAAAGCATCTCCAAATAGATTTCTCCCCGTCGGTTCCTTTCCACCATTAACTGAACCCAGAATCCCCCTTCCACCTTTGACTAATTGATATTTCCCACTAATCCAGGCTTTTCCGTGTACCGCAGGGGAACCCGATAATTCAGTATGAGCGCAGTCTTTTTCACAGGGTACGGCAAAACCTTCTTTGTTGCTTCCCGAAATAGTGCGTTCGCGCTTCTGTTCGTCAGTAGCAAAAGCAACATCAACTATTCCCACTTCCACACCAACTGGATTGATGGGATTTGGAAATTGAGAGAAAGGAACTTTACTGAGTCCAGGAATCTCCGAAATATACACTCCCTGCCATTTATCAAAACTTGCGATCGCAGTATTTTTTAAATTAGGAATTGAGTCGAGATTGTAGGATTTTAAATCTAACGAATCAAAGCTTGATTTACCTAAATGGGGTGATTGTTTGAGTAAATTACCAATGGTTTGATTTGTATCGAAAGAGGTTGATAAGTTTTGAGATAATAAATCAAAAATTGGTTTGACTTGAGAAATAGGAAAATCTTTTAACTCTGGAATAGCTTTAACCAAGCTATCCAAATTTTGCAATTTCATCACACCAAAATTATCCAGGGTAATTTTATCTAAATCCAGATTTACAATTTGAGAAATATTGGTCAGTGATAACTGTTGCAATTTGAAGGAATCTTGAAAGTCGCCCAACATTGTAAATGAATCTGATTTTTGTCCAGCATTCCAAGTGCGAGAGGGGTTATATCCAAGCTTATCGGTAACATTTTGAGATGCTTGAAATGAACCAGGTTCGCTAATTGCTGGCATATTCGAGAAAGTGATTTGATTCCAATCGGGTAAACGAGTATTTTGCCAAGTGACTGTTGGTATTTGCGATTTCGTTGCTGGTGGGTTCGACATACTGTGTTGTTGTGGAAAGAGAATAATTCCACCCGTTACTAATAATGACAGGCTCAATCCTGTAAAATATGTAAATTGTTTCTTAGACAATTTCATGGTTTTGATTCCTCATCAATAAACTATTTAGAATAATTGATAAATCTTTGTTGTTTATCCTCACTATTACCTAGCTCGCCTAATCGATTAATTAATCGCATAGAAATTCCACTATCACGAGCAGCAAGGTTAATTGATTTACCAGAACGTACATTTATTAAAAACTGTTCAATCCGTTTCCATAATCGGGAACGTTTAGAAATTAACCCTTGTTGCTGGGCAATATTCAAACCTCGACTTATTTGTTTTAAATTCCCTGTATTATTAGTGTTTGAAAAAGTTGTTAGTTCTGGATTTATATTTACAGGTGGAATAATTTCAATAGTGTGATGATTAGATACTTGCTTCCCTGTTGTTACCCGAAATAAATAGACTTTTCTCCCTGATTTACCTCTAGTAATAACCGTTAGTAAGCTTGTGTTCGTTCTTGGTAGCTGCCATAATTCTAAACGATTAATTTTCCGTAAATGTATGACCGTCGCTCCCGATAACTCACATTCCTGTAACAAACCACTCAGACAACCATCAACATCGAGAGATGCGATCGCAGGATTATCTAACCACACTTTTTCTACGATTTCGCCACTTTTTATAAATGAAATATTCACTCCATAGCCCGGCGATAACTCGATTTGTGGTATCTCTTGGGAACTATTTCCAGTGGCTATATCCGGTGAGATTTGCTTTACTCCATTTCTAATTTCAGCAGCATTTACTATAGATAAATTAAATAAGGGTAACGATACAAAGCAACAAAATATGATATTGATACTCCATCTATTAAACATTGCTTAATACCTCATTTAAAACTGAAATGTTTGATTTACAAATACTTGAACATCAGTACCAGCTTTGAGATACCAAACATCTTCCCGTCGCTGAATTTCCTGTAATGCTTGTTGATTTCGTTGGAGGATTTGTTGAGTTAATGGTTCAAATCCTCCTTCTAAAACTGCTCCTAAGATATTTGAACGATTTTTTCTAATTGATGAGAAGGAACTCGTACCACCGAAACCGCTGTTCGTTGAGGTTTGTTCTTCTTTCGGTTGATTAAGAACCTTACCGACTTTAGCTAGCGAACCAACCGCAAATGTTTCTGCATCATGTGAAGCTATTTCTCCACTCTTATCACCCCAAGAAGATGCAATTAACGGTTTACCAGAGCTTCCACGAATTGCGATCGCACCTTCAGGAAGAGCATATTCTTTCCCATCAATCACAGCTTGCGTTGCCTCAAGTTCGATAAACCCTGATTTCTGGATATCTTTAACTTGAACAATTATTTGCAAACCTTTTGGTATAATAATTAGACCTTCTTTGGTCTTTAAAGATTGAGAAAGTTGAATGATAAATTTATCTTGTTGTCGTTGCTTGGTAGAGTTAATAGCAGCATTATTCGGCTGATTTTTAGCCCAAATTAAAGGTGTTACTAATTTTCCCGAACTAGATGAACCTACTGTTAATTGTTGTATTTCTTGATTACCAATAATTAAGTCTTCTTCATCATGAAGTGGTTCAAGTCCAGAATCATTGTTTGTTGTCACTATTTGATTTGGGTTTGAGGTGAATGAAACTAAAGTAGCACGAGGAATTGTTGGTATTTGTTGTTCATCTACCACAGAATTTAAAGTATTATTGGGCAGAGAATCAGATTTAGAATTAGATGCGATCGCAACATTTCCATAACTTCCTAAATTACTAATTTCTCTCCATTGCTCCATAGTATTAATATTTTCTTCCTGTTTGGGTAAAGATTTGGGTAAGGTTGGCTGATTTACTTTACTTACAACTTGTTGAATTCTTGGTGTATGAGCAACACGAGGAGGGTTATAGTTAACTCGTTGAGGTATAGAACGTGGTATATAAGCAACTTGACTTCTGGGTATTTCTTTGGGTATTACGGAGGGGGAAATCTTTTTATTTTGTGTTTGAGGATTACGTCTGGTAATCGAAGTTTTAGGATTTTGGGAATGCTCCACAGATTTAATTTTCTCAGCTTGAGTAGAGAGTGCTAATTCAGCTTTTAGTTTTCCGGTTTCTGTTGCTTGAAAATTATCGGCAATTTCAACTTTTGGTTTACTTTCTTCTCGATTCGCAATTGTAGGTGCAACTCTTGGTTTACCGGACATAATGCTATTTAAAACCGTTGCAGCAGCGCCAAAAATGACAAGCATTACTAACCCGACTGCACCAAATTTAGCAAATGGATTACCATAGAAAGTTGGTTGAGTTTTACCCAATTGCGGGTCATCAAATAATTCGTGAGTTGAAATTGGATTTGATGCTTGATTTTGATTAGTTTCTTTTCGTTCTAATACTTCTTCTGATTTGATTAAATTGGTTATATTTTCTGGTGTTTTTTCACCATTTAAACCTAGTAATTTCGCAAAAGTGTCTTCATTCCAACTACTGTCTTGCTCACTATTCTCATTCTCCAAATTCTGCATTATAAATTCTCCTCTGGTAAATCACGAATTGCATAAATTTCTAATCCACTAGTACGAACTTGATAAATTACTGCTGCTAAACCACTCACATTTGCTGGAGATTCAGGAGCTTCTACTGCTCTTAAAAATATTTCTTTATTAAACGGAATCACTTCCCCTAAATTATTACCCTGGTCAAAAATAGTCAGATTTGCAATCATTTTTACTTTCCATTTTCCCTCTTCAATTTTTATCGGCGACTGGATTGAAAGTGGAACTAAAACAACTTGGGTTTTACCTTTAAAAACTCCTGGTGGTGTCATCGAAGCCAAGGTTTTTAAAAACTCTTTGCGAAAATCCTCCGACAATGCGTAAGAAGCTTGCCAAGCTCCCGATGTCACCTTATTTCCCCTCAATCCCCGTTCTCCAATATTTATTCCTGTATCGGGTTTGGGTTTTGCACTTTCTTCGACTGTGGTAGGTGGTAAATTTCCCGACCAATTCATCATTAAAGTCATGCTATCGGAGACGAAACGAGAAATAACTGGGGAAGTGCGATCGCGGTTTCAATGGTGCAACTTTTACCGCAGAACCCGTTTCTAATTGCACCAAAGTTGGAACTGGTTTTTTATTGAGTTGGGAGTAGGAACCATAGATTAATATCAAAATAAAAAATGTAATTAGGTGTAATCCAAAAGTACCCACTGCAAATAGTGCTAACGCATCTCCAGTTGATAACTGGCTAGAAGCACGATTTAAAAATCTGAGCCGTTTATTTTTAGAAGATTCCGGATTAAGATTGTTCATAAATATAATTTGCTATTAGCTGTTAGCTCTTAGCCATTAGCTTGGAAAATAATGTTGCATGATTTTGAGAATGTTCTGATTACTAACTAAAATAATTGGTTGATTCGCTAATAGCTAAAAGCTAATTGCTAATAGCCTCTCCTGTTGATACTTCTCTGAACGAAAGTAGAAATGCCAAAACTTGCAATACTTGAAAAACTATTAAAAACAGCCATCCCACCCCCTGCTGCTAAAACTACAGATAAAACTGGTGCGAGAATCCCAATTGCAAATGCAAAAATCATCGGGTCATTATTCTTAGAATTCAAAACCATTGTCGAAATTAAACCAGAAATAATATTGAAACAAAGCTTTATCATTCCCACCGAAAAAAAGCCCGTTAACCACGCGAAAATAGCTTTTTGACCGACTGGAAGTAGAGAACCTCCAACAGCGAGGGGACCGAGTAAAGCTGTTAACAACATACAGACTTCGATTATCCATTGGAAAGCTATTGCAAGGGCAAAAAGCCAACCTCTCAGTGCTAATTGGAAAATATTAGTGTTGAAAAAATCACTAATACTTTTGACCCATTCAGGGCGATTATCTTGGTTTAAATCTGCTTCAATTTCCTTTGCTTGTGCTGCTGCATTTTGTAAACATTCGGCTTGCTGTGTGGGGTCAGCGATAGTATTACATTGATTTATAAGCGATTGAATTGCATCACCTTTACCAGTTTTTACCATTATTTGCTGATAAGCTTCTTGGAGTTGAATAGATGCAGATGTTGATGCTAGAAGTGTTTGATTTGTTTGATTAATAATTCCTCTCAACCCCTTTGTTGCCTCAGCTAATGGTTGACCATTATTAGCAAGCAAAACTATTACAACGATTGTCCAAATTATCTCGGTAAATCCCTTGGAGCTATCACCATCAATCATTTCCTTCGTCCATTGGACTATGAAAATTAGTAGAGTTCCAACTGCGAAGAAAATACCGAGATTTGCGATCGCACTATATAATCCTCCACTTAAAACATCATTCCACAATTCATCAACTGATTGAGAAATAGCCTCGCTAGCAGCTATACCATCCTCAGTTATGGTAGATGCAGCTTGCCCAGGATTTGGTGGTTGTGCCTGAGAGAAAATTAATCCGTATTTCAAAAAATAATAGAACATACGGGTGCATCTTCAACTAAAATAATTTTGCTTGTGATGCTGTACGTAAATTGTTAAATCCCTGACCAACTACTTCTTTTTGCTTTGTTTGATTTTGTCCATCTAAAGAGCGGGAAATATTAGTTAAATTCAAGTTAGCTAAATCCTGAGATTGTTTTGATTTTAAAGCATCGGTTCGCATTGCTCCCAAAATCCCAGCGATTTGATTATTTTGTTGGGCAATACGTTTCATTACATCTTGAGTCACAACCTCATTTTGTGCAGCTTCCCCCGAATCTTCAACTTGTTCGATAGAAGTTTGAGTTTTTTCAACTTGTTGTTTCGTAAATTGTTGTCCCTTTTTACTCAAAGTGCTATCAGAATCAGCACGAGTAATTTGACGGTCAATTTCATTTGTTGCTTTGTCAACACTATTAATTGCACTATTATTTGAAGCTGCAATTTCCTCAATTTTTTCTCTCACTTCTTTTGCATCGGGTAAACCTAATACACCAACCGATTCATTTACTGCTGCTTTTAAATCTCCCTGTAATGATTCTGACAAATCCTCTAACTTTTGAGAAATAGTTGAGGAAACATATTTGTTTATCGAATTTAACTGCTCTTGCCATTGGTCAAATACTTTTGCTAGAGGATTTGTTATCTCTAATGCTGATGCACTTGAAATACTAATTGTCGCAATTGTAAAAGTCCCAATAACTATTAAAACTCTCCTTTTTAGTTTCATAAATTATTTTTCCTCTTTCAACTAGCTTCCATCAACTGTTTAGAAAATGCTGTAATTGCAACAAATTTATCGGGATATTTCGATAGGGCTAATGTCCTCTGTTCTTGCTCTTTGGGATTATTTACAACAACTGCTAATAAATTAAAAGCTGGATAATAACGGGAGAAAGTAAATATTCCGTTATCATCCAGCAACCATTGTGAGTAAAAACCCTCCTTTTTTGGGAAAAAACTTTCTGTAGCATTTCGAGAAATAATCTTTTGGGGATATTTCAAAATGCTCGTAAAACTATCCACGGCAGTTGGTTGAATCCTCCCAATCAAGCGGGTAGTCAGATTTTGGAAAATCTTGGAACCAGATGGAGATTTTGCAATCGTATCTGGGTCTTGTGCTGATAAAATAACCCTAATTCCAGCTTTTGCACCATTTGCACACAACCTACCAACTAGAGATGCGATCGCATCAAATTCAAACAATATCGGACTTTCGTCGATAAAAAAGATACTCGCAGGAGCAGCCAATGCCCTACGTAATGCCGCACTGTAAGCACTCAAACTCAAGATTGCTGCATCTTCGTCATTAGAAAGGTTTCGCAACGCAAAGATTAAAAGTCGAGCGTCGCTACGAAAGGTAGAAGGTTGTGCCAAAGCTTGCCCAACTCGACTTGAAAGCCAAAACCTTAGACGTAACCTAATCGTTTCCAAAGCAGCTTTGGTATCCCCAGTCAAGGAATCCAATCGCAATCGTTCGTGGGAGCAAAAACCGAGAAAGTCATGCAGTGTAGGCATTACCTGCCATTCGTCAGAACCAAAACCATTTATGTAAGCTGATGCATAGCGATCGCGTATCAATTCATCTCCAAAAAATGCTTTCAAAGCCAAAGCAATAAGCGATCGCACTGTATCTGTAAGTACCTGGGATTCCGAACTACCAGAACCCCGACGATTTCCTGTCACCATTGCCAGAATTGCATTTGCGAGAAAATCCTTGTAATCCTCAAACCTTTCTTGCTGCAACTTTGATGGTAAATCTCGCAAATTAGGCAACTCAAACAAATTGCTCGATTCCTTACCAATGTCAAAATATGCACCATCTGCTCCCATAAATCGGGTGTAGTCGGTAAAAGTGCTGGTTCCATCTGGTTTGGGATAATCCATCGCAACAACGGGCATTCCCTGTGCTAAAGCCTGTGTCAGAATACCAGATGCGAGAACACTTTTACCCGCACGAGTGGTAGCAAATAATCCCAGATTCTTGTGTTGGCTGTACAAATCTAGAAATACTGGTGTTCCTCCTTCTTCTGCAATTAACTCGAAACCGTTACTATCCCCAGCTTTGGTTCGCACCAAAGGCATCAATCCCGGCACTTCGCCACTTAAATAAACCAACCTTCGATTAAAAGGTGCAGTCATTAAGCGTTCCCAAACTATTGGTAAAGTTTGTAACCAGATTCGCCAGGGATATTCGGTTTCGCGTACAACCCAAGCTGGACGAAGAAAGCAGGATTGGAGATAACGACAAGCTTCATCTAATTGTTCGCGGGTTTTACGATGTACCAAAAATACTGTCGCTGTATGAATGGGAACAGCACCTTCATAAAGTTCTTCTTGAGCAGCAACAGACTTTTTGATATTGAGTAGAGATTTTACGTCAACTGAGTTCTTGTCTTGTGCGATCGCAACTGATGTATTTGCTTGTTTAGTTAAACGTTGCATATTGGTTTTTACCAACGTCTCATTAGCCCGCATCAACTGACAGTAAATCTCAGTATCGTAAATCCTTTCTCTCGATAAAACCTCCCACAAATAGCGAAGTTGTCGTTCCTTATCAACCCAACCACCTGGTTTATCAGCGAAAGTTAGGGCTGCAATATATTTTTCTTGGAGATGCACCCAACGGCGATCGGCGATGGGGATAGAAGATTCGGATTCCATGAGCAGAGATGCGGGGGAGACATCTGAGTAAATTTCCTCACGTAGTCCATTTTCGTCGAGAGTCAAAAGTTGGGAAATCGATCGAGGTGGTGTGTTGTTAAATCGCTGCCAAAGTTGTTCCCAAAGCTTTTCAGCATTTAAAGGGCGGATATCTAGCCCCATTTTGTTTGATAGTAATTGCTCCCATAATTGAAATCCGTCGGTAAAAGATGCATGTAATAGTCTTTCGATGGCGATGAATTGAAGTTCGTTGATTTCTCCTGTAAATGATTTCCAGGAACACTCTAATTTGGAGAGAATTTTTTCAATCGCATCGTTCGTTCCCGTACTCGAAGTTTCAACTGTGTAGGTACAATAAAGACGAAGTGTTTTTGGTTTGCGAACTCCTTGAGTTGTTAATTGCTGTGTTCGACATCTTTCCCCCATCAATAAATATTGCAGTTCTTTGTTGGGAGAAATATTGCTCAAATCTTTGAGTTGTTGTTGCCTCAAATTATCATTGGTAAATGAACTTAAATGGATTGTTAAACGTTCTCCATCAGGTAAATCTTTCAATCCTGATTCAATCGCATCAAACACCGGGTCAATTTGTTCGTTGCGTAATGTGGAGTGAATACCCGCACATTCAAATCCAAATTGAATTAGGAAATTATCCACACCCTTACGCAGTAAATAAGCACCAACCGAACGACCTTGGAGGTTAATTTGCAACATGGTAAAAGGAGCAAATGCATCTTCAAGAGCTGTTAGGGAAAGTTTATTTCCTCCATTATCAATAGTTTGTTTACCAACTTTTTGATTTGACACTCACACAACAACCTACATTTTTTTGACTTTGCTTCCTTTTTTGAAATCTATAATTGGCTGATATCTACATCGAACTCTCGTCCAATGAGGTGTAGCTACAAATTTAGATAGAATCCGCCAAGCGCCATTGGCAGTCAATATCCACCAAGTTGCAATTCCCCAAGCTGCTATACTGCAAGTCCATATCCAATTTAATCGAAATAAACCGTGAGCTAAATAGTAAGAAAGTCCGCAAATTATTGCCCAAGGAATTAATTGGTCAGCAGGGAATGGTCCGATATTGGGTTGTTTTCCAAGAGTGACATTTACCTTGCGATATTTTGATTCTTCCTCCATTATTTAGCCTCCAGTTGTAGTTCCTGTACCACCTCCAATAATCAAATTTGCCAGAATATCACCCATAGTTACCGCAATCAAAATAATCATTGGTGTTCGAGCTAAATTGACGTTAGAGTCGAAAAAGAAATCACTTTCTTTAACTCTCCTGCAAAACTGGACGTGAAAGTTTCCCCTCATCCAGCTTCTCAACAACTTAGCTGTTATCATCAGTACCGCAATTTTGAAAAGTTAAAAT
>JAAUPE010000037.1 GCA_012034595.1 Calothrix sp. CSU_2_0 | reverse complement strand
CCAGCCAGGGGTTCCACCCCTGCACCCCGTCCAAAATCTTTAATTTTATGCCCTGACAAAGTATAGGTGTGGTTGTGTTGCTGTAGGAGTGCTCGTCATCTATGTCCACTGCGTTCAGACCTGCCGATCGGCGAAATTCCCTTCCTAGCGTTGTCCCCCTTCCAACTTCGATTACGCCGCTTCCACGCCGCAGTTCTACCGTCAGAAGGGCAACTCCTGCTAGCCAAACCGCAGTGAGTCGGTTGCCTGCCCCCGATGCGCCACCCAAATGGGTACGATCGCTGATCAAACTCCAGCAAGCCTCCCTGATCACCACCTTTACTCTGGCTGGGTTGGTACTTGTGACCTACGGGTGGACGGTCTACGCCCAACAGCTTTGGGGCAAAGAATACCAGAAGCTCGCAGACCTGCGACGTAACGAACGCCAAATTGGAGCCAGTAGCGCCATGCTGCAAAACCATCTGGCCAACCAGGCCAGCAGCCCCAACACAACCCTCGTACCTCGCACCCCCGCCAGCATGATCTTTCTCAAACCTGCCCCAACGCGCACCACTCCCACCCCGCCCCCGGCATCCAAAGCTTCGCCAGTCGCGCCACTCGGATATTGAAGGGAGAAGGGATCAGGGAGGAGGGATAAGCCAGAAAAGGGAAGGTAGTAGCGCCAAGACTTGGATTTTCAGGTCAGCTTGATCAATTCTCGTCCTCTCACTTCAACCAGTTTGCCTCGTCGCTTTGTGCCTTCCTCCTCTTCTCTTTTTCCTTTATGAGTAGCCCTTCTTATCCCCGTTCTGGACGTTCTCGCCGTGGGTCGCTGATGGCTCGACTGCGGCGGATGCATATTCCCCAGGCTAAACCTACCGTGCGTCGTCTGCTGGTGGTGTGGGGCATGTTGATGGGGGCAAGTGGGCTGTTGATGCTCAATCTAGTGCGGCTTCAGGTGGTGCAGGCTCCGCATTTGCTAAAGCAAGCTCGATCGCAGCAGACTAGCTATCTGCGTCCGTTTATTCCGCGTCGCCCGATCGTTGATCGCAATGGTAATATTCTGGCGATCGATCGGCCGGTTTATACGCTCTATGCTCATCCGACATACTTTAAGGAACCGAAGGCCACGGTGGCAGCCAAGCTGTCGCCCATTTTGGGTCAATCGATCGCCGAACTCAATCGCAAGTTTGAGTCGGCTGATACAGGGATTCGCTTGGAGTTTTCTCTGCCAGAAAACTCTGCCGATCGCATTCGCGATTTGCTGATTGATGGGTTAGATCTAGCCCAACAGCAACAACGCCTTTACCCACAGCAAAATCTGGCGGCGGACATTGTGGGCTATGTAGATGTCGATCAGGCAGGGCAGGCCGGTGTGGAGTATAGCCACAAAAATCTGCTGGAACGATCGGTCAAGTCGGTGCGCCTGAGCCGGACGGGGATGGGGGCAGTCATGCCGGATCAGATTCCGGGCGGGTTCTTGCATATTGACGATTTACACTTGCAGCTAACCGTAGACAGCCGCCTGCAACGGGCTGCTTTGCCCATCCTTCAGCAGCAGATCAAAAAGTTTTCTGCCAAGCGGGGTGTGGTGATGGTGATGGATGCTAGAGATGGGGCGATTCGTGCTCTAGTCAGCGATCCATCCTACGACCCCAATCAATACTTCAAGGCCAAGGTTGAACTGTTTAAAAACTGGGCGCTAACGGATTTGTATGAGCCGGGATCGACCTTTAAACCGTTGAATATTGCGATCGCCCTAGAAGCGGGAGCCATCAAACCTGATCAAATTTTCAACGATGAAGGCTCGATCTACATTGATGAATGGCCCATTCAAAACTTTGATTATTCTCAAGCGGGGGCGCGAGGGCCCACCAGCGTTTCAGAAATTTTGCAGCGCTCTAGCAATGTGGGCATGGTGCATATTGTCCAGCAGATGAAGCCTTTGGTCTATCATGGGTGGCTGCAACGCATTGGGCTGGGGCAATCTACGGGGTCTGATCTGCCCTTCGAGATGGCGGGGCAATTCAAAAAACGCAGTGTGTTTGCCGAGTCTCCGGTAGAGGTGGCGACGGCCTCCTTTGGTCAGGGGTTTTCGATTACAGCCATTCAACTTTTGCAGATGCATGGAATTTTGGCGAGTGGTGGCAAATTGCTGACTCCGCATGTGGTGCAGGGTTTGTATGATGCCTACGGGCAACCCTACTGGCAGCCCAACCCGACCGGCCCCAAGCAGATTTTCTCACCCACCACGGCCCAGACCGTGCTGCAAATGATGGAAGCGGTGGTCTCGAAGGGGACAGGCAAGGCGGCGCAGGTTCCGGGCTATCGGATTGCTGGCAAAACGGGCACGGCTCAGAAGGCCAGTGCAGGCGGCGGCTATTTGGAGTCGGCGAAGATTACTAGCTTTGTGGGCATCTTTCCGGTGGAGGCTCCTCGGTATGTGGTGGTAGCGGTGATTGATGAACCAAAGGGCGAGGATGCGTTTGGCTCAACGGTGGCGGCTCCGATCGTCAAATCAATGATTGAGGCGCTGATTACGATCGATAAAATTCCGCCTAGTCAGCCGATCGCCACCCCAACGCCTACCCTCACCCCCTAGGAGTTTGCAGGCAAAAAAGACCAGTGAATCGGGTTTCGACTCCGCTCCACCCTCGACAGTTGAAGGTTGAGCAAAGTAAAACCTGGCTGATGGAACCTGATTAACTCGCAGATCCCCTAGAAGTAGCGATCATCGATACAGTCGAACGAAGACGGCAAGGATCTAGCCCCCTGAGATCCTCCTAGAGACCTAAAGCCATCTATGAAACCCCCTTCCTCCTTCCTTCCTCCTCCCTCCTTTCTGCCTTATCTTTCTCTTCTGATGTGGGCTGTTCCCATTGTGCTGATGCGAAGTGGGCAACAGAGCCTCATGGCCCACGATGAAGGGATCTACGCAACCCAGGCGAAGGCGATTTTGCAAACTGGGGATTGGGTGACAGTGCAGTGGGGAGGAGAGCCAGGGTTCGATCGCACGATCGGAATTCAGTGGCTCATTGCCGTTTGCTATCTCTTGTTTGGGGTGCATGAAGGGACGGCACGGTTGCCCAGCGCGATCGCGTTCATTCTCAGTGTGCTGCTGATTGATCGGATTGGTTGCCGTCTGCTCAGTTCGCGGTTGGCTTGGCTTGGGGCAGCTATTTTTAGCGTGATCCCGATCGTGGTGCAATATGGACGGTTGGCCACTCAAGACTCGGTGCTGGTTTGCATTGAGCTAGTCGCTATTTGGGCGTTGCTAGAAGGCGAAGCACGGGAGGCCCCGCTCTGGGGAATACTGGCGGGGTCGATGTTTGGGCTGGGGTTTTTGGTTAAGGGCTTCATGATTATCCCGGCGGCGATCGCCCTTCTGCCCTATCTGATCGCCCAGCAACGGCGACACCGCCATCTCACCAATCCCTGGCTCTATGCGGGGCTGCTGCTGGGGTTGGTTCCGGTGGGGGTCTGGTTGGGGTTGGCGATCGCGCAGCACGGCAGCACAGTGATCGACGAACTGTTTGGCAAACTTTTTCATCTCAAGCAACAAACCTATCAGGGCGCGGGGCCGTTCTACTATTTTTGGAATGTGCCTGCAAATGGCTTTCCGTGGGTATTTTTTGCCCTAGCAGGAATCGGGCTGGCGTTTCAGAATGCAGAATTGCGGCGGCTGTTGCAGACCCATCACTCGCATCTGTTGCTGATGGGCTATCCGATCGTGCTGTTTGTGGAGCTAACGCTGTTTGGGACACGAACCCACTACTACCCACTGCAACTGATGCCTTTTGTGGGATTGTTGGCCGCGATCGCCCTCGATCGCCTGGTTTATCTCTTCCACAAAAATAGGCAATACAAGCTGTTGAATGGGCTGAATTTAGGGATGGGTGGGTTGGCGGTGATCTTGTTAGGGACGGGTGTAGCAGTACTCACACGCACGATTACCATTCCCGGCGTGCCGGAGAATGTGACCTATTTGGCAGCGATCGTCACCTTATTTGTAGGATTTGGCTGGCTGATTTTGCCGATCGTTTGGCTGCGGCGATATGCCATCGGATTGGCGAATTCGTCTCGTCAGTGGATGGCCGCTTGGCTGCTAGCATCGTGGGGAGGGGCGATCGCCCTCACCGGCACAGGTCTGTGGGGAGACTATAACCCAGCATTGAAGCAATTTTTGCGACAGCCAGACGTATCTGCGGTGCTGAAATCGCAATCTGTAAACTTTGTCACCCAACCAGAACGGCTGAATCGTGATGGCCGCAAAACCTTGTTGCTGCTGCACTTCTACACGCCAAAAATTGGCAAAACTCTGACTCAGCCCGATGCGCTCCAACCGGCAGACTATAGCTGGCTCGATCCTAATCTGGCTGTCAAAAACTCTCAGGGCTATCGGGTGATTCGCTCGATCGCAGGTTGGCAACTGGCACAACGCCGCTAACGATCGAGGAGTAAATAAAACCTGAACTTGCCCTCTCCCTGGAGGGAACCAGAATTTTGGCTACGCTCTAAAGTTTTGGCTACGCTCTAAAGTTTTGGCTACGCTCTAAGGGATACGATCGCAGCCCCGCCAAACGTTACGCGGCTCGATTTCTATGATAAATTTTTCCCATCTAGTCAAAAAACATTTACCCTGATGGGCTTAGAAGTTGTCACAAAAAAAACTTGCAAGGTGGCTGCGTTGGCAGGAGCAATCGTGCTTAGTCTGACGTGTGCTCATCCCATGTCACGCTCGCAGGGAGCCGGGTCAGCGCCCACCCCAGAGGCGATCGCGACCCTAGAAGAAGGATTGACACTGCGCTCTCAAAGCCAACCCATCGAAGCGTATGCTGCCTTTGAGCAGGCGATTCGGTTCTCTCCGGGCTATGCCGAGGCTTACGTGGCCAAAGCCGGGCTATTGTTTAAGCAAGGAAGATCAATTGAGGCGATCGCCGCCTACGACCAAGCTCTTAGCCTCAATCCCCATCTGGCGGCCGCCTACCTGGGAAAGGGGCAAGCCCTAGCCCGACAAGGCAAACGCCCCGAATCTAGAGAATTCTTAAAATCAGCCCGAAAAACACTCCAGGCGAACGGACACCCGCACCAAGCGGATATTATTCAACACCTGTTGCCGGGGCTTTAGCGGACTGATAAAAACTCAGGAACATCGCAATCGTCCTGGTCGCGTCCAAGTGATGTCCAACGGTTCTGGCAAGTTCGACTTTTTCAGGCATCCGTTGAATCAGCCGATATGGTAAAAGTACCAAGAGTCTAAATAGGCTCTTGGTTTAGACTGGTGTGCCATGCCGCTTGAAATGGATAAAGTCAAGCTAAGTTCTCTATTCATTTCTTATCCCTTTATTGATGTTTCTCATTCAGCCCTGGCACTGGCGATCGTTGCCGCTTAACCAGCGATCGGGTTCTGACGTTTTCATGCGGCTCTTTCTGACTGATGAAATCGCGACGCTGCTCGAAAGCCCCTATCCGCCGTCACCCGACTATCCCCAGTTGGGGCGCTACTCGATCTGTGCTGGGTCGCCTCGCGTTGTCAACGGAGAAGTGCAACTTTGGACACCGCCCACGGGTGAAATTTTGCCCTTTCTGCAACAACTGCTCGATCGTCCCAGACCTGAAGCTGTGCCTGATTCTCTACCGTTTACAGGCGGATGGTTGGGTTGGCTCGGTTATGATTTGGCATGGGAAATTGAACGGTTGCCCTACCTCAAATCTGATGGGCTGCCGTTTCCAGTTGCCTATTGGTATGAACCTGACTGCTTCGCCGTGTTGGATCATCAACAGCAGATTTTGTGGCTAGCGGCGACCGAGAAAGATCGTCTCCATCAGATGAACGATCGCTTAACGAATCACCCCAAATTTGCTGGTTCTGTTCCCTCGGAGGCTTCTAGTGCCAGATTTTATCTATCTGAGTCTGCCTATGCATCTGCCGTTTTGCAAGCCCAAAAGCACATCCAAGCGGGTGACATTTTTCAGGCAAATCTTTCTCTCCGATTTGAGGCAAAAACCACCGCAGAGAGTTGGTCAATCTATGGTGCGTTGCAGCAGATTAACCCGTCTCCATTTGCGAGCTATTGGAAGACTCCCTGGGGAGATGTGATTAGCTGTTCGCCAGAACGTTTGGTAAAACTGCAAGATCGCTACGCAGAAACTCGCCCCATTGCTGGAACTCGCCCCAGAGGTCAGACTCAGGAATACGATCGTCAACTTGCTGAGGAATTGATCAGCAACATCAAAGAGCAAGCTGAACACATCATGCTAGTAGATCTAGAGCGCAATGATTTGGGACGGGTTTGTGAATGGGGTTCGGTAATTGTGGATGAATTGCTAGCGATCGAGCGCTATAGTCATGTGATGCACCTGGTCAGCAACATTATCGGAACGCTAAAACCAGAATTCAACGCTGTAGATTTGATTCGTGCCCTCTTCCCCGGTGGAACGATTACAGGTTGCCCAAAAGTACGCTGCATGGAAATCATAGAAACGCTGGAACCCTTTCGTCGCAGTCTCTTCTATGGCTCCTGTGGCTACTTAGATTGGCGAGGAAACTTGGATCTCAATATTCTGATTCGGACGCTGCTTTATGTACCTGAAGCGAAAGGTGCGATCGTATATGGGCAAGTTGGCGCAGGCATTGTTGCAGATAGCGATCCGACCAGAGAATGGCACGAATCACTCCACAAAGCTCAGGCACAACTCGCAGCGCTGAAGCTGGCACAATCCTGGATCTGAGGCTGAAATCGACGATTTTTATACGCCTCGATCGACTTCCTGTAGGGCTTCGAGATATTCGATCGCCGCCTCTAACCGTGACCCATAGTTGCAGGAAAATTCTTCAAACCAGATTCCCTCGGTGGATTTTGGATCGATTTGCTTGAGCCAGGTTTGGGCTGCCTCGGTTAGTTGCGATCGTCGTTCTCGTTTGAGTTGCTCTAATCGACGTTGTTTTTGTTGTTCTTGCTGTTGGCGCTGGCGTTCAGCTTGCTGTTGTTCTTGCTGTTGGCGCTGGTGTTGGGCTTGATCTTGCGCGGTATATTTAGACTTGATTTGCTCTAACAGACGGTTGTCTGCTGCGGGAGGCGTGACTGGCGGTGCAGGGCGAGAAGGTGAGGTTTCTGTGCCAAGCTGCTTGAGCAAGTCATCTATTGATTGAGATGGCTGGGATTGAGATGACTGGGATTGAGATGGCTGGGATTGAGATGACTGGGATTGAGATGGCTGGGATTGAGATGACTGGGATTGAGATGACTGGGGTGGAGGTTTCGGTGAGTTTGTTGCAGGTGTTTCTGGCTTGCTGGGTTTGCCGCTCAGGTCAGATAGTAGTTTGTCGATCTCGTCCATCTCTATAAATTCCACTTAGCTTTGTGCAGGTCGAATTTTGAATATAGCCATACCTTAATGTTACTTCAGCATTGCTGACCGATGGGATAATATCCGCCAGCAATGCCTTTTATTGCATGATTGACAGGCTTCTCAAGTCTGAGAGGTTGAAAACTGAACTTTAGAAGCCTGTGGGGTAGGCATCTTGACTGCATCAGAATAGGAGACGGAGACTCTCTAGACCCTTTGATAAACTTCTCTGGCGCAGCTTGCCAACTGCCTCACCCCCCATCACTGTTGGGCAACGCTGCTTCACCACAACTGACCGCCCCGATCGAGCGCGACACGGGCGCAGACACGGCGGGCGAGTCAGAAGACTTAAAATCAAGCTGTGCAGGTGGGCCAATCTTGCGAGTTTGGGTAATCTGACAGGACTTGATGACCGCATAGCCCGTCGGTCGGGCACTCGGCCCCTGCCAAATCGCCTGAAGTTGCAGCGTGTATCGATCGGAAACGATCGTGCCTTTGAGATCCCATAACCTGTTTTCGATCGCTTGCGGGAGTTGTTTTTTGACCTCATCTGCAAGAATCGGCATCTCCTGGTCTAAGTCATCGAGCCAACGTTCAACTTCTGCCCAGGGTCTTCCTTCTAGGCGTTTTTTGAGGGCTTGCTCTGCCAGATTGAGCACTTCAACGCCCCTAGAATCTACCCGATTTTGCGGCTGCACCTGCAACACAAAAGCACTGCGACTAAAATCATCGGCTCTCAAGTTTGGGTAGTCAACCAGCCAATCTTGTAGCAAAAAATAAAACTGAAACCAACAGCTAAGAATCAAGTTACTCAGTAGTAGCAGAATGATGTCTTGCCTGCCTGCCGGAGTCGGAACGGTGTAGTTGGGTGTGACGGTTTTGGGGTTTGTTTTGACGAAGCGGGGGATAGACCAAACGATCGAGGAGATCACGGGCCAACTAATAAATGAAGCAGGGGTAGGACTGCCTTGCCAACTGCCAAAGAGCCAAATGGATATCAGTGCGCCGACAATCCAGGGGCCGACAAAGAGACCATTAAAAGTCAACTTTTTTTTGACACCTTCTTCGTAGGTAAACCACCAAACTCCCAAAATCAAAAACACCCAGCCAAAAAAGGCAATGATGTTTTGCACCGGGTAAGAGGTCATGCCCGCGACGATCGCCGAAAACGCACTCAGCGCCACCAAGGTTTGCCACGATGCCCAGTCGGGCGGCTGTATCCGATTCCGAACTAACTGAAAGATTTCTCTCATAGCGCTAAATGTTCTCTAGCAAAAATTTCTTGAGTCCCACTATCAAGCTGTTTCGGCCCAGCCCCTTGCAACAATCTACGAACCCGGAGCTTGAAAAAAGATGCGGACGGCGATCAAGAAAGTGATGGCGCTAAAGCTGAAGGCATTGGCCCAGAGCACAGCCAGAGGACGACTCGTGACGATCGCAAAGTTTACCCGTTTGCCGCGCTTGCCTTGAAATTTAGCAGCTTCTTTGGCTTCGATGTCTTCATCTTTCTTGATGCCCAGGAGCAGTTCTAGGAGGTTAATGCCTTCGAGCTTGAGCAAGAACGTGCCGATAAAGCTGATGAAGGCAAACCCGATTAGCACGGGTGGGTTGGCAAGGGAGTCAAAGAAAATGTAGCTGATCAATTGCGATCGCAGGTCTTCGGGGAGCCAAGGCTCGACGGTGAAGAAGATCATCCAGCCTACGACGGTGGAGAGGAGGTTGACGGTAGCAGTGTACTGGATGCTGGTTTTGCGGCCGATTCCGAGGCGCTTTTGCAGGACGATCGCTTCGATGGCGATCGCTAACACTAAAAATAGAAGCTGATAGACGATCGCACGCAGGGGCAAGATATCGAGAAATGGCATGGGAGGCAAGGAGAAAACAAAGCCGTCATGAAGATTTTACGTGCAGTCGGCGGTTTTGTTCAGGAAGTTTGGCAAGAAGGGTAGCCCTCGTTTTGCCCCTACCCAGATAGAAGCCTTGGGGAAAGGGCAAAGGGTATCGGGCCGAGCGCAGTCGACCCTGTTCATCCGCCACAGATAACCTCTCGAACCCAACACAAAAACTTAATTCGATCGGTGTGCAACGAGATTGTTAGGCAGAGATTTGTTAGGCAGAAATTTGTTAGGCAGAAATTTGGAGACTATCAAGTAAGATTTAGCCCTCCATCTGAAATCAAAATTTCGCCCGTAAGATAGTGACTTGCCACCAGCATCGAAGCCACCTGTGCAATCTCTTCTGGCTGCGCTCCTCGCCCCATTGGAGAGCGCTCCTCCCACAGCTTTCGGGCTGCTGTCCAATCCTTACTCATCGGAGTTTCAACCAACCCCGGCGCGATCGCATTCACCCGAATCAAAGGGGCAAGACTCAATGCAAGCAGCTTTGTCATATGGTTGAGAGCAGCTTTACTTGCAGAATATGGGATTGAGGCTCCTTTTGGACGAATTCCAGCATGAGAACTAATATTGAGAATGCAGCTAGGGCATTCACAACTGGATGACTGACGTAGCGAATTTTCAGCCTCTGCGATGAGTGTCCAGGGTGCAATGACGTTGACTTCATACAGATCTCGCCAGACCTCTGGTGTCGCTTCCTTGAGGGATGTATGTGGAATTGTCGCGCTAATCCCTGCATTATTGACCAACACATCTAGCCGCCTGTGATGCGATAAAACTTTAGCAATCAAATCACGAGCTTGGTTTTGATCAGATAGATCAGCTTGAAAATAAGATGCACTGGGATGAGCTTCCGCTAATGATTGCCCAACCAACACTGAAGACTTGGAATGAAAAGCAACAGTAAATCCATCTTTAGCCAGTTGTTCTGCGATCGCCCTTCCTATCCCAGATGTTGAACCAGTAACGAGAGCAACTCTCTTTTCGCTTCTGTATTCACTCACAACATTCACTCATAAATTTTTCCTGAACTTAATAAAGTTTCCATACCTGGCATGATTCCAGCAACTATCTTCTGCCTAACGACCCCGTTCACCCGCCGCTAGTAACCTCGAACACCAACCGATAACCTCCCAACGGTCGGTGTGTAACGGGATTGTTATGCTGCGTTCTACACATCACTACTATTCAACACCAGCATTTAACGTTTTCCGCATCTTCACACAAGCCATTTCTGTGCAGTGCGCTTGTTAGGTTGCAATTGCCTTTTTCATTGGATAAGCAATTGCTTCTCCGAAAACTCGAACAGGAATCCCGTTTTCCAGATATCCAGCGGCTTCGTAAAAACTCCTCGCTGTAACTGAGCTTAGTAATGTAATTTCGTGGAACTGACGTGATCGTGCCCAGTTTTCAAGAGAAATAAGCATCGCTTTGCTTACACCCCGAAATCGTGCTGTAGGGCTGACATAAAGAAGTCCAATCTCTCCTTTAGCATTAATAGAACCGACACCAACAATTTCATTATTTAGTTCTGCAACAACACAAAATTTCTCCGGATCAGAATACCAACCACGAACAATTTCCGGAGTCTTATTTCGTAACCATTCAGTTAAATGCTCTGGCGAGTCATTATGGTCAGCCCCGCACAAATCTATGATTGAGCGACGTAATATATTGCAACTGATTTCGGCATCGTCGGGGGTAGCTTGTCGTATCAGCATGGTGATTGGTCTTGCAACATAACTATTTATTATACGGAAACTTTCCGTATAATCTTTTTCTCAATCCTAGATTTTATAACGATCGCGCAGAATTGACCCTACCTGCATCGGAATATACCCAAGCCAATGTATAAGCTTATTCTTGCAAATTTAACCAAAGCCGACAACTAGCAAGGATTTATGGAGGTGTTTTGAATTTTTCCGTGCGATCGCTTCATGCAACTAAAAATATCAGGCTATTTGAATCTAATCAATATCACCCTTATGGGTGAGTTACAAACCAAAAATACATTTGTAGTATTATGTAATATAAAATCTATTGGTATTTAATCTTATGCAAATTAATTATCAACAAACCCTAGAAATGCGAAATTTTCGGGGAGCAGAAGATTTGCAACCAATTGTCGATCTGATTAATGTTTGCGATCGCTTTGATAATTTGGATGATGGTGCATCCGTAACCGAATTAAAAAGCGAACTTGATGAACCTTCCGTCGATAAAAACAAAGATATACGGCTTTGGGAAGATGGAAGTGGTAACTTAATAGCTTATGGGGATTTGTGGATTAGCGAACCCAGTGATGCGATCGATGGAGCTTTAGGTTTTTACGTTCATCCAGACATGCGGGGAAAAAATTTAGAATTTCAGATTTTTGAGTGGGCAGAGGCAAGAATGGCGGAAATCAAGCAGGAAAGGAGCTTCCCGGTAAAATTGCGAGCTGGTGCTAGGGATACCCAAACCGAGAAAATTGCCCTTTGGAGAAACTTGGATTTACTTGCGATCGCTTCTTTTTTCGCATGGAACGGAGTCTTCTAGAACCTGTGGAACAACCCCAATTTCCCCCCGGTTTAACTTTACGTCAAATGAATCCGACAACCGATAAATTAGCTTGGTTAGAGTTACTCAACGAGATATTTCTCGACCATTGGAACCATCATCCAGTGACTTTAGAAACTATGGAACATTGGTTAGAGGAACCCCACTACAAACCCGAACTAGATTTGATTGCTGTTGCTGATGATGGCAGTTTTGCTGCGTTGTGTTTTTGCGAAATTCTACCCGAATATAGCGATCGCATTGGTAAAAAAGTTGGATTTATTGAAGTTCTCGGTACTCGTCGCAATTACCGACGCATGGGATTGGGAAAAGCAATGTTGTTAGCTGGTTTGCAGCGACTTCAGGATAAGGGAATAGAATTTGCCCGACTTGGTGTCGATGCGGATAATCCCAATGGTGCGTTGCAGTTGTACGAGTCGGTAGGTTTTACCAAACAACTGACAAAGATGGCATTCTTCAAGGATATTTGAAGTAACCTGAGTTCGGGTTCAACAGATAGAAAATCTGGCAGGGGGGCAAAATCTTAGTGTCGCAGAAAATATCAGGTTATTTAGTGCTATCGCGTTGGTTCAATATCCCCTCTGTGTACAAGCTTAAAATTTGACGACAAGCATAGTTAGAAGTCGGGGATATGGCAGCTTAAAATTTGACGACAAGCATAGTTAGAAGTCAGGTATATGACAGTTTGCGATCGCATTCATGCGGTTAAAAATTTAAAATAAGCGCTGTACGCATTTTAAAATTACGGGGTGTAAAAAAAACCGTTCTTTAGTAATTTCTTTAATTGTTTCTACTAATGCACGTCGCTTCAAGGAGAGTAATGCAACCAAAATATTACCAGTCGCAGCATAGTTATTCAGTTGTAATTGTATCTCCTCACGGGTTAATCCCTGTGGGTGTTTTGCCAAATATTTAAGTAAAGTTTGTTCGAGGGGAGAAATGTATTCTAGCCATTGGATTACAAGTGGTGTAAATTCACCAGCAATAATGGTATCCGTAGCTAAAAACTCTCCCACATCTCCAGCAAATAATTCATTAATTAAATTTGCTGCCATATTCAAAAATAAGGGATTACCACCATATTTATTCACCAAAAGCATTCGTTGGGAAGGATTAAATATCAGTCGATGGTACTGAAAAAGTTCAATTGCATCTTCCTCCAATCCTCTGAGTTGAAAAATTTCCACACTACTAGTTGTTAAAGCATTTAAACCTTCTGGTTGTTCCCGACTGGTTAAAATGACACAACTCGAATTATTCATTTGTACAAGCGATCGCAAGTACTCTCCATAATTCTCGTATCCTGAACGGTATTGTCCCCCACGTTCTCCTCCTAAAATAGCGTCCCAACCATCAAAAATTAATAGGGTTTGTGCTGAAGATGCTGGAAGTGAACTAATACTTTGTGGTGTGTTGAGATGGAAAGAATACCAGAGAGTTTGTGAAAATTTTGGTTGCAATGCTTTTGCTAATTGTACCGCTAAAGCAGTTTTACCAATTCCACCCATTCCCGTAATCGCAACTAAACTTTTTCCAGCTTCGATTTTTTGGGTTAAAGTTATCAGTTCCCCACTTCTGGCAAAAAACAAAGGAATATTGGGAATTTCAGATGTTCCCAGAGTTGGAGGAGAGAAATTTAATGGACGTTCGACTACATCTTGCCAATTTAATCCCAATACTTGACAAAATGCTTTGAAAACAGAAGCGTCAATCCCATCACCTTTAAGAAAACGCTTCCATGTAGGTAAAGATACACCGCTAGCGAATACTTCCGCATTTTCCCAGTTGCGACCAGGTTCAATAACTTTGCTTGCAAATTCTAGCCACATGGGATTATCAATTGTCCAACCTTTTTCTTTTCGTGCTTGTTTGATAATCTGTATTTTATCTGGTGAAGCTTTCAGGCTAGGCATTTGTTATTGCTAGTATTATATGTCAACTCTATTAAGCTCAATTTTAGATCGGTTTTGTGATGAAACAAAATATGACTAGAATACAGAACCCAAATCAGCGAGATTAAAAATATACCCAACAACTACGGGAACAACCCATAAGGGATCACCAAAAAATAAATTACCCAATTTTGTGGGATGGGCATCCTGCCCGTCCTTGATAATTTGCGGGCAAGATGCCCGCACCACAAGAAATTTTTGGGTATTTTTTTAATTGGAAGTCCCTAATTACAAGCGATCGCGAATTAAATTCATGCATCTTCACGAAAAAACAATAGAATTAACTACAGTTGGTTCCTTGATGTTTCATAGCTAAAACCCGATATAACTCATGGATTTTGCTAATCTTGCTTCCCAGCTAAATGCTGGAACTATACTGCCAGAGGGAATCTTGATTGTCACCCTCATGGGAGTTTTGATTATAGATTTGGTTGTGGGACGAGCTTCATCACGCTGGATTGGATATTTTGCGATCGCGGGTTTGACTGGTTCAATCGCAGCATTAATATTCCAGTGGGATAGCGCTAACCCCATCGGCTTTGTTGGTACTTTTAACGCTGACGACCTTAGTATTGTATTTCGTGGCATTGTCGCCCTTTCTAGTGCCATTACAATTCTCATGTCGATCGGCTATATCGAACAAAGTGGAACCGCTTTAGCAGAATTCATCGCCATATTACTCACCGCAACCCTGGGAGGTATGTTTGTCTCCGGAGCGAATGAGTTAGTCATGATTTTTATTTCGTTGGAAACCTTAAGTATTTCCTCATATTTACTCACAGGTTACACCAAACGCGACCCTCGCTCTAACGAAGCAGCCTTAAAGTACTTGCTAATTGGAGCTTCGAGTACCGCAGTCTTTTTGTACGGCGTATCATTACTATACGGTTTGTCGAGTGGAGAAACCCAACTGAGTGCGATCGCCGATGGAATTGCAACTGGAAACCTAAATCAATCATTAGGTTTAGTAATTGCCCTAGTATTTGCGATCGCAGGTATTGGCTTTAAAATTTCAGCCGCACCTTTCCACCAATGGACACCTGACGTTTATGAAGGTGCCCCCACTCCAGTCATCGCTTTTTTATCGGTTGGTTCCAAAGCCGCAGGTTTTGCCCTGGCAATCCGGTTGTTAACAACTGTCTTTCCCCTCGTGGCTGAGGAATGGCGATTTGTCTTCACAGCCTTAGCAATCCTGAGTTTGGTTTTGGGTAACGTCGTCGCTCTTGCCCAAACCAGCATGAAGCGGATGCTAGCTTACTCATCGATTGCCCAAGCTGGGTTTGTGATGATTGGCTTAATTTCAGGCACACAAGCCGGATACGCCAGCATGGTATTCTACATGCTCGTCTATCTGTTCATGAACCTGTGCGGTTTTACCTGCGTCATCCTCTTCTCTCTGCGGACAGGTACAGACCAAATCGCCGAATATTCGGGATTATACCAAAAAGACCCACTGCTCACCCTGGGTTTAAGTCTCTCGCTACTATCATTAGGTGGTATTCCTCCCCTTGCTGGTTTCTTCGGTAAAATTTACCTGTTCTGGGCAGGTTGGCAAGCTGGACTTTACTGGCTGGTATTGTTAGGGCTAGTCACCAGCGTAGTTTCGATTTACTACTACATCCGCGTCGTCAAGATGATGGTTGTCAAAGAACCACAAGAAATGTCCGATGCAGTCAAAAATTACCCCGAAATCAGTTGGAACTTACCTGGTTTTAGACCTTTGCAAGTTGGTTTAGTTGTGACATTAATTGCCACTACCCTAGCTGGAATTTTATCAAATCCCATCTTCACCCTGGCGAATAACTCTGTCACCCACACCCCAATGTTGCAAGCTGCGATAATCGCGGACAAAGCCCAAGTCACAGCAGCTACAATCAATCAACCATAGGAATTATAGGTTGTTTATTAATTCCAATGCAGGATAAATCCTGCTGCTAGCCTAGCCTTCGGCAACGCGAAGCGCGTACATCCCCTGTCTAAAGCACGAAAGATGCAACTGCGTTGCTGTTTCTCAGGGGTTTTCGGCATTTTTCTTATAAGGTTTTTCCGCCCATCTTTTTCAATTAAATAATTCCAACTAGGGACATATTAATATGTCCCTAATTTTTTGCCCAATTTAGAAAAACCCCCTAAACACCCTCCGGAATTAGCTTGAACAGCAAGAAGCCCCACGTCTCACTCGAATAGCGTGGGATGAATTGCGAGCGAGGTGACGACAGTTCTCTGACCAATGCGACAGCGAGGAAAGAGAACATGGAGCTTTATGGAAAACTACAGTTCTCAAGATAGACGAGGTTTAATTTGGATTGAATCCAAAAGAGAATGAATTATATATACTTCCATCTGTCTATCTATATATAGGATGATATTTGCGATTAGATATTAACTAATCGACTAACGTTATATTTCTTACAAGAACTAGGTTCTATTGCCCGCATCTACCTATCAGAATAGGCTTTTAGTAGTAGTTAAACAATTAGCTAAGTGTTAAATAACGCAGTTATAAAGCTAATTAGAAATATTTCTCTAATTAGAAATGTCAGATTTAGCTGATATTCTCAGTAAATATATTTACTTAAGTATTAAAACACACAGTGCAATTATTAACTTAATTTATAAATACCTTGGTAAAGATGTAGTAAATATATATAAATAAATTGCAACAATTACTTTTAGATACTTCTAAATACTTAGCCTTTAGACATTTAGTGCTGACATCAGCTTGTTCTGACAATTCTGAAGATTCCAATATTGTAAGCTCAGTATTTTATTTAATTAATGTATTTTTTATTATTAAGTTTTTTTAATTGGTAAAAAAATACAATCATTCAACAGAATCACGGTTATTGCTATTGGAGAAAAAATTTAATAATTTAGCCACATCTAAAATCAAAATTTTTGGATAACCACAATTAGTTTCTCACAAAAACAAGCAAAGAAATCAAAACAAACAAAACCGGAACAAAGCCCAACATTAACGGGATAAAAATGTTGCGATTTTAGTCTATTTCAACCAATCGATAAAACTACTAACCTTTGATGAGGATATCTTATCAATATGCAAGCTGAAATTATGTCCTCTACATGGCGTATTTCTAAATATGTTTATCATGGTGTAATTAGAGAAATAAATTTAATTTGGATGTTCGTCAAACGAGATTTTCCAAGTACAGTTGTGGCAGCACTCATATTTTTAATAGCTGCTTGGAAAAGCAATAATTTATCTTCTGATGAATTGGTTATTGGTTTAGGACGTGGTTTTTTTTACTTTCTACTTTATATATTATCATTTTGTATTGCAAACCAAATTCTTGGAGTTGAAGAAGACCGTCTTAATAAACCAGACCGTCCTATCGTCTCCGGAGCAGTATCATATAACGGAGCTTTGGTAAGGTTAGTCATTAGCCAGTTAGCGTTTACACTGTTAGGATTGTGCTTTGGAATTTTGAAATGGACATTACTGTGGCAATTTTTTACCTTTTTATACCACGTTGCCCGTTGGGATCGAAATTGGATTACTAAAGGTTTGGTAGTTGGGGCTGGTGCTTTTTTACACTTAGTTCCAGCATGGGAATTAATAGCACCAATTACACCAATTGGATGGAACTGGATATTAATGATGAGTGTCATCTGGACAATATTAGTTCCTGTACAAGATTTTCGCGATATCGAAGGCGATCGCACTGTTAATCGTAAGACGTTGCCAATGGTAATTGGGGAAAAAGCAGGCAGAGTTGTTGTTAGTTTAGGATTTATACTGTTACCAGTGGCAGTTCATATGATATTGATGATGCCAGCAGGTAATACTTTGAATGTTTTACTATGTGATATTGTTTTGGCTATGTGGAGTTGGATGATTGCCGCACGGATTATTTTTTATCAAAACCCGAAAGCAGACCATCTCACTTATATGCTATTTACATATTGGTATTGCCTTGCGTTAACTAGCGCGATCGTTATTCTTTGAAGACTGCTATTTTAAATTTATTTATTACTAAAAATTTATTACTTGTTACTAATTGGAGCGCAATATTTCAATGCAACTACCTAATCGTCTTAGCACTCCTCCTTTTCTTCAAAAGCTACAATGGATTGCTGATCCTGTAAAATTCATGGACAACGCAGTTCAGCAATATCCAGATATTTTCACTGCTGAGATAGTTGGATTTGGAGATACTGTAGTATTTGTAAACCATCCTCAAGGTATCCAAGAAATTTTAAATAGCGATAGAAATAACTTTATTGCAATTGGTGAAGCAAACAAGGTTTTGCGACCAGTAGTAGGTGATTATTCTATATTAATGATGGAACGAGAACAGCATAGACGACGACGGCAATTTTTGATGCCTTCTTTTCATGGGGAAAAGATGCGAATCTATGGTGAGTTAATGTGTGGTTTAACTGAAGAAGTTTTAAGTCAGTTGCCGCAAGGAAAACCTTTTTCTGCCCATGCTGCCATGCAAGAGATTTCCCTGCAAGTTATTTTAAAAGCAGTTTTGGGTTTAAGTGGGGGGGAACGTTGTAAAAAGCTTAAGAATTTGCTGCCACAAATGCTACTCAGTTTGTTTCACTCTTCACTGACTTCTACATTGCTCTTTTTTCCTTTTTTTACAACATAATTTAGGAGGCTGGAGTCCTTGGGCAAAGTTTGTACATCAACGGCAAGAAATTGGTGAATTGCTCTACGCAGAAATATGTGAGCGCAGAAGACAAGGCAATTTAAATGGTGTCGATATTCTTTCTTTGCTAATATCCTCTAAGGATAAAGCTGGTGAGGGGATGACAGATTTTGAATTGCGTGATGAGTTGATCACATTAATTGTTGCGGGGTATGAAACAACAGCAACAGCAATGGCTTGGGGATTATATTGGATTCACCAACAATTAAATGTACGCGAAAAAATCATTGCAGAAATTGATAGTCTTGATAATGTTTCAGACCCAATGAGTATTTTTCGATTGCCTTATTTGACAGCCGTTTGTAATGAAAGCTTGCGAATTCACCCAATCACACCCTTTACATTTCCCAGGCAAGTCCAAGAAACTACTCAATTACTGGGGAATACCTTAGAACCTGGAATGATAGTACAAGGTTGTATTTATTTGGCTCATCAGCGTGAGGATTTATATCCTCAAGCAAAGCAATTTCGACCAGAGCGTTTTTTAGAACGGGAATTTTCCTTGTATGAGTTTTTACCATTTGGAGGTGGAGCTCGTCGCTGCATAGGTGAGACTTTAGCTATTTTTGAAATGAAGTTAGTATTAGCAACAATTCTTTCACGCTATCAACTAGAATTGGTAGATAAGCAACCAGAAAAACTTAAGCGTCGAGGTCCCACTCTTGCACCAGGGAATGGGGTAAAAATGATAATTACTGGGCAGCGTGAAGCTCAAAAATCTATAAATATGAAAACTACAGCTATTCTCTAAAGCTATAGATTCGGGATTAAAATAACAAATTCAGTACCTTCCTCTGATTTTGAATTACAAGTTAATTTACCCTTGTGTTTGTCTACCACAATTTGATAACTAATCGACAAACCCAAACCTGTGCCACTTCCTACAGCTTTAGTTGTAAAAAATGGGTCAAAAATCTTGCGTCTGATTTCTTCTGGTATTCCTGAAGCATTATCCGCTATTTTAATTACCAAATTACTAGAACCATTACAATCAACTAATTCTGTGGAAATGCGAATTATAGGTTTATCCTTAGACCATTTTCCACTAGCAAATGCATCATCTAAGGCATCGATCGCATTACTCAAAATGTTCATAAATACCTGATTCAGTTGACCAGCATAGCAGTTAATTTCTGGTAAAGATTGATATTCCTTAATAACTTCGATTTCAGGGCGATCGCTCTTGGCTTTGAGACGATGTTGTAAAATCATTAGGGTATTATCAATTCCCTCATGAATATCTACAGCTTTCATTTCGGATTCATCTAAGCGAGAAAAATTTCTCAAGCTCAGGACAATATTGCGAATACGTGAACTACCAATAGCCATAGATTCAAGTATTTTTGGTAAGTCTGTAAGTAAGAAATCTAAATCAATTTCTTCTAATTTTTCTTCAATTTCTGGTGTTGAAAAGTCTTCTTTTTGGTACAAAGATATTAAATCGATTAAATCTTGTATATAACTGCTGGCATGACTAATGTTTCCGTGAATGAAGTTAATCGGATTATTAATCTCATGGGCAATTCCTGCTACCATCTGCCCTAAGCTAGACATTTTTTCACTTTGAATAAGTTGAGTTTGCGTATTTTGCAAATCCTCTATTACCTGATTTAAAATTTGATTTTTTTTGTTTAACTCTTGTGTTCTGACCTCAACTTTCTCCTCAAGACTATGGTTAGACTCTTCTAAAGACTGATTTACTTCTGCGAGATTTTGATAAAGTTTGGCATTTTCAAGTGCGATCGCAGCTTGGGTAATGAGGAGTTTGAGAACTTCAAGACGCTGCTGTGTAAAGAGAGCAGTAATAAAATTATTCTCAAGGTAAAATATTCCTAGCATTTTGCCTTGATGAATAATTGGCATACATAATAGGCTTTGTGGTTGTTCGCGAAGAATATAACGATCCGCAGCTAAAGTCGTAATCTCTCTTGCATCATCAGCAACAAAGATTTTACCTTTCCGCTTCACAATGTTAATTACACTAATAGGAATATCTTCGCAGTCGTTGAGACGAACTGATGGAAAGGTGGTTTTTATAAACTCAGATTTGGAGCTAGTACTGATTGCAGTCACAATTAAATCTAAGCTTTTATCTTTAGTTAAAAGCAGTACACATTTGGAAGCTCCAGCATTTTCCATTGTCACCCGCATCATACTAGAAAGTAATTGCTCCATATCAATTTTTCGGAAAGTACTTGAGATGCTTTCATCACAGCTGCCATATCCAAAGAATTTCCAAAGCTTGAATGCGAGGCAAATGAGCCAAATGTAGTGCGGTTATTACTAAAATTAGCTAGTGAATTGCGACTCGGAACATTCGTATTTTGATTAACATCTTGGTTCTCATTTTGATGGATATTTTCATTAATATTTTGGTATTCAGTAACATCAGTATTTTCTTCTTCTTCAGCAACATTTCCCAACAGTTCAGGGTAGCGCTTGGCTAAATCACGAACCTTTGTTTTTGCACCCCAGCGAACATAGCAATAATAAGCTTCTGCCATGTACATTTGAGCTATTTTTTCTTTACCCCATTCCAAATAAAATTTTCCAGCTAGTTCATTTGCTAAAGCTTCTTCATTTAAATACTCATTTTCTTTGGCAAGAGAAATCGCGCGATCGTAATAATCCATTGCCTCGATATTATTTCCTAAAACCCGATATTTTTCCGCTTCAATTAAGCAAGATTTGTGTAAAAAATTCATTGGTGCATGGTTAGCCCATTTGTGCATCTTTCCAAGATTTACTTCGATTATATTTAAGAATTCTTCCTGCTGAGGTTTTTCTAAATTAGGATATATCGCTAATCGAGTTAAAGCATTATAGAAACATAATTGAGCAACAACTAATAATCCAGATACATTAGGCAAATACTTTTCTGCTTTTTCGATGTTTTGAATTGCTTCAGGATAGTTAGAAAAGAGATAACAGATTTGCAATTTACATATGTGTAGGAAAAAAATTGCTGTTCCATCATTGCTTTTACATGGACTGGTAAAGATTTTGTTTCGTCATAAGCTTCTCCACTAAGAAGATGACTATTATCACAACCATTTATTAAATTTAAAACTGTTTGCCGATAAATTTCATTCCAGTAAAATACCATTTCTTGTTTAATCTGCTTGAGTATTTTGCTATTTTCTGCCATTTCTCCTTCTAAAATTGATAGTGATTTACCAGAGAAGTAAGCAGTATAGGAATAAGCATAAAGACTATAAGCAACGTATTCTAAATCTCCTATTTCTACACTAGTTAAGTATATTTCTTTAAAAGATGATAATGTTTCTCCAATATGTTTTTTCCAAGGTCTAATTACTTGATTAAATGCTGAGTTAACTTTAACAGATACATTTTTTATTTCAAGCTTGGAAATCATATTTATAGCTAGTTCACCAAATTGATATCCAGATTCGATTTCTCCCATAACTCCACACAAGATAGCTGCATAAGCTGAATATGCAAAAGCAGACAAAGGAGCATTTCCATATCTAATCGATAAATCAACCTGTTTCAAAACTACTAGCAGAAATAGTTTTGGTGCTGTTTGATAAGCAAACGCAGTTATATTTGCTAATATACGCACTACTGCCAGAATCCGAGTATCAGACATTTCTGGCAAATCAATCAAGTCTTCAATTTGTAAATTTTGGAGAGAGGAAGCTGTCTGATAAAGTTCAGTTTCAATATCTACTTGATTATAGTTTCTAGGGAGTTCTTCGCCTAATTCTTCTAAAACTGTTAGGGCAATATCGATTCCTTCTAATGCTTTGTTCTGCGCTCCATAAGCTTGGATTTTCACTTCGTAAACTTTAATTTTTTCCAGTAGTGTTTTCGCAGAAGCTAAGACTACGTCAATATATTGCTCAGATTCCTCAAAGTGACCGCTTAAATATGCTGCTTCTGCTGTTGTCTCATACAAAGCTAGAGACATTTCGTAATTAGTTTCCCAGCTATCCTCAGCAAGAGACTTAATCCCGAAAATCAAATAATTATATGCTGCTGAATATTCTGCTAACCCTAAAGCTTTACGTCCAGCGCACAAATTCATTTCTGCAAGTCCATCAAGTTCTTCTCTTTCGGTAATTAAATCAAAAGCAATATTAAATTGATTGACTAACTCAAAAATCCTTTCTTCTCTCTGGGATTTCGGAGTACTATGTACCAGTAAATATCCAACTCTCAAATGAGTAGCTTTTCTTTCGTCTTCTGGAATTAAATCGTAGGCGGCTTGTTTGATGCGATCGTGTATGAAATAATAGTCTATAGAGATATGATCTAATACCGGAACTATATAAGGTTCTTTACCTTCAAATAAATCTAACTCTGAAAAATCTATCTCCAGATTTTCATCAGTATTACCAGCCAAGCAAACTGTTTGTGTGACGGTTTCTGGTATAACTAAACCCTTCAGCAATGCTTCCCACAATCTAGCTTTGACTATTAAAGGTTCTTCTTGGCTAATAATACACAGAGTTGTATAGTTAAATTTACCATCAAGACATGCAGCTAGTTTTAATATTTTTCTAAATGGTGAGCCTAATAGGTATAGTTCCCTTGCCATCACATCAAGTACATCATCAGTTATACATAACTCTTTGATACCAATAATGTCATATTCCCATTCAAGAGTCTCAAAATTAAAGGTGATTAGTTTTTGGTCATATAGCGATCGCAAGAAATTTACTGATAAGAATTGATTGCCTTGGGTTTTGGCAAAAACCATTTGGGAAAAGAAACAAGTAGTAGAGTTATCGTGACGGATTGTTTGGGAAATTAGGGTATTTACGTCACCTAAAGAAAAAGGTTCTATATTAATAGATGTAAAGATTTTTGGTGTCTCGATTCTTTCAAAGTCAGCAATTGTTAATTCTATCGGTTTCCACGGACCAGTTTCCCGTTTTTTCTTGCGATATGCACCAACTAATAACAAACTTTTCACAGGTTCGTTATCTTCTTCTTCTTCTATAAATGGCTGGGAAAGAGATGGAGGTTCGTCTAGTGTGAGATTATCAATTATGAGCGATCGCATGAATGCAAACGAATCTGCATCTGCCCAATGTAGGTTATCGACAAATAAGACTATTGGATGGTTTTCTCTGGCAAAAACGTAAATAAGTTTTGCAAATAGTCGGTGAAGACGGTTTTTTGCTTCGATTTCTGGAAGTTGAGTTACTTCTGGTTGTTTACCAATTATTTTTTCTAATTCAGGAATTATATCTGTTATTACCCGACCTTCTCCTTGGAATGCCGATAAAATTTTGCTTTTCCAGGTTCTAATTTGAGTGTCAGTTTCGGTTTCTATCTGTTCAATTAGGTGACGAATCGCTTCTACAAATGCAATCAGGGGAGAAGTTGCAGGGGAGAAGTTTGTGGGGACGGTTTCCGTCCACAAAACTTCGGGGGGAATGCTCCCCACTGCAAACTCCGGAGGTATATCATTTGGTGATTCTTCATATTTACCTGTAATGTAATAGCCGTTTGCGATCGCAACATTTTTGTTGATTTGGTTGACAAGCGCAGTTTTCCCTACCCCAGACTCACCATCAAGAAAAACTACTTCTATTTTTCCCTGACAAACTCGCTCAAAAGCTTCCCGTAAGATTTGGATATCTGTTTCTCGACCATATAAGTTGTCTGGAATTGTAAAAGTGCTGGAAATATCTTGTTGAGCTAATTCAAAATAGTCAATTTTTTCTTTTTCTTGCCACTGTTGCAAGCAGGTTTCTAAATCATGTTTCAATCCCATCGCACTTTGATAGCGCTTTTCAGGATTTTTTGCCATGAGCTTGCTGACTATTTTGGCAATAATAGGAGGAATAGTATTATCAATATAATTTACAAGCGGTATTTCTTTGGCAATATGAGAGTAAATTAACTCGAGCGGATCGTTTGTATCAAAGGGAATTTCTCCAGTCAGTAATTCAAAGAAAGTTACCCCAAGGGAGTAGAAATCGGTACGATAATCAATAACAGAATCGACACGTCCTGTTTGTTCGGGAGCAAGGTAAGCAAGGGTTCCTTCGATAATATTAGTGACAGGAATTGTATTTACTCCTTTAGGCAATAGCGATGCAATGCTAAAGTCGATGAGTTTGACTTCGTGGGTTTGAGGATTAATTAAAATATTTGCAGGTTTAATATCTTTATGGATTATGCGACTACGATGTACAGCATCAAGTGCAGTACATACTTGAATCCCAATTTTGAGAAAATTACCAATAAAATCTGCTTTTTTATCCGAAGTTTGCAGTGGGGAATATCCTCCCTGTAACTTCTCTTTTGTTTCTGTTGACTTGTTGTTTGCTTGCTTATTTTTAGCCTCAAGTCTCTTTTGGATAATATTTTTGAAATACTTCCGCTTCGGGATTTTGCCTGGACATAGTAATTTTCCTACCTCATGTTGAAGTGAAATACCGCCAAAATCTTCCATGATTAAGGCATATGCATTACGGTAGTTTTCCAAACTATAGCTTTTAATAACCGCAGGTAAATCGAGTTCTTTGACAATTGTGTATTGATTGCGGAATTGAGTTACTTCATTGAAGGTTGGATACTCAGCTCGCAGAACTTTAATCACAACAGGTGTTCGATCTATTTCTCTAATTCCTCGATAAACAAGTGTTTTTAAACCTACATAAACTTTTTCAGTCACGTAGTAACCAGGAATTCTAACGATCGCATTTAAAGGTACTTGCATCTGTAATCACATTAATATCAGAAACATTACTGTATATTCTGCCCACAAATCTAGTTTAAATATCAGTTTCAGTCAAAAAAACTGCCAGAATAAATTTTGTTTGGATAAAAAACAGAACGTACAATTTATACAAAATCTGCAAAGATTACAAGTTTTACAAGGCTTACAATTAACGGGAATGATACAGATAAATAAACTATCAAAATCCCTCAAAAAAGCTCATTTTTACGATTTAAAAGCCTAATTTAAGATAAAAATTACTTGTTCGCATGAAGGAGCATCTCACCTTTGTAGATTACGGATTGGCTCGAATCGGTCTACAATTATCGCAAAATAGCCCCCTCAATCCCCCTTGAAAAGGCTAAAGTATACACACATCTAAAATTACCTCCCAGTCTAAAAGAACCCCACCCTAACCCTCCTGCGCGCTAGTGAGGCTGCGGTGTACACACAAGTCCTAAAATCATACCTAGCACTTGGTTTCGGGCTTAAATATCAAAAGGCTGTCATTGCGAGGAGGAACGACGAAGCAATCGCAATAATCCCGTAGTTTTTGCGATTACTTCGCTTCGCACCACTACGTGGAAGCAAGCTACGTAATGACGGTTTAAAGGTTCTATAAACCTTAAAACGCTTGTAAATAGGACTTGTGTGTACACCGCAGGCTAGCGAGGAGGGAACATGATTTTACTCCTCTCTCCGCTAACGGGGTAGGGGGGTGGGGTTCTTTTATTTGGGTCAACTCGATGACTTGTTTGGAAAAATTACAGACTTTTGTAACTATTGACAATTGACTATTTCGCGATCGCTTGGGTAAGCTACCCTGCGAGTAGACAGAGAGTATCTTCTGTAAGTACGCTGTATGGGAAACGCGATACCTAGCTCCTTTGAAGCGGCTTTGCCAACGTAAGCTACCCTGCGGGAAGGCTAACGCATCGAATAATTAAACATACAGGAATAACTCGCTACCATTAACTATCAACTATATAATTACCAACTAATGACTAAAGATAAGCAAGTTTATATTATTTTGGGTACTCGTCCAGAAGCAATTAAATTAGCCCCAGTTATTCAAGTTTTTAAAAATGCTCCAGGTTTTGCGTCGAAGGTGATTTTGACAGGACAGCATCGCGAAATGGTAGAACAGGTGATGCAATTGTTTGACTTAAAAGCTGATTATGACTTGGAGATTATGCAACCCAAGCAATCGCTGAATGATATTACTTGCCGGAGTTTGCAAGGATTGGAAAAATTATTTCAAGAAAATAAACCAGATTTTGCGATCGCACAAGGAGATACGACTACGGCATTTGCAGCTGCATTGGCTGCTTTCTATCAGCAAATTCCCGTGGGACATGTGGAAGCAGGATTGCGAACCGATGATTTATACAATCCTTATCCAGAAGAAGCTAACCGACGTTTAATTTCCCAGATTACCCAGTTACATTTTGCTCCCACGAGTTTGGCTGTGGAGAATTTGCAGCGTTCGGGGGTTGTGGGACAAATCCATTTAACTGGGAATACGGTAATTGATGCTTTATTGAAGGTGGCAGCAAAACAACCTAGTTGTCATATTCCTGGTTTGGAGTGGGAAAAACATCGGGTTTTGTTAGCGACGGTACATCGACGGGAAAATTGGGGGGAACCATTACAGGGAATTGCTGAAGGGTTTTTACAAATATTAGACAAATTTCCCGATACTGCCTTATTACTACCATTGCATCGTAACCCCACAGTCCGCGAACCATTACAAGCAATGCTGGGGAACCATCCCCGTGTTTTCTTGAGCGAACCATTAGATTATGCCGAATTAGTTGGGGCAATTATGCGATCGCACCTGCTGCTTACCGATTCGGGGGGTTTACAAGAAGAAGCTCCTAGTCTCGGCAAACCAGTTTTAGTATTGCGGGAAACCACCGAACGTCCCGAAGCTGTAACTGGGGGTACGGCAAAACTTGTAGGTACAGATACTCAAAAAATTGTCGCCGAAGCTGCCGAATTACTGGCGAACCCAACCGCTTATGATGCGATCGCAAATGCAATTAATCCGTTTGGTGATGGACATGCTGCCGAGCGAATTTTGCAAATTGTAGATAATTACTTAGAGAACGCTTGTAAATAAAGTGTTAAGTATGTGTTATACGGCTTAAGAACGCGGATTATATAAAGTGTAAAAGTATCAAAAGTAGGGGAGGCAGTTTGCGGTGTGGATACTCCTCCCGTAAAACTGCCGTTGTGTTAGCGCAGCGTAACGCACCATTCCAAATCAAATCGAAAGTTGTAGGTTATTAAATCCTCATTCCTTAATAGGTATTTTGAATTTTGACATACCTCCCCGCCGTAAACGGTCGAGGATTCCTTGACACTTCGCCGATCAATGCTTGCAAGCAAGTCTTACCCAATCTCCATGTCCGTTTAAAGTCGTGGCAATGCCCTATCCCGACTATATGTATCGTTTTGTTTGAAAAAGCAATAAATACTTTTTATTTTGCTTCTGGGATGGACTTTATCATTGCCCTTCAGTCTTTCCCTATTACTGGATCAGTCTCGGTTTCAACTCAAATAATGAGTATATATCGCTGCAATCGAATGTGCGTATTTCAACCAAATATAATTTTAACATAAAGCCGTCCTACAAGGACGGGGCTTGTATCCCATTATTTCCGGTCAATCTAATTTTTGAGATGCGAACTACTTACTAGGGATTCGTGTTCATAGATAAATTCAGCGAAGGAAAAAAATTATATGGATAATTTATTTCTTAATGTTCACCTAGACTATAGGTAGAAACTCACTAGCTTGAACTCGCAAATTCGTTTTAGTTTTGGCAAAATGAACAAAAATAAATAAAAATAAATAAATGCAAAAGCAGATAAACTACTTATTTACCAAACTTCAGGCATAATTTACCAGTAAGACTCGCCAAATTAGCAAGATATAAGTTAAAGATTGAGATAGCTGGAATTCACACCCGCGTGTCACCAGCCCTTGACTGTTTAGCCTAGCAGCTTTTCTTTTTTTTGAAATTTCCATGTCAACCCTCGTCATCGTTGAATCTCCGACCAAAGCTCGTACCATTCGCAACTACCTTCCATCTGGATACAAGGTAGAGGCATCAATGGGTCATGTACGCGACTTGCCGCAATCGGCTAGCGAAATTCCCGCCGCAGTCAAAGCAGAGAAATGGGCACAACTCGGGGTGAATGTAGATGCCGACTTTGAACCTCTGTATGTTGTCCCCAAAGACAAAAAGAAAATCGTCACCCAACTCAAAGACGCTCTCAAAGGTGTCACCGAACTGATATTGGCAACTGACGAAGATCGAGAAGGGGAAAGCATCAGTTGGCATTTGTACCAGTTGCTCAATCCCAAAATTCCCACCAAGCGGATGGTGTTTCACGAAATTACCAAGGAAGCGATTCAAAAAGCTCTGAAAAATTGTCGTACTATCGACGAAAAGGTTGTTCGTGCCCAAGAAACTCGGCGGATTTTGGATCGACTTGTGGGTTATACCCTTTCACCCCTGCTGTGGAAGAAAATTTCCTTTGGACTTTCAGCTGGTCGCGTCCAGTCAGTAGCGGTAAGACTTTTAGTCACAAAAGAACAGCAGCGTCGCGCATTTCGCACGGGCGCATTTTGGGATTTAAAAGCTAGTTTATTGCACGACAAAACTAGCTTTAGCGCCGTGTTAGTGACTGTAGGAGGTACAAAAGTTGCCACAGGCAGCGATTTTGACTCCACCACCGGACAAATCACCACAGGACGCAATGTCGTATTACTCAAAGAAGCCGAAGCCGAAGCTTTGAAAGCACGACTAGCGAATAAAAGCTGGTCGGTTACAGATTTAGAAGAACGTCCCGTCACACGCAAACCTTACCCACCGTTTACCACTTCCACATTGCAGCAGGAAGCAAACCGAAAATTGCGTTTTTCTGCCCGCGATACAATGCGAATTGCTCAAAACCTGTACGAGCAAGGTTATATAACTTACATGCGTACCGACTCGGTACATTTATCCGACCAAGCGATAACGGCTGCCCGCGAATGCGCGGCGAAGCTTTACGGAAAAGAATACCTTAGCCCTAGTCCCCGTCAATACACGACTAAATCGAAGGGGGCACAGGAAGCACACGAAGCTATCCGTCCAGCTGGTAATAGTTTTCGCACTCCCCAGGAAACAGGTTTGAATCCGAGCGATCGCGAATTTAAATTGTACGATCTAATTTGGAAACGGACTGTTGCTTGTCAAATGGCTGATTCGCGACAAACGCAAATTACGATTCAGATGCAAGTTGAGGATGCTGGTTTCCGTTCTTCGGGTAAGCGTATTGACTTTGAAGGTTATCTCCGTGCCTATGTTGAAGGTTCGGACGACCCCGATGCAGCTTTGGAGAATATGGAGATTATTCTGCCTAATCTCAAAGTTGGCGATCGCCCCGAATGCGCTGAGTTAGAAAATGTCAAACACGAAACCCAGCCCCCTGCAAGGTATACGGAAGCTAGCTTGGTGAAAACCTTGGAGAGCGAAGGCATCGGGCGACCAAGTACTTATGCGAGTATCATTGGTACGATTATTGACAAAGGTTACGCCCAATTAACGAATAATGCCCTGATTCCCACGTTTACAGCATTTGCGGTGACAGACTTGCTGGAAAAACATTTCCCCGATATTGTCGATCCCAGCTTTACTTCCAAAATGGAACAAACCCTGGATGATATTGCTGCGGGTGAAGCTCAATGGTTACCTTATTTACGCAATTTCTATATGGGGGATAAGGGACTAGAAACTCTGGTTAGGGAGCAAGAAAGTAAAATTGATAAGGATGAAGCGCGGACAGTAGATTTACATATTCCCAACGTCAAAGTTCGCATTGGTAAGTTTGGTGCCTACCTTGAAGCAAGTAATGGTGAAGGTTCCGTCACCGCTTCAATTCCCAGGGATTTAACACCTGCTGACCTTGACCTAGAAAAAGTTCAAACAATAATTCGCCAAAAAACAGAAGGACCAGACGAAGTTGGTCGTCATCCCGAAACGGGGGAACCAATTTATATCAAGATTGGTGCTTATGGACCCTATGTACAATTGGGTGACAAGACAGAGGAAAATCCTAAACCCAAGCAAGCTTCTTTACCTAAAGGGGTGACTCCCGAAACCCTGACTCTGGAAATAGCTATTGGTTTATTGGCATTACCTCGCACTTTGGGAACCCACCCCGATACTGGTGGGAGAATTCAAACAAGTTTGGGCAGGTTTGGTCCCTATGTTGTTCACGACCAAGGAAAGGAAGGCAAAGATTATCGATCGCTCAAGGCGAGTGATAATGTTTTGACGGTGACTTTGGATCGGGCTTTGGAAATACTGTCGGAACCGAAGAAGGGACGGGCTAGTAGTAAATCTAAGGCTGCTTTACGGGAATTAGGGGTACATCCTGACGATGAGCAACCTATTAATATTTATGACGGACCTTACGGACCTTACATCAAATATGCTAAGACAAACGTCAGTATTCCTGAAGGCAGTTCTGTGGAGGATATGACTTTGGAAGTTGCACTGGAGTTATTAGCTAGTAAGTCATCAAGTGGAAAATCTGCCCGGAAGACAGCTAGTAAGTCGAAAGGTGCTACGACAACAAAATCAACCACAAAATCAAGCACAAAATCCACTAGTAAGACTTCGAGCCAAAAATCTGCCAAGTCTTCTACAACTGCTACTAAGAAAAAGTAGTTATGACACATTGGGAATTGGGAATTGGGAATTGGATATCTGTAATTCCCAATTCTTGTACAGACGACCCGACGGGTCGTCTCTACTAAATCGGGATTTGGATTACAAATTCTGCACCATTTCCCGGGGAAGAAATACACTCTAATTTTCCAGCATGTGCTTCGGTAATTATTTGATAGCTAATTGATAGTCCTAATCCAGTACCTTGACTTTCGGGTTTGGTGGTAAAAAATGCTTCAAATAGCTTTTGACGTACTTCTTCTGCCATTCCAGGACCATTATCTGCTATTCGCAGTGTGAATAAATTATTTGCTGCGGAAGTTGTAATTTTGATAATGTTGGGTTTTTTTTCTATTTCTAAATATGTTTTGCCTGCATTGGATTCGTCTAATGCATCAATTGCGTTTGCAAGTAAATTCATAAAGACTTGATTGATTTGACCAGAGAAACATGGAATTGGGGGAATTTTTCCGTATTCTTTGATAATTTGAATTGCTGGTCGTTCTGGTCTACTTTTGAGACGGTGAGATAAGACTATTAAGGTTGTGTCGATGTTTTCGTGAATGTCAACTGGACGCTTTTCGCTAGCATCAGTACGGGAGAAATTTCGGAGCGATCGCATAATGTCACGAATCCTATCTGTACCTAGTTTCATGGAAGAAATCATTTTGAGTAAGTCTTCTTTGAGGAAGTCTAAATCGATGCTTTCGATTTCTTCTAGAATTTCGCTACCAGGATTGGGAAATTTTTCTTGATATAAGTTAATAAGATTGATTAAGTCTTCAATATATTGTTTGGCATGGGTGAGATTACCATTAATAAAACCAACTGGGTTATTGACTTCATGGGCAACACCTGCTACAAGTTGTCCGAGTTGGGAAATTTTTTCGGTTTGAACTAGTTGTGCTTGAGTGCGTTGGAGATTTTCGAGGGCAATTTCTAAATTTTTCCTTTCCTGTTTAAGAACATTTTCCACACGTTTGCGCTCTGATATGTCCCGTGCGATCGCGAGAAAGCTTAGTTTGCCATTGTAGGTAAATGGTGTTGCTTTGATTTCGATATCGAAATCTGTACCGTCTTTGCGAATGCTCACTGCTTCGCACTCAAATTTCTTACCTTGTCTGATTCTAGCGATACACTCTCCAAATAGAGGTAGGGAATTTGGATGAATGTATGTAGAAGGATGTAATTGTAAAATTTCTTCGCAGGAATAACCATACATTTCTGCATAAGCTGGGTTAGTTGCAATCATTTCTCCTGTTTTTATATCGATAATTGATAAACCATCGTTGACTGCTTCAAAAATTCCCCGATATTGTTCTTCTTGCTGCTGTAATACTTTTTCTGCACGTTTGCGATCGGTTATATTTCGAGTTACAGATAATGCATGAAGTTTCCCATTATATTGAATTCCATTAGCTTTGACCTCAACATCAAATAATGTGCCATCTTTGCCAAATGTAACTATTTCACAGAAAAATTCTTTGCCATTTTTAATTGTTTCTATAAATTCACCAAAATGGTGAAGATAATCGGGATGAACATAATCATTAGGTTGAATATTTAACCATTCTTCGCTTGTGTAACCATACATTTTATTCGTAGATATATTGGTTTGAATCAATTTTCCTGTTTCTAAATCGCAAATTGTTAAACTGTCAATTGTGTTTTCAAAAATACCACGATACTGTTCTTCTTTCTGCGCTAATTGTGCTAATGATTCGGCTAATTGTTGCGATTTTTCTTGTTCGCGAGCAAAAAGTTTAGCATTTTCAATAGCTGTAGCTGCCTGTGAAGTTAAAACTTGAATAATCTGCAAACGGTCTTTTGTAAATGCATCGGTAACTAAGTTATTTTCGAGGTAAACAATACCAATAAATTTACCTTTATATAAAATTGGTGTACATAATAGAGATTTTATTTGCTGCTTGGCTATATAAGGTTCAGTTTGAAAATTCCCCACTTGACTAGCATTATCTAAAACTAGAGATTTATGAGTTCTGGCAACATAATTAATTAGTGAAATGGGAATATCTTTGCTACTATCAACTTTAGTAGACTGCAATTTAATCTCAAGAGCATTTTCGTTATTATCTGCAACTTCAATAAATAATTCTTGATTCCGTTCTAAAATAATACAACCTTTGAGAGCAGAGGAATTTTCTAAGATAATATGCAATAGAGTTTGCAATAATTTATCCAAAACTATTTCGCTGGAAATAGCTTCTGAAGCTTTTATTACTGTGGCTAAATCTAGGACTTGTTGACTTGTTGTTGTGCTGCTTCTGGTATTTGTTAAAGTCGATTGAGCTTTGCTTTTGTCTTTTTCCAAGTATCTCTGAATGATTTGAGAATAGTGTTGTTCTAGCTGGTCAATTTTAGCTTTTGCACCCCAGCGCATGTAGCTATTATAAGCTTCCCAGATGTAACTGGGGGCAATTTTGGATTTACCTAATTCTAAATAAAATTCACCTGCGCGTTCGTTTGCAAGTGCTGTATCTTGAATATATCCGTTTGCTAATGCACCAGAAATTGCTAGGTCATAAAATTCCATTGCTTGATATTTTTGTCCAAAAAAGCGATATTTTTCGGCTTCAATTAAATCATATTGATGCTGATAGTTCATTGGCGCATGATTTGCCCATTTTTGTAATATACATTGGTTATCGCTAACTTGCTGAAGTAAATTTTTAGTGTTGCTGGAATTTTGTACCAATGTAGCTAAAATAGCTAGAGAATCGTAATAATAGAAGAAAGGAAGACTGCAAAAACTCATACCTCCTGCTAAATATTTTCTGGCTTGTTTGGCGATTTCTACTGCTTGCTTAAAATCACCAAAACCACAGCAAAGAATTAGTTTACGAAGGTAAAGGTGGAAAAGTCCTTCGAGTTCGTTAGCTTTATGCAAAATTGGTAATAATTTATTTTCATCACCAGCTTCACCAACCAAAATGCAGGGATTATGGGATTTACCTAGCCAATTTTGCACCGATTGCCAAATTGTTTGATAGCTGTATAGGGTTCTTTCTTGTTTTAAGTTTGCCAAAACTTGAGGAATATAATCAAGTTTTTGTTCGACTGCAACTAACTCATCACCAATTAAATATAAATAGTGGCAAATTTCTCTGAGGCAATATCCCAAAAATTCTGAATTTCCACCTTCTAAACCAGCTTGATATCCAATTTGGAGAAGGTTTAGAGATTCTTTAATATGTGCTTTGCCATGATTTATAAAAGCTCCGACAACATAGTAAGTCATGGCTTTTATCGACTTAGATTCATTTTTTTCGGCTAGTGCGAGAGCCAGCTTTCCAAATTTATCTGCGGTTTCAATGTCTTGTTGAATAGATATTAATAGCATTCCATAACAGGCATAGCAAAAAGCCGCAGAGGGAGGATTTCCAAATTTAATGATTAGTTCTACTTGCTTTAGTGTAATTAAATGTGCGAGTTGGGGAGCAGTAATATAAGCCGCAAAAATTACGCTTGATAGCAGTTGTATCATAGCTAAATAATTTTCATTAGTCATCTGAGGAAGGTTTGCTAAATCTTCGATATTTTGACTTTTATTTTGATGTTTATATTTATGATTAAATAAGACTGCTATTGCTTGTAAAGATTCTTGGACATCACTCTCTATTGGTTCTTCAGGGAAAATTAAGCCAAATTTTTGTAAAGCTTGTTTTGCGATTTCAATTGCTTGTAAAGGTTTATTTTGGACGGTACTAGCTTGAATAATATTCTTGTAAACATTTACTGTATCAAGTGGTATTTTAGCGTTCGTAATTACCTTTTCGGCAAGCTGCTCCATCAACCCATAATCAGCAGATAAATAAGCTGCTTCGATGGCATTTTCATGTAATGTCAAAATAAGTTCATAATTATTTTGCCAAGCTTGATAATTGAGTAAATAAATCCCCAAATTGAGATATTTTAAAGCCGTCTCATATGCTGCAACTGCTTTAGCTTTGCAACCAGCAATTAAATTAAACCTAGCAAGTTCAATATTATTATCATCTGGCGAAATCATCTCCAAACCTGCATTTAAATGATTAACTAATTCAAAAATATAAGCTTCTACATTTTCATCGGGAATATTTTTTAAAAATAACTGTCCAATTTTCCAATGAATCTTTTTTTTATCCGATTGAGGAGTTAACTCATATGCAGCTTGTTGAATGCGATCGCAGGTAAATTTAAATTTTGCTTGATGGGTTATATTTGTGTTTATATTTGCTATTTTGTCATCAATTTGACTACTCAGAAATAAACAATAGTTATCATTCAATGGAACAATCAAATCTAGCTGCAATGCATCCCATATATCCTGCATTACTTGTTCGGGAGCATTCGTACTTATTGTTATGATAGTTTGCAAATCGAATTGACTACCTATACATGCAGCTAATTGCAATAATTGTTGTGTTGATGTCGGTAATTGCTGCAATTTATCAATCATCAGTTCTACAACGTTATCGGTAATCTTTTGATGTTGAATTTGCTCAATATCCCAAATCCATGTAACTTTTTTGTAGTCAAATTTTAATAATCTATCGCTGTGTAAAGACTTAATTAATTCTGTCAAAAACAAAGGATTACCCTGAGTTTTCTCAAATAATAAATTTGCTAAATTTTTAATATCTTTTACCGAACAATTTAAAGTATCGGCAATAATTTTTTCTACATCTTTAATCGTCAAAGTTTGAAGTTGAATTGATTCTACTCTAGTAACACCAGTTGTTAATATTGTCTCTACAGACCGAATCAAAGGGTTGCTATAATTAGTTTTAATATCTCGATATGCAGTAATTATTAACAGGGAATGGTTTTCTATATCGCTAGTCAATAGTTGTAAGCTTTGCAGCGATGCTGTATCTATCCACTGCGTATCATCCATAAAAATTACTAACGGATGCCCTGAAGTTGCAAACACTTTAATACAATCCGTCAACGTGCGTATATAGCGGTTTAATTCTTCCGGGGGACTGAGTTTGATTACTGGTGATTGTTTCCCAATTAATAATTCCAGTTCAGGGATAACATCTATAACCAATTGAGCATTTACATCTAAATTTTTAACTAACTTTTCTTTCCATACCTTCAATCTTTCCAGACTCTCCGTCAATACTTGTAAAATTAGATTGCGTAATATTTGTAAAAGTACAGCAAGAGGAATATCAGACTGAAATTGCTCAAATTTAGCCGAAGCAAAATAGCCTCCACCACGAACAAAATTAGGGATAATCTGATGTACCAACAGCGATTTTCCTACACCCAAATAACCACTAATTTGTACCAGTTCGCAGCTACCTTGATTAACTCGTGCAAATGCTTGCGATAGTTGTTCTATTTCCCGTTCCCGTCCATATAGCTTTTGGGGTATGTTCAATTGACTTTTGCGATCGCACTCCCCAGGTACAAAATTCGCTATACTGCCTCCAGCTTGATACTCATCCCAACATTGCTGCAAATCCACCAATAAACCAGATGCAGACTGATATCTATCTTCGGCATTTTTTGCCATCAATTTAGTGATAATTGCTGCGATCGCATCTGGAATAGAACTGTTTAATTGCTGCGCTGGAATTGGAACTTTGGCAATATGACCGTAGACAATTTCTAAAGCATCTTCACTATCAAATGGCAGTTTACCCGTCAAAAGTTCGTAAAAAGTTACACCCAAAGAATAAAAGTCAGTACGGTAATCAAAACATCGGTTCATCCGTCCAGTTTGTTCCGGAGACATGTAAGCTAAAGTTCCTTCTAGCTCAGTTGTATTCATCAGTTGATTTGTTTGCTGACTCAACCGTGAAGCAATACTAAAATCTGTAATTTTTACTTCCCCTGTCTGGAAATTAATGATGATATTACTCGGTTTGATGTCTTTATGAATAATATTATTAGTATGTAAAGATACTAAAGATTTAGCTATCTGTATGGAAATAGGGAGAAAAGTATCGATAGCTAAACCATTATTATTATTATTAGATAAAAATTCCTTCAGACTAATACCACCAAAATCCTCAGCTACTAGTACAAGATAATTTTGAAAAGTTTCCAAACCGTAAACCTTAACAACTCCATCCAAGTTGAGATTTTTGGTAGCTTTATATTCATGCTTTATTCGCGAAATCTGCTCTAAAGTCGAATATTCCGACGTTAAAACCTTCAAAATGACAAAATACTTAGTTTTTTCACACTTAGCTCTACAAACCGTCCGATTTTCTGCTTCATCAATTATTTCTACAATCTCATAACCTGGAATTGTCAAAGCTGAGGGCATTATAGTTACCTTATGTTAAAAATTTTACCTGTATTGTCAGTATTGGTATTACATCTTTTACTTCTTTAAATAGGATTCCCCTAATAACATCAAAACTTCACCCAATAGCCATTAAAAATACTTATGTATATAATGATTCATTGATTGTTTATCAACTTTTTAACCACTCGTAAGTAAAATCTCTCTAGGTTGGTAAATTCGGGAATATTCTTTAACCTCTTCTATTTAAGGGTTTGAGTATTTTCAACTAAATAATCCCCAGCAACTTTACTATCAAAATCGATTTAGATTTTGCCAAGATTTTCCCCTTAACTTTCTTGCAAACCCCTGATAATCGACAACCATTAGCAAAAATCTGAGATATGGTAGTACCTTATTTAACTAATGACTTAAAGTATTTTTTATTACTGCCAATTCAGTACAAAAATAAAATAATTTGAGGAGACATAAAACTTATTTCTTGGTATTCCCCACCTCAACAACTAAATTTTCCACAGCATATCCACTTTCCATTATTGCCATTTGCGATCGCTGGCAACAATTCTCAATTTAATCCTGTATAAGGATTTCAGGCATATATCTATCTCAAATGGAGATGAGATAATGGATATAGTGAAGTCATAGTGAAGTGATACGATAATGAAGCCAGAACTTTTATTATTTAGTATAAATAAATACAGTTTAATTAAGTAAATTAATCAATAGCCAAATAGCCAGACACAAAACCGATCGACCTTTCTGGAGGGGGTTTGGGGGAGAATCCCCCAAGTCTTGGTTTGAACAGAAGATAAACGGACAACCTTTAACTTTTGCCGCAAAAAATGAAAGACAGGCAACATTACCTGTCCTTGAATATTTAGAAATTATTTATGATTAACAAATTGGCTTAAACTATTCAGCCGTTTTGTTCTTCGCTCTTTCAGCACGTGCTTCAGCAGAAGTCATAACTTCTTCCATATTTTCGAGTAATTCACCAGGAAAATTTTCTAATATTCGCGTCGAAAGTGCAACTCGACCTTTACCTTCATCAATATCGATAACTACTGCTTTAATTTGTTGACCCATTTGGAAAACTTTTTCGAGATTATCGATAAACTTTTGGGTTACTTGCTTAATATGAAGTAAAGCACTAATACCATTTAAATCAACAAATACACCAAAAGGTTTAATGCCCGTAACTTTTCCTCCCACAAGTTGACCAATTGTCAACATACTGAAATTAGCCGAACGAGCCGCCATGCGTTGCGATAATATCAAACGCTTGTTGCTGGAGTCAATCTCCAAAAAAGCAGTGGTAAGAGTTTGCCCTTTAAGCGCTTCCAAATTATCGCGCTCAATCAGGTGCGATCGCGGAATAAATCCTCGCAAACCAAACACTTCAATATTCACACCACCTTTATTCACACCAATTACCTTTGCTTGCACAGTTTGGCTACTTTCCTGCATTTGTGCAAGTCTCTCCCAAATGTGGCGAATTTCTAACTGTCTGCGGGAAAGGGTGACTTGTCCTTCTGCATCCTGTTCGCGAATAATGACGAACTCTAATGGTTCATGTAACGGTAAAATCTCTGATAAGTTTGTAACTGTTCTCAAAGAAGCTTCATCACGTGGCAAAAAAGCCGACGCTTTACCACCAATATCCACAAATGCACCATCGTGATCGATTTGGAAAACTTTACCTTTTACCACTTGTCCTTTCTGGAATTGGTAATCGTGTTTTTCCAAAGCCTTAGCAAAATCGTCCATTGTGAACGACGAATCGGCTTTTTGAGAAAGTTTAGCTTCTGAATCCATGACTTTTGAATTTAATATTGATGTTTAGTTAATGGTTGCTGGTTAGTAGTTAGTGGTTAATAAATAGGCAGATGCGGTATGGAACTGTAGGTAAAAAATTGAACTTACAAACCATCACTCCTCAACCATTAACCATTAACTATTACCCATTAACTATTAACTAAGTTGTTCTGCAAAGAGTTGTTTGACTTTTTCCCAAGCATCACCAGCAGCTACTGGATTATAACTGGCGCGATGGTCGCAGAAAAATCCGTGTTCAGCTCCATCGTAGCGAAATACACGATGGGAAATCTTATATTTTTCTAACTCAGCTTCGATTTGCTTGACTTCTGCCACAGGAATGCTTGAGTCTTCCATTCCAAAGAAAGCATACAGTGTCCCGGTAATCTCTGGGGTGCGCGAAAGGGAGGCATTACCACCTCCTGGTGTGGCATTGGTAATGCGTGCGCCATAAAATAACGCAGTTGCTTTAATATCTGCTAAAGTGGCGGCTAGATATGCCACATGACCCCCAAAGCAAAAACCGACACAACCAAATCCGTCTTTTTTGACATTTGGTAAAGTCTTTAAGTAGTCGATGGCAGCTTGAATATCGCTTCTGAGTTGGTCAGCTTGAGTTTGCCCCCAGGCATACTCGCGTCCGATTTCCACATCTGCTGGAGTGTAGCCAGTTTCAAATCCAGGAGCTTGGCGTTCAAAAAGTGCTGGTGCGATCGCGACATATCCTGCGCGGGAAATTCGGTCGCTGACTTCGCGAATGTGCGCGTTGACACCAAAAATTTCCTGCAATACGACTATACCTGGGTAAATACCGGGTGATTTTGGCTGTGCCAAGTATGCTGAAATTGCTAGTTTATTTTGCGAAATTTTAACGCTTGAGGTATCGATTGCGCTCTCTGTCATAATAGTTTTTACTAGTACCGTGTGCTTATTAAATGGATCGCTCTGGAAATAGTCCCAGCCGATCTCCAATCAAGTTACCAATTTCGGGTACTTTATGGATTGGAAATATCTACTAGAACAGTTCGACATATAAATCAAATATTTGACAAATGGCATATGCAACTGGTCGCATAACGCTACTAGTCTCCAGGAGCAAAGCTTAATGATTCAATTCCGCATTCAACCAGATAGTGAGATACCCGCATCAAACCAGCTGTTCAATCAAATTCGCTTTGCGATCGCATCTCGACAATATCCACCTGGATACAAGTTGCCAAGTACTCGCGCTTTAGCAATGCAAACTGGGTTACACCGGAATACGATTAGTAAAGTTTACCGTCAGCTTGAGGAAGACGGTTTTGTCGAAAGTTTAGCAGGTTCGGGAATTTACGTCCGCGCACAAGGACATGAAGGGGGCAGCAGGTTACGTTCTCCCATCCTCGAACAATATCCACAAGCTTACAAAGTTGTTCAACAAGCGCTTGACGATTTACTTTCCCAAGGTTGTACTCTCTCCCAAGCACGGGAAATATTTTTAGCCGAAATCGATTGGCGGTTACGTTGTAGCGCTAGGGTATTGGTAGCTGTACCCAAACAGGATATCGGAGCAGGTGAGTTGATGATGGATGAACTCGAACAAGCTTTAAAAATTCCCGTTCAGCTGGTAGCTACTGAAGAATTAGCCGCAGTATTAGAACAAACATCATCAGCTACGGTTGTTACCAGTAGATACTTTATTAACGATGTGGAAGCGATCGCAGCTCCTCAAGCTGTACGTGTAATTCCTCTCGATATCCACGACTATGCGAAGGAAATTACTACAGTTAAAGGATTGCCGAAGGATAGCTGTATCGGAATTGTCAGTGTGAGTTCTGGTATTCTTCGAGCTACAGAAGTGATTATTCATGGTATTCGTGGTGACGAACTTTTAGTGATGACATCCCAACCAAAGGACACTTATAAATTACATGCGATCGTCAAGCGAGCGCACATGATTTTTTGTAGTGACCAAACTAGTTTTGCCGCAGTTCAAGGTGCTGTTCAAGTTGTTGTTGATGATATTATTCGTCCACCAAAGTTAATTCGTAGTGATAATTATATCGGTGAAAAATCGATTGGTTTATTGCGACGGGAATTAGGTTTAGGATGATGGAATTTTGGATTTTAGATTGATATATCTAATAATTTAAAATTAGTGACAGTATCGTGATAACGAAGGAAGCTAAAACACATTTAAATTGCACTTTCTCAAAGTACATAACTTTTGTGGGATGGGCTAAAATACCCATCCTAATTATGTAAACTAAACATGGAAAAAATTTGTAGGTTGGGTGGAGGCTTTGCGTAACCCAACATAAATCTACACTAATCTAAGTTAAAAACTTCCGTACAACTTTTAAATAAGTATCTACATCCTCCAACATGGGAAAATGTGCCGTATCCTTCATTACCACAAGCTCAACTTTATTACTAAATTCTGCTGCTTTCTCTCCCAACTTTGCCGGAATAATGCGATCGTATTCCCCAGCTACCAACAAAGTCGGAACTGTTAACTTTTCAAATTCTCCTGGCATAATCTCAGCTTGATACTTACTCACCGAAGTAAATATCGTTCCCAAAGCTGCTTCGTAATCTGCCATGAGAAAATCATCTAAAAAAGCTTGCCTTTCCTTTGCCGGAATCGAACTATACAAAAATCTTGCCATAAACATTCGGTCAACAAATGGTATTTTACTCAACCATTTGGGACGAAATTTCACCACATAACCACCAAATTTATAAAAAGCTTCAAATGACTTTTTATCGTACTCAAATACACCGCTACAAGTCAAAATTGCTTTTTCTACACGTTGTGGATAGCGGTTCAGAAATAGAGTAGCAATTGATGCTCCCATTGAATGGGCATTAATATATACTTTTGCCAGTTCTAAACTATCTAATAACGCTGCCAAATCATCAGCATAATCTTCAAGTTCATAAGTTAATTCTGTTTGTGCTTCAGCTTTCGCTTGCGAAGATTCCGCTTCTACAACAGCTTCCCCAGCTTTTTCTAATACGCTTACCTTACCCTGAGAACGTCCAAACCCCCGCATGTCATAAAGCAAACAATCAAATTTATCCGACAATGCTTCTGCGGTACTTTGCCAATATCTAGCTGAACCTGCCCAACCATGAATAAAAACCATCACAGGTTTACTTTGCGAACCGGATGGTTGTTTTATCCATTCATAATAATGTTCGATACCCCGAACTTGAATATAGGACATTTTAAGAGTTATGAGTTATTAGCGATAGTTAAAAATGACTTCTAACTTTATTATTACTCCTAACTCCTAACTTATAACTCCTAACTCCTAATTCCTAACTCTAACTACGCCGATTCCGGCTTTGGTAACGAAGAAGGATGCACTATCAATTCTGCTGTAGAACGTTTTTCTACCATCTCCCGCGTTACGGAACAGCGTCCAACATCTTTACGCGATGGCATTTCGTACATTACATCCAGCATTAACTCCTCAATAATCCCGCGTAATGCCCTAGCACCTGTTTTTCTCCGGTACGCTTCCTGCGCGATCGCTCGTAATGCTTCCGGTTTAAACTCCAGCTGCACATTATCCATTTTCAGTAGTTTTTGATACTGTTTTACCAGAGCGCTACGTGGCTGCGTCAAAATTGCCATTAATGCTTCTTCGTCTAGTGGGTCAACAACTGCCACCATCGGCACCCGTCCAATAAATTCGGGTATCATCCCAAATTTCACTAGGTCATCTGGTTCTAAATGATGCAAAGTATCTGCAATCCGTTTTTCCTTCGATTGACCTTCACCGGGCTGCACAAAGCCCATTGACTTTTTGCCAGTTCTTTGCTCGACAACTTTTTCTAAACCAACAAAAGCACCACCACAAACAAATAAAATATTACTGGTGTCAATTTGGATACAGTCTTGATAAGGATGTTTACGTCCACCTTGGGGTGGTACATTAGCAATAGTACCTTCCAGCATCTTCAGCAATGCTTGCTGTACACCTTCACCTGAAACATCGCGGGTAATCGATGGATTTTCACTCTTACGAGCAATTTTATCGATTTCATCAATGTAAATGATGCCTCGTTGTGCTTCTTCCACATCCAAATCTGCTACCTGCAACAGTCGCAGCAAGATGTTTTCGACATCTTCACCCACATATCCAGCTTCAGTAAGAGTTGTCGCATCGGCAACCGCAAAAGGTACATCAAGTATTTTTGCCAGTGTTTGCGCCAAAAGCGTCTTACCACAACCAGTCGGACCAATTAGCAAAATGTTCGACTTCTGCAACTCAACTGCATCGTCGGTAGAAGTTTTGTTATTACCCTTCGACTGAATAATCGCCAATCGTTTGTAGTGGTTGTACACTGCAACCGACAGTACTTTTTTCGCTTCATCTTGACCGATCACATGTTCGTCAAGGTAGTTTTTAATCTCCCGTGGTTTCGGTATTTGATTAAACGAAAGATTACTAGAACGGGTGCGACGTTGTTTTTGAGGCTGTTCTGACCTCGGTGCAGGAGGGGTCGCCGCAGCACCGTTTGTATCGAGCAACTCCTCATCTAGTATTTCATTGCACAAGTCTACGCACTCATCGCAGATGTAGACTCCCGGTCCGGCGATTAGCTTACGTACCTGCTCTTGAGACTTGCCACAAAACGAACATTTTAAATGGGAGTCGTACTTAGACATACCAGCCTCATTATTTGACAATGGTAACGTTTTCCCCTGCTGCGGGAAGATTGGTTGTGGAAATTACTTGGTCGATTAAACCGTAATTTTTTGCTTCGAGTGCCGACATAAAAAAGTCACGTTCTGTATCGGCTTCTATTCTTTCTAAAGGTTGACCAGTATGGTGTGCCATTAACTGGTTTAACTTCGCCTTATGATAAAGAATTTCTTTTGCTTGTATTTCGATATCGACTGCCTGTCCCTGAGCGCCACCTAAGGGTTGGTGAATCATAATCCGGGAATCGGGTAGGGACATCCGCTTGCCAGCTGTACCAGCAGTTAGCAGGAAAGCACCCATGCTAGCGGCTAATCCAAAACAGATGGTAACAACATCCGGACGAATTTGCTGGATTGTATCATAAATTGCCATTCCTGCCGTGACCGAACCGCCAGGAGAATTTATATAGAGCTGAACATCTTTTTCAGAATCTTCAGCATCAAGGAATAATAACTGGGCAATGATAGAATTGGCAACATTGTCATCAACTTGCGTGCCCAAAAATATAATTCGCTCGCGTAATAAACGGGAGTAAATGTCAAAAGCTCGTTCTCCCACACCTGATTGTTCTACCACCATCGGGACGATGTTGCTAGGACTGCCAAGGGAGTTAATTGATAATTTACTCAAGCTGCTGATTGGGTAATTTCCCGACTGCGATAAAAACATACAAAACGCCTAACAATCAATAAAACTGTGAATTAAACGGCGATGATTATGCCAAAAATACAAGCTTCTGCCGCAAACTGCAAAACACAAGATTTTGTATTTTGAGTATGTGTTAACCATTATGCCTCATATAAATTCCGATCGTGTGGTTTGCTCCCAGCATTAAATGCGCTGGTCGTACTATTAAATAACACTATCAACCTTAACTAGTAATATTTGTCACGATTTATTTTAACTTTACTTAATTGTAGATGGTAATTGGTAATTAGGCATTGGGACATCGGGAATTGGGTATTGCCCAACTTGCTTGTGCCCAGATGGCATTAGCTAGCATACCCGGTTCCCAGTTCCCCATACCCTAATCCTTACTCTCCAGCCTCTGAAGTTTCGGTTTCTGTTATTTCTGTTATTTCTGAGGTTTCTTCACTCTCTTCAGTAGCAGCATCTTCTTCCGCTTTTTTGAGGGAACCTTCAGGAACAAGTTCGACGTTGGAATGTTCCAACAGCCAATCGACAATTTTTTCGGTCAGTAATTCATTCTCGACAACAGAACGTACTCTGTCTTCATCAATATCTTGGTCGGCATATTCTGCCATCAATTCTGTGACGCGATTTTGAATTTCTGCATCGGTAACTTTGATGGATTCACGTTTGCCGACTTCCCGTAGCGAGAGACTACGCTTGATTTTATCGGCTGCTTCTCCACGGGAGTTTTCCCGCAGTTTAGGAATGATATCGGGTGTAAACAACTTACGAATGTCCATACCCTGTTGTTGCAGCCGCATTGCCGTTTGCGTCAACATTGCATCGACTTCCTGTTGAATCATTGTATCGGGTAAGTCCACTTCCACATGCTTAACTAATTCGTTAAGCAATGCTTCTTGCTGGTTAGTTCTGGTCTTATCGCTTGCTTCTTTCTGGAAACGTTCTTCCAGCGAGCCTCGTAATTCAGCCAAGGTTTCAAATTCGCTTGCCTCTTTGGCGAAGTCGTCGTTTAATTCCGGAAGTTCTTTTTCTTTAAGTTCTTTAACTGTGACAGTGAATGTGGCAGCTTTTCCGGCTAATTCCTCATTTACATAAGGTTCTGGGAATATTGCCTTAATTTCTTTGGTTTCACCGGGATTCATCCCCACAATTCCAGTAACAAATCCTGGGATAAAGCGGTCTTCTTGGAGTTCAACTTGAAAATCTTCAGCCTCTCCACCGGGAATTGGTTCGGGTTCGCCTTCTTCACCCTCAGCTTTATCGATGATTCCTTTAAAGTCAACGACTGCAACATCGCCGATTTGTGCTGTACGTCCTTCAATGGGGATTAGGGTTCCCATTTGTTGACGTTCACCATCTAAAACGGTATCAACTCGCTCTGGGTCGTATTTTACCTCTTCGGCTTGGATTTGTAATCCGGTGTATTGACTCAAATGCACTTCTGGTTCAACATCAACTGCTGCTGAAAAAGTAAAGGACTTACCTGGTTCGTAATTTTCGATTAAATCATCAAACTGCGATCGCAATTGTGGCTGACCAATGGCGGGAATTTTTTCTTGCTCTAAAGCTTTGGATATCCCATCTTGAATTATCTCTTCCAATGCTGCTGCCTTGATGCGAGCCATTCCCAAGCGCTGCAACAATATTGGACGAGGAACTTTGCCTTTACGAAACCCAGGAATGTTGACTGTGCGAGCCAAGTTTTTTACAACCTGCTCGTAAGTTTGCTTGGTGGTTTCTGGCGTAATTTCGATTTCCAAACCAATTTGACTGGCGGGAAGTTTCTCCTGGGTGACTTTCATGCTTCGTCTCGATATTTTTGATATTTTTACTTCATTGATACGGATAGGCTGGTAAACTTTGACTCTTTGAGTCGTTTTCTACTTAGCCTCTCAAAGCCCTGCACTTCCAATTCTAAAAGCAGCGCGTCTCCAGAATATTTATATGCCATCCTTGCATTATCATTCTCAAGAAAATAGAATTGTGCCTTTATGTAGAAATTATAAGTTTACTGCGATGTCAAAACACTTGACACTTAAATGCTAAATAAGTTTATCTATGGCTCCAAATGAACCTCCAAATAAATACATTTCATCATCCCAAGACATGGGAGCTACAGTCTTGCTAAAATGATTCGCAAGCAAGAACATAACTCAGAACTCCCGTTATTGGGGGAGACAGAAAAAATAACTGCGACAACACAATTCTTATGCTAGAAGGAAAAGTAGCCAACTTTACTCGCGACTTGGTTGTGATATCCTGGAAAGCAAGTAGTATGTTTCAACTCCTAATTTCTGTTGGTAAATACCCATATGGGAATTTCCACAGAATCCTCAGCTTTACCGTATGTAAAGACTTGTTGCTGCCAAGAGTTAAGCGTGTTTGCTCGTATTGAGTCCATCTGAATCATAGTACATCAATCTTTCACACAAAGCATCTGGTGAATTATTCCCCAATTCCTCTCCATATCTCTCGCCTTAAGTTTCCTAACATTATCCACAAAAAACAATTTTTGATGCATGGTGTATAATTCAAAAATAAAATTAACGAAGATTTAGATTGTAGATTAAGGTTGTTATTTGTTTTGTTGTAGACTGTAATATTATTGAATCCATTATAGATATAGCAAGTGTTAGGCTAGGTGCATTTAGACTAAAAAATAACTATTTTTTTGGTATTCTTGGAATAAAAAATATTTATATCCTATGGTGTATATGAATAGAACCTAAGCAAATTGCTTAAATAGAAATCAATTAATAAAGCTTAAAAATTTAATTTTATGTTTGACACATTCCCGTAAGCATAGCTGCCACTTAAGTCTGAAGGGACAGGCTAAACCGAAACATTATTATAATTATCGAAGGAGGAAGCAAATTTGTCTAAGCCCTATCGTGTAGGCATTTTAGGAGCAACTGGTGCAGTAGGTCACGAACTGCTGGAATTATTAGAAAGTCGCAATTTTCCCCTTGCCGATTTAAAATTATTGGCATCAGCGCGAAGTGCAGGCAAGGCATTGCCATTTAAGGGAGAAAACATTGTAATTGAAGCGGTAGATGAAAATTCTTTCAATAACATTGATATCCTATTAGCAAGTGCAGGCGGTTCCACATCGAAAGCCTGGGCACACAAAGCAGTAGATGCAGGTGCAGTGGTGATTGATAATTCCAGTGCTTTTCGGATGAATCCAGAGGTTCCTTTGATTGTCCCAGAAGTTAACCCTGATGCTGCTGTAAATCACAAAGGTATTATTGCCAATCCCAACTGCACGACAATTTTGATGGCAGTCGCAGTTTATCCATTACATCAAATCAATAAAATCCAAAGAATTGTTGCTGCAACGTACCAATCTGCGAGTGGTGCAGGTGCTAAAGCAATGGCAGAAGTACAAGCACAAGCCAGTGCAATTTTGGCAGGAAAGCAACCACCTACGGACATTTTTCCCTATCCTTTAGCCTTTAATTTATTTCCCCACAATACACCAATGAACGAGATGGGGTATTGTGAAGAAGAAATGAAAATGGTCAACGAAACCCAGAAAATTTTTGGGGATCAAGAGATTCGGATTTCAGCCACTTGCGTGCGAGTTCCCGTTCTACGTGCCCATTCAGAAGCAATAAATTTAGAATTCGCAGAACCTTTTTCTGCCGATCGAGCGCGAGAAATTCTCAAACAGGCACCAGGAGTTAAAGTAGTAGAAGATTGGCAAGCTAATTATTTTCCCATGCCAATTGACGCAACAGGGCGTGATGAAGTTTTGGTAGGAAGAATTCGTCAGGACATTTCCCACGCTTGCGGATTGGAGTTATGGTTGTGTGGCGACCAAATTCGCAAAGGTGCAGCATTAAATGCCATACAAATTGCCGAATTGTTGGTAGAAAAAAATATAGTTAAGCCTGCGAAAGCATTAGTATCGAGTTCATAATTGGGTGTTCAAAGTGTAACTATTTGCACTTAATCATATTAATCAGGAGCCAGAATTATGGGTTTGTAACACCTGAATAGCAATTTAATCGCTATTTATATTTATCGGCAGTTTCTGTTTATATCTTAAATTTAAGCAAAATTAAGCTGTATTCTGTGTTCTAACTCCTTGATTATTACGTTTTGAGTTTGTAAAACTAGTTATTAGTTATTGGTTATTAGCAGCCAACAAATGACAAATGACAAAGTTGAAATAAATTTGCAAGTAAGTTATTTTTTGAAGATAACCACCACAGTAATCAAAGATAAATATAAATCAGGAGTGAAATCAGGGTGGTAGATTTTGGTAGAGTCTTAACTGCAATGATTACGCCGTTTAAGGAAGATGGCAGCGTTGATTACGATGTCGCAGCAAAATTAGCAGCGCATTTAGCCGATAATGGTAGCGACACACTAGTAATGTGCGGTACAACTGGAGAGTCACCCACATTATCTTGGGACGAAGAATATCAATTATTTAGTGTAGTGTTGCAAGCTGTAGCCGGAAAAGCATTAGTGATGGCAGGGTGTGGTTCCAATTCCACAAAGGAAGCGATCGCAGCAACTCAAAAAGCCGCTAAAATAGGAGTACATGGTTGTTTACAAGTAGTTCCTTATTATAATAAACCGCCACAAGCAGGACTATATAAGCACTTTCAAGCGATTGCTCAAGTAACACCTGACTTTCCCGTCTTGCTATACAATGTTCCTGGTCGTACTGGTCAAAATTTACTACCGGAAACTGTAGCAAAGTTAGCTGAGATTGATAATATTATTGGCATCAAAGAAGCTAGTGGGAATATAGACCAAGCTAGCGAAATTCGTCGCTTGACACCACCTAGTTTTCAGATTTACTCTGGTGATGATTCATTGACTTTACCCTTGTTGGCTGTCGGGGCTAAAGGTGTAGTTAGTGTAGCTTCCCATTTAGTCGGTACGCAGCTACAACAAATGATACAAGCTTACCATTCAGGGCAAGTACAACAAGCAACAGAAATTCACCTTCGGCTTTTCCCCTTATTGAAAGCCCTATTTATCACCACTAATCCTATCCCAGTTAAAGCTGCACTCCAGCTTTGTGGTTGGCAAGTTGGTTCTTCCCGTCTGCCTCTTTGTAACGCTTCACCAGAAGTTACTCTACAGTTAGGTGTTGCTTTGAAAGAACTCGGTTTAATCTAGATTAAATCTACACAAACTAAACAGGGGCTTTTTGAACTACGGCAAGTTAACGTTATAGAAAATACATATAAAAAAGTGCGTAAATCCTACCAGGCAATAGCCAAAATGCCTGTGTTACGACTGATGTATATAATTATGACTCAATGAAATAAAACAAATTTTATTTAATCGATTGAGCATCCGATTTTAAAGCAAAACTACATCCAGACTAGCTTAATGGTTACGTAGTTCTTGTCTACTATCGAAACTTTACAAACTTTTGCTGTTAAAAAACATCGAAACAAACAAACGTAAAAATAATCTCAGGAGAAAATGGCTAAAAACGAAAACTCAGCCGCCCTTAAAATCATTCCATTGGGCGGTTTGCACGAAATTGGTAAAAATACTTGTGTATTCGAGTATGACGATGAAATCGTTTTATTAGATGCAGGTTTGGCATTCCCCACAGATGGGATGCATGGGGTGAATATAGTTCTTCCCGATATGAATTATGTGCGAGAAAATCGCCACAAAATCAAGGGAATGATTGTCACTCATGGACACGAAGACCATATCGGCGGAATTGCATTTCACCTCAAGCAGTTTGAAATTCCCGTTATCTACGGTCCTCGCCTTGCAATGGCAATGCTTGAAGGAAAATTAGAAGAGGCTGGAGTCCGTGATAGAACTGAATTGCGTTCTGTTATGCCTCGCGATCTAGTCCGAATTGGGAAAAACTTCTTAGTGGAGTATATTCGCAATACCCACTCAATTGCTGACAGCTTCACAGTAGCAATTCATACCCCACTTGGTATAGTAATTCATACTGGAGACTTTAAATTTGACCATACTCCCGTAGATGGCGAACGTTTCGACATCCAGCGCTTGGCGGAACATGGCGAAAAAGGCGTATTGTGCCTTCTTAGCGATTCTACCAACTCTGAAATACCCGGTTTTACACCATCCGAGCGTTCTGTATACCCCAACCTAGATCGGGTTATAAGTCAAGCCAAAGGTCGTCTGTTTATCACCACCTTTGCTTCTAGCGTCCACCGCATCAACATGATTTTAGAATTGGCGCAGAAACATAACCGTGTTGTCAGCATAGTTGGGCGTTCGATGCTCAACTTAATTGCCCATGCACGTAACCTTGGTTACATCAAATGTCCAGATCAACTTTTGCAGCCCCTTAATGCCATTCGCAACCTTCCGCAGGAAAGCGTACTAATTTTGACAACGGGTTCCCAGGGTGAACCCATGTCAGCAATGACACGTATTGCCAATAAAGAACACCAACATATAAAGATTCGTGAAGGTGATACAGTTGTTTTCTCAGCTAACCCGATCCCTGGTAACACCATTGCCGTTGTTAACACCATCGATAAGTTGATGATGCAAGGGGCAAACGTCGTTTATGGACGCGACAAAGGGATTCACGTTTCTGGGCATGGTTGCCAAGAAGATCAGAAATTAATGCTGGCGCTTACTCGACCTAAGTTTTTTGTTCCCTTCCACGGCGAACATAGAATGCTGGTAAAACACTCACAAACAGCCCAGAGCATGGGTATTCCTCCAGAAAACATGGTAATACTTAATAACGGCGATGTGATTGAATTGACACAACAATCAATTCGCGTCATCGGTAAAGTTCGATCCGGTTTAGAGTTAGTTGATACTTCTGGTTCAGGAATGGTAAGCGCTAAAGTATTACAAGAACGTCAGAAAATGGCAGAAGAAGGGCTTGTTACAATTGCTGCTGCGATCAGTTGGGAAGGTAAATTATTAGCAAAGCCCGAAATTCACCTGCGTGGTGTAGTCACTTCAATAGAGAAACCTTTATTACAAAACTGGGTACAGCAGCGAATAGAAGAAATTTTAAGCGTACGTTGGACAGAGTTTACAGAAAGTTTTGATGGTAAACTTGAGGTAAATTGGGGTGGCTTGCAAGGTTTGATTGAGAGAGATTTAGCACGTTCCTTGCGGAAAGAGTTACACTGTCAGCCAACCGTAACCTTATTAATGCAAATTCCAGAAGAAACTGCTGTCGTAAAGGTTGCAACTGCAACAGCATCAACAGCAGCAGTTTCGACAGATGGTAGAAGACGACGTACACGAACTGCGGCACAAGTTGCTTCTTAAAGCATGCTGATGAACTGCTGAAAAAGCATTTGTGCAGAATTATTAAAGGGTTAGCGATCGCTAACCCTTTATAATACAATACAGTTCAGTTAAGGCTCCTCAAAGAATTCTCTTTCTTTGTCTAGTAAGATACAAGGTAGCGAAACAAAACCCAATTCTTGCAGTTATAAGAATTGGGTTAAATAGAGTATAGAAGAAAAATAGCCCTGGCACTGAGCAATTGTTGCATGGGGCAACCCCCAAACTATCGTAGCCGCAACAGCGTTTCACAACTGAGTTCGAGATGGATTCAGAGTGGTTCCACCGCGCCATAAGCACCAGGAAAACTTGTAGGATTAAACCCTGAAGACTGCACAGTGACACATTCTAATTTCGAGACTTTAAAGAGGTCAAGCCCTCGGTCTGTTAGTACTCCTTGGCTTCATACATTACTGCACTTCCACCTAAAGCCTATAAACACATGTTCTATGTGTGACCTTACTCCCTTAAAGGGATGAGAACACTCATCTTGAGGTGGGCTTCCCACTTAGATGCTTTCAGCGGTTATCCACTCCGAACATAGCTACCCTGCGTTTACCGTTGGCACGATAACAGGTACACTAGCGGTTCGTCCTTCCCGGTCCTCTCGTACTAAGGAAGGCTCCTCTCAATGTTCTAACGCCTGCACCGGATATGGACCGAACTGTCTCACGACGTTCTGAACCCAGCTCACGTACCGCTTTAATGGGCGAACAGCCCAACCCTTGGGACGTACTTCCGCCCCAGGTTGCGATGAGCCGACATCGAGGTGCCAAACCTCCCCGTCGATGTGGACTCTTGGGGGAGATCAGCCTGTTATCCCTAGAGTAACTTTTATCCGTTGAGC
>JAAUPE010000160.1 GCA_012034595.1 Calothrix sp. CSU_2_0 | reverse complement strand
AATCAGGAATCAGGAATCAGGAGTTAGGAGTTAGGAATCAGGAATCAGGAGTTAGGAATCAGGAGTTAGGAATCAGGAATCAGGAGTAAAAAAAGCTTTAGCTTTATATATGGCTTTTTGACTAATTTAATGTAGCTCATTTACCTAAAAAGCACTGTAATTAGAATTTGCTATATGCTTGGCATTTCTACAATGCTGCTATATATTCTAAATTATTTTGAATAGAAATGATATTTGCAATATAAAATACAAAAATAATATAAAGTAATATTTTTTCTTTTTATTAAATGTTTTCTTTGCTATTTATTTAAATAATAAAAATTGCTTTTATGTTATTAGTTTTAAACAAAATTTTTTTGTAAGTGTTTCCACGGTAGAGAGATGTTATATCCCTTAGATAAACTATGACTAGTTATATTTTTTACTTCAACTCTAAGTAGGTAAAATCACCCTATGTCTCATAAAAATATACTTATCGAGTCGTTGAAGGCTAGATTTGTTTGGTGGGTAATAGCGGGTTTGTTTATTCTACTACCCATGCTAATTGTATTATTGATTTGGGACAATGATAGCTTAATTTTAGATAAAAAGATAGAACTATCTATAACTTTTTAATGTTAGTGGTAGTGCTATTAGGTTTGTTTTTTATTAGTTTAAATGCATACTCTACTAGAATTATAGTTAGGGAAATAGGGGAAAAGTTGAACGCAAAAAATAGTAATTTTTCAACAAAAAAACAGCTATTATTGGAGAGATTAATCGAGAATCAAGATATTAAAATTGAAGTTAGTTATGGAGATATGCCTGAAGAAAAACCAAATGCAGATGGTTTTCATCAAGCAATCGAACAACTTGGTAGCAATAAAGCGGAAACTCGCTTGGGAGCAATTTACACTCTCGAACAGATTGCCAAGGATGTTCCTGCTAAACAGTGGACAATTGTCGAAATTCTGGCTGCTTTTATTCGCGAAAATGCACCTGTTTTTAATAGTAATAGTGATGAAGAAATAGAGGAAGAGGTTTCACCATTAGCAACTGATATTCAAGCAGCTTTAACTGCGATCGCACGTCGGGATGTAAGTAAAGAACCGGAGAAACAAAAGTTAGATTTACGCTATATCAATATCAGTAATTGCGATTTGACTGAGGGAAATTTAGAGGGTGCAGACTTCACTGGTGCTGATTTACGAGGGGTAATATTTTATGGAGCAAAGCTTAAGGCAGTAGATTTTTCTGGTGTAAATTTGCAAGAAGCTGTCATGTATGAAGCTGATTTGCATGAGGCTTTATTTTATGAAGCAAATTTGCAAATGGCTATTCTACGCAAAGCTAATTTGACTAATGCTGTTTTTTATGGTGCTGATTTACAATCTGCGACTTTGTATGATGCAAACCTGTCGGAAGCAATTTTTTATCAAGCAAAGCTACAAGCAACTAATTTTTGTGATGCGAACCTGACAAGGGCAAATTTAGAAGCATGTAATCTGACTAATGGCAACTTAATTGGGGCAAATTTACAAGGTGCAAATTTGATTGGGGCAAACTTACAAAATGCCACTTTTAGTACGGCAAATTTGCAAGAAGCAATATTACTGGAAGCAGTTTTATCTAAGGCAAACTTCAGTGATGCAAATCTCAGTAAAGCTAATTTGGTAGGTACAAATTTAGCAGATACAATTTTTCAAAATGCTAATCTCAATGGTACAGATTTAAGCAGAGTTGAAAACCTGGAATTACAACAAATTGAAACTGCTTTAGGTGATAGTACAACTATCCTACCGGATGATTTGACAATGCCAAGTCATTGGGCAAATTTCAGTTCTGAGTCATTCTAATCTGAGCTATTTTAACTGGAGATAGAGGTTATATCTCCAGTTACTCGGATTCAAGTATTTAGTTCGAGATGACTACCCTGGCTAGGAATAAAGCATTTAAATAATTAAACCAATTCAAATAATGATTGCAACACATCCAACGGTAGAGACGTAGCAGTGCTACGTCTCTACAAATATCTATCTGTCGCGTTGTTTTTTCAAATTGGTATTAGAAAATAAAATATCCTCACCATATACTTATCAATCGTGCCATTCATGAGCGAGGGTGGAAGGACTCTATCCCTAGAGGGTTTAAAGACTTTATAATCGGAGATTAGACAACTTCTCTGGGTAATTTTGTGGGATATACGTCTGATATTAAGCTCTGCTCATCGCATGATTTTTCACTAAGCAATGCTGCGTTACAAATTTTAGCTAAGGGTTGGAGAGAAAGTATAGTTACTGTAAATTGATATCCAAAATACTTGGAGATGTAGACATTGCATGGTCAAATGTAAATGATTGGGTTATGCTACGTAAGTAAAATTGCACTACCTAAGGAATCGAGTGCATATCTAACGCTGAGTTTCCCCTAATTATTTACAGAGTCTGTATGACTGCTTGTACAAAATCCAAAATTGGCTTAAAAATTAACTTGATTGATCCAGACATGAAAAAAAATATTACTCAAAAAACCTTATTATTTGTATCTTTGGCAGCTATCGTAACAGCTTGCGGTGGTGGTCAAACTAGTGAAAATTCTGGAAGTAATACTACAACTAATAAGACGACATTGACTGCAATTCCCATCGGTATTGCATTTTCGCAAACAGGAAATGCAGCATTACTGGGTCAAGATGGTATTAATGGAATTAAAATTGCTGAGAAATATTTTAATGATAAAGGTGGTGTAAATGGGACTCCAATCAAGCTTGTCATTCAAGATGCTGGTGGAGAAGAACAAACTGCAATCAATGCATTTCAAACATTAATAAATAAAGATAAAGTCGTCGGTATAATTGGTCCAACTTTGTCGCAGCAAGGATTTAGTGCCCATCCCATTGCCGAGCGTGCCAAAGTACCTGTTGTTGCAGCATCGAATACTGCTAAAGGTATTCCTGAATTGGGGGATTACATCGCAAGAGTTTCAGCACCTATTGTTAGCGTTGCACCAAATGCGGTTAAAGCTGCAATCAAGCAGAATCCTAATATTAAAAAAGTTGCGATTTTCTACGCACAAAATGACACTTTTAATAAGACAGAAACAGAGATTTTTCAAAAAACTGTTAAAGATTTGGGTTTAGAAGTTATTACTATTCAAAAGTTTCAAACTACAGATACAGATTTTCAAAGTCAAGCGACAAATGCTATAAATTTAAAACCAGATTTGGCAATTATATCTGGATTAGCAGCAGATGGAGGTAACTTAGTTAGGCAGTTACGAGAATTGGGCTATAAAGGTGTAATTGTTGGTGGTAATGGTTTAAATACTTCTAATGTATTCAAAGTTTGTAAAGCATTGTGCGATGGTGTCATAATTGCTCAAGCATATAGCCCCGAACATCCTAACGAAATTAATAAAACATTTCGTCAAACTTACGTCAGTACATACAAAACCGAACCACCTCAATTTAGTGGACAAGCTTTTACAGCACTTCAAGTATATGTGGAAGCGTTGCAAGCTTTAGATAAAAAGACAAAAGTCAGCAGTTTACCACTTCCACAATTGCGAACTGAACTAAACAAACAAATATTAGCAGGAAAGTACGATACACCAGTTGGAGAGATATCATTTACTCCCGTAGGTGAAGTTGTACAAAAAGATTTTTATGTGGCTAAAATCAAAATGGAAAATGATGGCAATATTGGTAAATTTACATTTATTAAGTGATTTGCTTAATGGTTAACGATTAACAGAACTTTCTTGTGTTTGAGTTAATTAACCGCAGATTTAGACGCTACTCTATGATAAGTCTCGCTCCGCTCTTCTAATGCGGCTATCGCCAATGGAAATATCCGCAAGGTACACAGAATATATGCAGATAAAATGATGATTTTTGTGACATTTACGTAATCCCTAGTTAATGATTAGTAGTTAATTATTAATTATTGATTGTTAATCTTGATTCTCTACTCCTTATTTTCATAATGACTTTGACGCTATTTTTACAACAATTACTCAATGGGTTATCAATTGGCAGCACATACGCAATTTTTGCTTTAGGATATACCCTGGTTTACTCAATTCTCGGAATTATTAATTTATCGCATGGAGCCGTTTTTACTTTAGGAGCATATTTTACTTACGCATTAATGGGTGGAGCATTTGGTTTTAGTGGAATCCTCGCAAATGCAAGCTTACCTTTTGGTTTACCCTTTATTTTCGCTTTAATTTTAAGTAGTATTTTCGCTGGATTAATCGGAGTTATTATTGAAAGATTAGCATTTTTACCACTAAGAAATAAAGGCTCTGACCCTTTACTTACCGTTGTCTCAAGTTTAGGTTTAGCCCAAATTATCGTAAATTTAATTCGCTATTTAGTCGGAGCAGATAGTTATAATTTTCCGAAAAATACCTATGGTGATTTACCATCTGTAATTAACTTTGGAACCGAAACAAGTCAAATACTTATTCGGACTCCACAAGTCATAATTTTTGTTGTTTCAGTCGTAATTGTAGCGATTTTAACCTATTTTATTAATCGTACAAAATATGGTAAAGCAATGCAAGCGATCGCAGAAGACCCAACTACTGCTAGTTTACTTGGAATTAACTCCGATAAATTTATTATTTTTACTTTTTTTATTAGTAGTTTTTTAGCGGGAATGGCAGGAACTCTACTTGCTGTTAGCGTTAGTATTTCCACTCCTGATTTTGGCATTATTTTTGGTTTACGAGGGTTGGCTGTAATTGTTTTAGGTGGTTTAGGTAGTATTCCTGGTGCTGTTTTAGGAGGCTTTTTAATTGGCATCATTGAAGCGTTTGTTCCGGGGCAATATTCAGGGTATAAGGATGCTGTTGCTTTTGGTATTTTGTTTATGATGCTATTAGTAAGACCACAAGGATTACTGGGACGAAAATTTATTCAAAAGGTGTAAATTGAATTTTTTAAATGTTAATTTTTTGTAATCAATTGTCAATAGTTATAATTTATGAATGATTTTTTAAATACTTATGGTTCATTAATAGTCTCAATGGTCTTAGGTTCGCTATTAGGGTTATCTTTGTATTTGCCTTTAATGGCTGGACAATTATCTTTAGCAAGTCCTGGATTTTATGGTTTAGGTGGATATATTGCAGCGATTCTTTCCACAACTATATTTAGACAAACAAATGGTATTTTCCCAATACATTTGTTATTTTTAGAAATATTCATCGCTAGCATTGTATCTGGATTACTAGGGATTGCAGTCGGAATTCCAGTGTTAAGATTACGGGGAATTTATTTAGCGATCGCAACAATTGCTTTTGTCGAAGTTTTACGAGTAATTGCCATAAATTTAGAGATTACAGGTGGAGGAATTGGTATTCCTGGTATTCCTCAACCTTTTGCGTCACCAATTGAGTATTTATGGATTTCCTTACCTTTATTAATTATCACAATAATTTTAATTTATCGTCTCGAACGTGTGCGAGTTGGAAAAGCATTAATTGCCATCCGTGAAGATGAATTAGCTGCCAGTTCAATGGGAATTAATTTAACCCAATATAAAGTATTAGCATTCACATTGGGGGCTATTTTAGCAGGAATAGTTGGTGCAATTAGCGCTCATTTTTTAAATACTTGGAATGCAAAACAAGGTACTTTTGATGCAAGTATTATTTATCTGACTTTTGTATTAATTGGCGGTTCTCGAACATTCCTTGGTTCGGTAGTTGGTGGTATGGTATTTACCGCTTTACCCGAAGTTTTGAGAGGATTAGCTGATACGACTGGTTTACCTATTTGGTTCGCGCAATTTCTACGGGATGGAAGATTAATTATTTTTGGTTTTTTAATCGTAGTTGGAACCATATTTTTTCCACAAGGTCTAGTAAAGCCTAGTATATTTAAAGTATTTAGTAAATTCAAAAATATTCCCAAAACTAAAGAATAAATCTCTATTAAATTTAAGATATTAAAAGTATGAATTCAATATTAGAAGCGAAAAATTTAACACGTAACTTTGGTGGATTAGTTGCAGTCAATAATATTACTTTATCTGTGAACAAAGATGAAATATTTGGTTTAATTGGTCCAAATGGTGCTGGTAAAACTACACTTTTCAATTTAATTACAGGTTTAATCCCACCCTCAAAGGTAAATTGCTATATCAGAGTACAGAAATATCACAAAAAAAAAACGCATGAAATAGCAACTTTGGGGATTGCTAGGACATTCCAAAATATACGGTTATTTGGGGAACTTTCAGCATTAGAAAATGTAATTATTGGTAGACATTTACATACAAAAAGTGGCTTACTTACAGGTGTTTTCGGAATTCCACCTGCACCAAAAGAAGAAATTCAAAGTCAGCAAAAAGCCTTAGAATTATTAGAACTAGTTGGGTTACAAAATCGTGCTGAAGAGCAAGCAAAGAATTTTTCATATGGAGAACAAAGACGCTTAGAAATAGCTCGTGCTTTGGCATTAGAACCGCAAATTTTGTTACTTGACGAACCAGCTGCAGGAATGAACCCCAGCGAGAAACACCAATTAAGCGACTTTATTAAAGAAGTTCGTGATAAATTTAAGCTGACAATTATCTTGATTGAACACCACGTTCCCCTAGTCATGGGATTGTGCGATCGCATTGCAGTATTAAACTTTGGTCAACTCATCGCTTTAGACAAACCCGCAGTGGTGAGAAGTAACCCAGCTGTTATCGAAGCATATCTGGGAAATGAATAATGTTTAATGGTTACTGGTTACTGTTTAATAGTTAATGAATCAGTGAATTAATAATATATGAACAACGAAAATATCATATTAGAAATAAAAAATCTTTGTGTTAACTATGGTGGAATAAAAGCACTTAAAAATATAGATTTGTCTATCAAAAATGGCGAAGTTATTACACTCATTGGTGCTAACGGTGCGGGAAAAACAACCACCCTTCGCGCTATCTCAAAAATAATTAATATTCATAGCGGTGAAATTCTCTACAACGGACGTAATATTGTTCGTCGTCCACCCCATGAAATTGTCAAATTTGGTATCGCTCATTCCCCCGAAGGAAGACGGGTTTTAGCCAAGCAAACCGTATACGATAACCTACTATTAGGTGCATTTATTCGTAACGATAAAATCGAAATTCAAACAGATATCAAAAAACAATTTCAGCTATTTCCTCGACTTGCCGAACGTCGTCACCAATTAGCAGGAACCCTAAGTGGAGGAGAACAGCAAATGTTAGCGATCGCTCGCGCATTAATGAGTAGACCAAAGCTGTTATTATTGGACGAACCTAGTTTAGGTTTAGCACCTGCGATCGTTCGAGAAATTTTTACAATTATCGAGGATTTACGCTCTACAGGAATGACTATTTTATTAGTCGAACAAAATGCCAATTTAGCACTAAAAATTGCCGATAGAGGATATGTTTTAGAAGCTGGTTGTATTACATTACAAGGTTCAGCTTCAGAATTAATTACTGACGAACGAGTTAAAAAAGCTTATTTAGGTTAATAAAAAAAGAATATTCTCGACTTCATTGTTAAATATTTAAAAACTTGAATTTATTGTAGATGTAAACAGAAACTTACACCTGTAAATTTATTGAATTTTTAATTTAGATTTGATTGTAACTTCATATTTAAATTTTTTAAAAATTAAACATACTCAGAATCCAACACATGGTAAAGTCATTATTAATCTTTTGCCAAGATTAATAACACAATCTCTTTAGCAAAATTTGATTACATAAGTATGTAATTAATTGCGTTTATAGTTCCGATAAAAACGCAGCACAGAATCCTTGAGGAATGACTAGATGTTAGATTTTGAGTCTTTTATACTTCTTTACTTATTACTGCTACCTCTTGCACGCATTGCCTTTGTCGCTTGGTTATACCTAAAAACAAAAAACCTTGTAGTTTTTACTTATCTAGTCTACTTAGTTTTAGATGTAGTCTTGCGAGATGTGATTGAACGTAGAGTCGCTAAATTTATTGACAAAACACAAAATAGCGAAACACCCAAATGGTTAGGCAAAGAACCAGAAAAACGAAGCAGTAATGCCTTATCTTTAGTTAAAGCAATTGAAGGAACAATCCAATTAATCTTTCTTATGTCCTTGCTCTACGCACTATTAATATTTCAGTTTAAATAGTGTCATTTTTATTTGCCGTAACCTTGTAAAACATGCGATTATACTTAATCTCTACTCAGTTAATCTCTACAAAGAGCCATAACTTTGTTCAGTTACGCAATTTCTTCGGAAAACTGCGCTAACCCACTCCTCTATAATCTTTAAATGTCCCAAATTATCTGGATAGCAAGACACGCAAACCGTCTTGACTTCGTAAATCCTGATTGGTTTCTCACCGCAGAACGTCGTTACGATCCACCGCTATCTGAAGATGGGTTCCTTCAAGCTAAACAGCTTGCAAAGCGTCTTCAACATGAGAAAATCGATCATATTTTTGCATCACCTTTCCTGAGAACAGTACAAACTGCAAATGCAGTTGCCGAAGTCCTCAATTTACCGATTAAATTAGAAACAGGACTAAGCGAATGGCTCAATCCAGAATGGATGGATGAAGAACCCGAACGACATCCTATTTGTGAACTCGTACAAATCTATCCCCGCATTGATACTAGTTATACACCTCTAATTGCCGCTAAGTATCCAGAAACACATGCACAAGTACGGTCACGTTCTGGACAAACCGCCAGATGTTTAGCAACAGATTACTCACCTGAAAATATACTACTCGTTGGTCATGGAGCCTCCGTAAATGGTGCTGTATTGGGACTTGCAGGAACTAATACTTACCAAGCAGAAAAAGTTAGATTGTGCAGCTTATTTAAACTAGTTCGCGAACATCCTGAATGGTGGATTGAACTCAAAGGAGACACATCGCACTTAACGGAAATCGAAGAAATGGTTAGATTTAATTAATTTTAAAATTGTTAATAGTTAATTATTAGGAAATTGAATATGGAGAAACGTGATATGTCTCGTCTCTAGAGTATTTCCGGTTTTCCGTATGTACATTATTTACCTGAAACCTGTTCTATCAGATTCTAAAATCCACAATCCACAATCCCAAAATTATAAAATCCACAATCCAAAATCCACAATCCACAATCCAAAATCCCAAAGAGAGAGACGCGATATATCGCGTCTCTACATTATTCCCCAATCTAAAATCCAAAATCCAAAATCCAAAATCCAAAATCCAAAATCCAAAATCCAAAATCCAAAATCGCTATGAACTTACTACTCGCAGGAGACATTGGTGGAACAAAAACAATTTTGCGCTTGGTTGACGCATCTGCAAAACCAACTTTACACACCATCCACGAACACAGTTACCGTAGTGCCGATTTCATCGATTTAGTACCAATGGTAAAGGATTTTTTGACCACAGCAAATACCGAAGCACCACAAAAAGCATGTTTTGGCATCGCTGGACCTGTAGTAGATAATACCGCCAAACTGACAAACCTAGCTTGGTACTTAGATAGCGATCGCTTACAAGAAGAATTAGGAATTGCTCATATTTCTCTAATTAACGATTTTGCCGCAGTTGGTTACGGAATCCTGGGTTTAGAGCCTCAAGACATATCAACCTTACAACCAGGAAAACCCCATCCCAAAGCTCCAATTGCCATAATTGGCGCAGGAACAGGACTCGGACAAGGTTTCCTCATCCAGCAAGGTGAGTATTATTACGTGTATCCATCAGAAGGAGGACACGCCGATTTTGCCCCCCGTACTGAACTCGAATTTCAGCTACTCAAATACCTACTCGACAAACACGACATCCAAAGAGTTTCCGTCGAGCGGGTAGTTTCTGGACTCGGCATTTTATCCATATACCAATTTTTACGCGATCGCAAAATAGCCAGCGAATCCCCCGAAATAGCCCAAGCAATGCGAACCTGGGAACAACAAGCAGGACAAGAAAAAACCATCGATCCAGGGGCAATCATCGGTCAAGCAGCGATTTCCGAGAGCGATCGCCTTTGCGAACAAACAATCCAACTCTTTATCGAAGCTTACGGAGCCGAAGCCGGAAATCTGGCACTGAAACTACTACCCTACGGAGGATTATATATTGCTGGTGGTATCGCCCCCAAAATTCTACCCCTGATCCAAAAACATGACTTCCTCCTCCACTTCAGCCAAAAAGGACGAATGCGGAGCATCCTAGAAGACATACCCGTTCATGTCATCCTCAATCAGCAAGTTGGTCTAATTGGTGCTGCTATTTGTGCAGCTAGGTTATAACAGATTGGCAAAGTAAGTGATATTAGCATCACCAACAGCCAAATATATGACACCAATCCCATTTTCCCAACTTCTGTCTCGATTTATTCGCAGCACAAAACGAAGCACAAAACCTATCCGTTGCTTTCTACCATTTCTCACCGCAGCATTGATACTTGTGGGATTCACACCCATAGAAGCACGTTCCCCTCGTCGGTTAGTAAAAGCAGCACCCAAACCCGATGCAGCCCTTTTAGAGCAATATCGCTGGAAGCTATTTAACCCAACCGACGGACGCTTCACCATCTTGATGCCTGGAAAACCCAAGGTGACAGTTCAAACCCAAAAAACATTTATGGGGGAAATTAATCTGCAAGTATTTGTAGCCCAACCTCCCAAGCAGGATGTCGCTTATGTCGTGGCATTTAACGACTTTCCCGATAGCTACGGACAAATGGCTGACCCCGAAGAAGTACTGAAAAATGCTCAAGATACGGCATTAAAAACAACTCAAAGTAGTTTACTCAATCATAGAAGTATCCGCAGTTCCAACGGACACCCAGGACGGGAAATTGAATACATCAACGCTGGTGGCAAAATAACCAAAAATCGCATGTATTTTGCCGAAGGACGCTTGTACCAAGTAATGGTTGTAACTACGAAAAGGCAGAAACAATTTTTAACAAAAAGTATTGCCGGATATTTAAATTCATTTAACGTTGTTTTGAAGAAATGAGAAGAGACATCATTTATTTTTTTGATGACGGCAGACCATAACGGGTAAGGATGTAATGATATTGCATCCTTATTTACTTGTTTTTTAGTTTTTTAACGTGAGTACGAAAACGCGATCGCACCCTGCGGAGTATAATAATTTTCAAGAATTTGATGATTTTGAAAAGGCTTGGGGAAAACAATTTAAGCAAAGTTTCACAAACGTATCACATTTTTATACCAAAGAATAAATAAATGAGTGTTTATGCCCATCGACAGTGATGTAATTACTGAAAATATTTTTGCCAAATTTGCGGCATTACTGCCTAACATCATGTCATTGGAAGATACTAAGATAGACATAATACAGCCACCAAGTAAACAACCAACCAAAGCAGCAATAAAAATCATTATAAAATGATATAACTCAGGATTGGTGAGAGGGGAAAAAAACAGGCTGGTGACAACAGCCAACAATAATCCATTTGCGATCGCGGAAGGAATAGCGACTCCTAAACTAAGTGGTATCCCAAATATCAAACCAATTAACCCAAACGGGAATCCGACTATTACAGTGATTGATAAATGTATTAATATTCCAAATACAGTACTACGCCAAATCGCATTCCATAGCAAACTAGAAGTGTCCATAAGTCGTCTTTTCAGTAGCAGATAACTTCAATTTGATTGATTACATTGCTAGATTAATACTATCCGGAATAATTTTGCAAGTTGAAAAAAATCCCGTATGGAATATCCCCCAAAAACTTATCTTTAACCGATTAAAACGGCAAAATATGATTTGCAAAGTAGATATATTTTGGACATTGCTGAATCCCAATAACTGGAGGAATACCCCTCGAAATTGTTTATGCGATCGCGCAAGTCTGTGATGGAAAATGCGGAATAAATTTACTGGCATCGAGTTATAAATTCCGCCCAAAATGGGCTTACGGATATTACAATTGATTTAGATGGTCGAGATAAAGCAGAGCAATTATTAATCAAAGGTTTAACAGTTGCCAAAACCAGTCAAAATCAGCGTCGTTTAGCTCGTTGGGAAAAAAAATGGGAAAACTCAGAAAAAGCCAGAGATTTTGCCAATAAAGCAATTAACAGCTTCAGACATCTAGAAATGACACGGGATGTGGAAACAGTAAAAAAAATACTCGATATTTGAGAATATTTCACAATTCTGGATAAATTTAGCGATATTACCTTAAAGCTAGGGGAAAAAAATCTCAAATTAGATCGAGTTTTTCTCCATCTCGCTTGATTACCATAAATAATAATGATATTGATTTTCCATTTAGAATTTCATCAGAAATTGGTAAATTGGAATTATATTTTTGAAGGTAGAACTTTTCCCAGGAACTCGTAAAACTATGACATACGATTATGACTTATTTGTGATTGGTGCGGGTTCTGGAGGATTAGCAGCTTCCAAACGTGCTGCCAGCTATGGTGCAAAAGTTGCGATCGCAGAAAACGATTTAGTCGGTGGAACCTGCGTAATTCGGGGTTGTGTACCCAAAAAACTTATGGTTTACGCTTCCCATTTCCCCGCATTATTCCGTGATGCTGCTGGTTATGGCTGGAAAGTCGGAGAAGCTGAATTAAATTGGCACCACTTCATTACCTCCATCGATAACGAAGTTCGCAGACTCTCACAGTTGCATATTGGCTTTCTAGAAAAAGCCGGAGTCACATTAATTTCTGGCAAAGGTAAATTATTAGACCCCCACACCGTAGAAGTGGGAGACAAAAAATATACCGCCGATAAAATATTAATCGCCGTTGGTGGTCGTCCCATCAAACCCGATATGCCGGGATTTGAACATGGAATTACCTCAAACGAAATATTTCACCTCCAAGAACAACCCAAACATATTGCCGTAATTGGAGCAGGTTACATCGGTACTGAGTTCGCTTGTATTCTGCGTGGCTTGGGAAGCGAAGTCACACAAATTACCCGTGGTGAAAAAATTCTCAAAGGCTTCGATGAAGATATCCGCGACAACATCGAAGAAGGAATGAAAAAACACGGAATTAACTTAATTAGAAAAAACATTGTTAAACAAGTTGAGAAAGTCCCCGAAGGATTGAAAATAACTTTATCTGACGCGCAACAAGAACCAATCATAGCTGACACCTTCCTAGTTGCCACTGGACGCGCACCCAATGTTGATGGATTGGGTTTAGAAAACACCGGAGTCAAACTAATCGTTGATGCTGCCATCGAAGGACCAGGTTACAGCACCATGAAAGCGATCGCAGTTAACGAATACAGTCAAACTAGCCAAGAAAATATCTATGCCGTCGGTGATGTCACCGATCGAATCAACCTCACCCCAGTTGCGATCGGTGAAGGTAGAGCATTTGCCGACAGTGAATTTGGTGGAAGTCGTCGTGTATTTAGTCACGATGATGTTGCCACTGCCATATTCTCATCACCCGAAGCCGCAACCGTTGGTTTAACTGAAGAACAGGCAAAGGCAAAATATGGAGACACAGTTAAAGTTTTCCATACAAAATTCCGCCCCATGTATTATGTATTGCCAGGAGCCGACGAAAAAACAATGATGAAATTGGTAGTAGACGGCAAAACCGACAAAGTTTTGGGAGCGCACATGGTAGGAGACAACGCAGCCGAAATCATTCAAGGTATAGCCATAGCCGTCAAAATGGGAGCAACCAAAAAAGACTTCGATGCCACCGTTGGTATTCATCCCAGTTCTGCCGAAGAATTTGTCACGATGCGGTAATTAAGTTTGGGGAATTGGGAATTGGGAATTGGGCATTGGGCATTGTAAATTATCGTTAGTTTGCCAATTTTATTCTTGCCTTCCGTTTTCACCTTCTCCCATACCCCATCCCATGAAATATATCTACCTTCACGGATTTGCATCTAGTCCCAACTCAGTCAAATCCCAAGAAATCCAATCCTACTTTGCCAAACTACAAATTGCGATCGCAATTCCAGATTTAAACGCAGGAGATTTTTCCCACCTCACTATCACCCGTCAATACAAACAAGTAATTTCCTTATTTCCCTCCAATCAAACCCCTGTAACTCTAATTGGTTCGAGTTTAGGAGGTTTAACATCGGCACATATCGCTGAAAATTGTCCCCAAGTCCAATGTCTTGTACTCCTTGCACCTGCATTCGGTTTTTTATCCCACTGGTTGCCCAAATTAGGAGAGGAAAAAATCCAACAGTGGCAGCAGGAAAAATATTTGAATGTCTATCATTACCGTGAAAAAGCCGAATTACCCCTACATTACGACTTTATTCCCGATGCAGCCCAATATACTGAAGAAAAGCTACAGCGTCCCATCCCAACTTTAATATTTCACGGTATCCACGACGAAGTTATTCCCATCTCCGCAAGTCGCGAATTTGCCCGTCAGCGTTCTTGGGTGGAGTTAATTGAACTAGAAAGCGACCACGCATTAGGAAATGTGATAGACGAAATTGAGCAAGAAATATCACGCTTTTGTCAATTACCGTAAAGCTATATAATGTTTAATCCTTGGTTAATGCAGGGGTCAGGGGTCAGAAATCAGAAGTCAGAGTTCAGAAGTCAGAATCTATGGGTGCTTATTGTTTGGTTACAAACTGGGGCAAATAACCGTGGGTTCTCCACAAAGTATTCTTGTTTGCAAACTGTATTTCCATCTAAAATTCAAAATCGAAAATATTATAAAGAACGTTCCACCGGAACGTCTCTACGAAAATCCAAAATCCAAATCCAAAATCCAAAATCCAAAATCCAAAATCCAAATCCAAAATCCAAAATCCAAAATCCACAATTCACAATCCAAAATCCTCCATGCTTCCTTATATTCGCCAAGATTTAGCCCAATTCAGCGCTTACAAACCTCATCCTGGTAGCGACTCAACCGAACCCGTTGCTACCCAATACGATCGCTTAGATACAAATGAAAGTCCTTATGATTTACCTAACGAGTTAAAAGAAAAACTAGCTTGGACTTATCAGCAACTAATTGAAACAAATCGTTACCCAGATGGTGGACATGAAGAATTAAAAAATGCGATCGCAAATTATGTCAATGAGTCCGCAAATTTATCTACATCAGCTTTCACATCCGACCATATCTCTGTCGGTAACGGTTCAGACGAATTAATTCGCTCTTTACTAATAGCTAGCTGTGTTGGTGGAAATGGTTCGATCCTCGTTGCTAACCCAACTTTTTCCATGTACGGAATTTTGGCGCAAACTTTGGGGATTAACGTAATTAGTGTGGCAAGAACAGAGGAAAATTTTGAAATTGATTTAAAAGCTGCCCAATTAGCCTTAGAAAATACCAAAAATCCACCAATTCGGGCAATTTTTGTCGTTCACCCCAATTCCCCCACAGCCAATGCGTTGACGGATGCAGAAATTACTTGGTTGAAACAACTACCAGAACACATATTAGTAATAGTTGATGAAGCTTACTTTGAATTTAGCCAAAATACTCTTGTTTCCGAAATCCCCAAATATCCCAACTGGGTAGTGATGCGGACGTTTTCTAAAGCTTTCCGACTGGCAGCGATGCGTGTTGGTTACTGCATTGCCCATCCCGAATTAATCGCTGTTCTCGAAAAAGTTCGCTTACCTTACAATCTTCCCAGCTTCTCGCTAGCTGCGGCATTACTGGCTATGGAAAACCGCAAAATCTTACTAGATGCCATTCCTCAAACTCTTGATGAGCGAGAAAAACTACAAACTACTCTCGCACAACAACCTCAACTAAAGGTATGGAATAGCGCAACCAACTTTATTTATCTAAAACCACAAATTAATCCTTCATCTTCTAGCTCAATCTCAATCGAAGATTCCTTAATCAAGCTAACCCAAGAACTCAGAAAAATGGGTACTTTAGTGCGTCACACTGGTGGAGGAATGAGAATTACAGTCGGAAGTCCAGAGGAAAATGCCCGCACATCGATCGGAATACGGACTGTCTTAGAAAAGTTGTATTCTTAATATTTTCGTAACTGCCTAGGTAGGATTGTAAGGATTATTCCATTGAGAGAAGAATTATGGTAATGTTCAGGCATGAGTCCAGAAGAGAAAGATCAAAAAATAGAGAGGCTAGAACAAGAAAATCAAGCACTGCG
>JAAUPE010000159.1 GCA_012034595.1 Calothrix sp. CSU_2_0 | reverse complement strand
AATCAGGAATCAGTAATCAGGAATCAGTAATCAGGAATCAGTAATCAGGAATCAGTAATCAGGAATCAGTAATCAGGAATCAGTAATCAGGAATCAGAACTTAATGCCCAATCCCCAATCCCCAACAAAACTAGTACAGAACGGCGGAAATAAAGCTACCATACCCTGCGGGAAGCCGCTCCGCGTCTATAAAATGGCTGAAAAGCTGATAAAATCATCTTTCTTTCTTTTGCCTTTTATCTTTTTACTTTTGCCTTGAGGTACTAGTTACTTTTTCCCCTTTCGCTGTACTGATAACAAACCCGCTAACTCAATGGCAGCTTTCATACTCGTCGCATCAGCAATTCCCTTACCCGCAATATCAAAAGCAGTTCCATGATCGGGAGAAGTACGCACAAAAGGCAAACCAATCGAAGTATTTACTGCACGGTCAAAAGCCATTAACTTAACTGGAATTAAACCTTGGTCGTGATAAAGTGCCAAATATGCATCGGCTGGATTTTGGATTTGATAATTACCAAACCAAGCTTGACCAGGTTTAACCCACATTGTATCCGGGGGAATCAACCCATCTAAATGCAACTTTGGACGCTTTACACGTTCTTTTTCCAACCAAGGAATTAACCAATCTACCTCTTCCCTTCCTAACTGCCCCTGCTCTCCACTGTGGGGATTTAACCCCGCGATCGCAATTCTCCCATTCTCGATTCCAAAGTCATTTTCCAGACACTCCACTAGCAAATCTAATTTTTGTGTCATTAACTCCGGCGTTAATACCTGGGATACTTGACATAAAGGAATATGTGTAGTAGCTAATAATGTGCGAAGCATCCAACCAGTATGGGGAGAACGAGCGACAAATAACATCCCCACACGCTGAGAATGAGATTTTTCGGCTAAAAGTTCAGTTTGTCCGGGATAATTATAGCCAGCAGCTTTCCAAGCCGATTTAGCGATTGGAGCAGTAACGATCGCATCAAATTCCCCTGCCATAGTTCGAGCGATCGCAGATTCCATATAAGCAAAACTAGCCGCACCACTAGCAGCATTTCCCTCACCTAAAGTTATATTTTTGAGGGTTAGGGAATCTAAATCCACATCTAATATATTTAAATCATCAGGTTCCGCTAACACATTGCGAACGCAAACCGACTTTAAACGCATATAACCATCAACAAGTAAATCTCGACTACCTGCGATCGTGATATCAAAATTGTCTTGCGATCGCACATCAGCCAAAGCTTTCAAAATCACCTCAGTTCCAATTCCTGCCGGGTCGCCCAAGGTTAACACCAAACGGGGACGAAACATAGTCTCTGACATAAATTTCTCAAATACATTTCTCAAATATATTTCTCAAATATCTTTTTCAGTACTGCTAAATTGACCTCTAAAATTCCAAAACTCCAAACCTAAAACTCCCAATTTTCCTCCTTTACGTCTTTGCGTCTCTGCCCGACCCCCTCACAATTCTGATAGACTTAATCTAAATCAACAATTCTTAAAGGAGTATTGACAATGAGTAGTGAGCTTTTAAACGCAGCATTATTACCTTTCGGCTTAATCTTCTTAGGCTGGGGACTAGGTCAATTATTACTAAAAATTCAAGGTGCAGAAGAATAATTTCTAGAAAATTGGGCAATAAGCATTGGGCATTGGGCATTGGGAATAAACAATAAATTTAGGACTTGGTTCAAATAATCAACACGCGATCGCTAAAGTCTTTTACCCATATCCCAATATCCCATGCCCAATCCCCAATCCCCAATCCCCAATCCTCATCCAAGTAAAGTTAAAAAAATTGCCATCTTTGGCTAGTATTGTAAAATTCTGATAAGATTCTATTAATAAAGCTTTAAGTTTCGTAACAAACCCTCATGACAATATTAATCGTCGGTGCCACTGGCACCTTGGGAAGACAAGTGGCTCGTCGTGCTATCGATGAGGGGTATAATGTGCGCTGTCTCGTTCGCAGTGCGAGAAGAGCCTCATTTCTCAAAGAATGGGGAGCAGAACTAGTGGGTGGTGATTTATGTTACCCCGACACAATTGAGCGTGCCCTTGAAGGTGTAACTGCCATCATCGATGCTGCAACTGCCCGTCCTACCGACTCCCTCAGTATCAAGCGAGTTGACTGGGATGCAAAAGTCGAATTCATTCAATCAGCGAAAGCAGCAGGTATAGAACGTTATATATTCTTCTCAATATTAGATGCTGATAAATATCCCGAAGTACCGCTCATGGAAATTAAGCGATGTACTGAATTGTTTTTGGCAGAATCTGGTTTAAATTATACAATTTTGCAGCTAGCTGGTTTCATGCAAGGTTTAATCGGTCAATATGGGATACCGATTTTGGAAGGACAACCAGTTTGGGTGACAGGGGAATCATCTCCCATTGCCTACATGGATACTCAGGATATTGCTAAATTTGCGATTCGTGCGTTAAAAGTCGAAGAAACGAGTAAAAAAGCATTTCCTTTGGTGGGAACTCGCTCTTGGAGTGCAGAAGAAATTATTACTGTATGCGAACGCTTATCTGGCAAAACTGCTCGTGTGACAAGAATGCCAATGGGTTTATTACGAGCAGTACGTCGCAGTTTGCGTTTCTTTCAGTGGGGATGGAATGTTGCCGACAGATTGGCTTTTACTGAAGTATTGGCAAGTGGTAAATCTCTTAATGCCTCAATGGATGAGGTATACAGCGTTTTTGGGTTTGATGCCAGCGAAACAACTACGCTGGAAAGTTACTTCCAAGAGTACTTTAACCGAATTATGAAAAAGCTGAAGGAACTGGATTATGAGAAAAATAAATCCAAAAGCAAAAATCCCCAAACCAAGCGAAGTCCGTTTAAAAAAGCTAATAGTCAATAGTTAATAGTTAATGGGCATTGGGCATTGGGCATTGGGCATTGGGCATTGGGCATTAGTAAAACCAAATAACCATTAACCATTAACCAAATAACCATTAACCATTAACCATTAACCATTAACCAATAACCAAATAACCATTAACCAAATAACCATTAACCAATAACCAATAACCAATAACCAATAACCAATAACCAATAACCATTAACCATTAACCAATAATAAATAATTGATGACTACTTGCTCAAAAATGTGCAAGGATTAACATAATTAGAAAGCATCTCCGAAAAGTTGGATATTTAAGCGTGCCGAAAGCAGGCATTATTTATAATGATGTAAAGCCGATCGCAGAACGTGCTGCGATCGAGGTTAAGGACAAACTCACCGCATCGGGTTGGGAGGTAACTCTGGCATCTGGTGTCGGTGGAATTTTAGGCTATTCGACTCCCCATAGTCCTGTTTGTCACACCCCAATTGATGGTCTTACACCCCCTGGTTTTGACTCTGAGATGAAGTTTGTGGTTGTTTTGGGGGGAGATGGGACTGTACTTGCTGCTTCCCGGCAGGTTGCCCCTTGCGGGATTCCACTGCTAGCTGTGAATACTGGTCACATGGGTTTTTTAACGGAAACCTATCTCAACAATTTGCCCCAAGCGATAGAAAAATTGATTGCGGGTGATTATGAGATTGAAGAGCGGGTAATGCTCGCAGTCAAGGTATTCCGGAAAGAAAATGTATTGTGGGAAGCCCTATGTTTGAATGAAATGACTTTACATCGGGAACCACTGACTTCGATGTGTCATTTTGAGATTGTAGTTGGTCGTCATGCGCCTGTTGATATTGCCGCAGATGGAGTCATAATTTCGACACCGACTGGTTCAACCGCTTATTCTCTGAGTGCGGGTGGTCCCGTAATTACTCCTGGTGTGCCTGTATTACAATTAGTACCAATTTGTCCGCATTCTTTAGCATCAAGAGCTTTGGTATTTCCCGATAATGAACCAGTAAATATTTATCCTGTAAATACACCACGTTTGGTAATGGTGGTGGATGGGAATGGGGGATGTTATGTTTTACCCGACGATCGCGTATATTTGGAGCGATCGCACTATTCAGCTAAGTTTGTGCGCTTGCAACCACCGGAGTTTTTCCGAATCTTGCGTGAAAAATTAGGTTGGGGATTACCACACATTGCCAAACCATCATCGGTGGAATTGCCTTGAAGGAAAGTTAATTGCTGAGAGTTTATCCGTGGAATCAATCCAAAACCCAAAATTTAAAATCCAAAATCGTTCAACTTCCTTAATTCGGCTGGCTCACTCTAACACTTGCCGAAGTCTAAAATCCAAAATCCTGTCTTGAAAAGTTTGACGGTACGGAAACCGAACCCGTCAACTTTTGTCTTCGACACGCTACGCGTAGTTTACTTCTCCGCAGGAGTACGCAAAATCCAAAATCGAATGACTTGAGGGGTCTAACCCTCAACCAATCTAGGTAAAGCGAGTTTATAATTGCGTTTTTGAACAAAGCTTGGTATTTACTAACACCCCAAAATAAAATCAGCCGATCGAGTCGGATGTCAAATCTTAGATATCGAATTGGAATTGTGGCTTTTCGAGTTGTAGAGAACAAACAGACGTAAGTAGGAGTGTAGGATAACTCTACCTTCTGCGATGTGCATAAACAATACTTTGTATTTTGCTTAGAGTTAACGGTACATAGGAGAAATTTTATATGGTTCTTGATAATGGCTGGATTGGTGGCAAGCACAGTAACCAACGCTGTCCGATTTGTTGTGTTGTTCCACCCCATATGTTAGAAAAAGTGGCAATGAATGGTAACGAACAGCAACGTGATTGGGCTTTTCAGACTCTAACTCTATCATCTGAATTTCGTGGACGACGCAAGGCTATAGGAAATATAAATTTTGCAGTTTCTCCTGGAGAAAAACGTCGTACAATCTACGATGCCGGAACGATGGAAAAACTTCCCGGTAAGCTAGTACGTGGGGAAGGCGACCCACCTAGCAGTGATGAAGCCGTGAATGAGGCTTATGATTATGCAGGTGCGACTTTTGATTTCTTTTACGAAGTGCTTGAGCGTAATTCGATTGATAATAAGGGGTTACGGCTTGATTCAACGGTACATTATGGGGTGAAGTACGATAACGCTTTTTGGAATGGCGACCAGATGGTTTATGGTGATGGTGATGGTGAGTTATTCCAGCGTTTTACCAAATGTATTGATATTATTGCCCACGAGTTGACCCACGGTGTGACGCAATATGAAGCTAGCCTCAATTATTCTGGTGAGTCAGGTGCGTTGAATGAGTCAATGTCGGATGTTTTTGGTGTTTTGGTGAAACAGTGGGTTAAAAAACAAACCCCAGACCAAGCTGATTGGATTGTTGGGGAAGGTTTATTTACTGAAAAAGTCAAGGGTGTGGGTATTCGTTCGATGAAGGAACCGGGAACGGCGTATGATGACCCTATATTAGGTAAAGACCCACAACCCGCACATTACAAAGATATTTATGTAGGGATGAAAGATAATGGTGGGGTGCATATCAATTCTGGTATTGCTAACCGAGCTTTTTATCTCGCATCAATGGAAATCGGTGGGTATGCTTGGGAGAAAGCTGGAAAAATCTGGTATGTGGCATTGCGCGATCGCTTGCGTTCTAGTTCCAATTTTGCCCAAGCTGCTGCGATTTTAGTGCAGGTTGCTGGAGAACTTTATGGAGATGGTAGTAACGAACAAAAAGCCGTCAAAAATGCTTGGGAACAGGTTGGAGTCTCGATAAAGTGATAGTTTTCTCAAGAGTTGAATCGTTTTTCTACCGCTTTTCTATGATTTTTCCCGAATTCGATCTCTAGTTTATTCTGTGTTTATCTCAAAATTAGGGTAAAATTTGCCACGGGTAGTATTCCCGTGTCAATATTTTACCGAATTCAGAACTTTTGTAATTCTATATGCTCGTTTTTCTTTAGCTGGGAGATAATATAATTATTCTCTGGGTCTTTCTTGTTCTTTAGAAAACAGCATAATATGCGAGTATATTTAGAGCGAACTGGTGGTTTTGCGGGTATGCCACGAACAACAAAAGTTGATACGGCTGACATATCTCAAGAAACTGCCAAACAACTCCCCCAACTCTTACAAGAGTCGGATTTTTTCAATTTGCCTGCTTACATCGATTCCCCTTCTCCTAAACCCGACCGCTTTAACTACATGTTAACAGTCGAAGATGATGGGAAAACTCATACTGTCAGCGTTGGTGAATCAGCAGTTCCAGAAAACCTTAGACCACTGATAAGTTGGATAAATAGTGCTGCAAGAACTGAAGTTTAAAAGTTGATTTGGGAATTGGGCATTGGGAATTGGGAATTGGGCATTGGGCATTGGGAATTGGGCATTGGCAGAACTAAGTACTCAAAATTAATATTAAGCATTAACTTATTAAGCATTAACTTATTAACTATTAACTTATTAACTACTAACTACTTAGAGAACACATCCCAAGCTTTTCCTTTATAACCATATTGGAATATTTCTGGATGTAATATTTCTGCCAAAATTTCTGCCGATTCTACTAATCTTGGTCCTGGACGGTTAAAATAGGCATTCCCATCGGTGATGTATACTCTCCCGGTTTGGCTTGCATGTAATTTTTCCCATTCGGGAAGATTAACTAACATTTGTGCCTCTTGACGGGTACGATGTAAATCAAATCCGCAAGGCATAAAAATAATTGCATCCGGATTACTAGCAATCAAATTTTCCAATTTCAATTGCGTAGATTGCTGTCCAGCTTGACCAAATAAAGATTTTCCACCTGCTATATTAACTAATTCAGGAACCCAATTAGCAGCCATCATTAGAGGTTCTGTCCACTCAATACATGCGACAGATAGGATTTCATTCGCTCCAAGTCCTTTTGTACGCTGTTCGACAATTTTGACACGTGCTTCCAAATTCTCTAAGACTTTGACCACATCCACCCCAAATACATGTCCTACCCGTTCGATATCATCCCAAACATCTTTGAGGAGATCGGGTTGTAATGAAATAATTTTTGGTGTTTCCTGGGTAAGAGTAGCAACTGCTTTTTCAACTTCGCTAAAACTAACAGCACAGACATCACATTGATCTTGAGTCAGAATATGAGTCGGTTGTAATTTCTCTAAAACATCGATTTTAATTTCATAAATACTCAAAGCATTTTGTAACAAATCATTAACTTTATCGTTAATTTCCTGACTAGGTGCATTGGTATTTAGTCTGGCTTTAGTGCAAACTGGAAGACTTTTAACTTCTTCGGGATAATCACATTCATGCGATCGCCCAATAATTTTGTCAGTTAGTCCAAGTGCGGCTAAAATTTCTGTACCACTTGGTATTAGGGAAACTATTCTCACTTCATCGTGGCTCATGGCTATTCCTCTACGACAGCTGCTACATTTTTAATTGTGGCAAAATTCAATTATTTATATATCTTTCTTGGGTAAGGTAGGGGGAAAGAAGGAGGGAAGACATAAAAGACAATAGACATAGGAGTGAAAATGATTGTAGAGACGTAGCAGTGCTACCTCTCTACAAGGGGTTTCAGGCAACGCATAATTGAATTTCTGGAGATGTCTAAGTAAGTTGCCAAATATATTACTTTTTAGTTGCGATAAGCGGCAAAATCTTGATGGAGGATGCATCAAGAGCAGGAAAGTTTCGTGAACTTAGTGCCAGAAGCATCTCGCAATGTGACTACAAATCAGTATTGTATCTGGGAAATGGGAACTGAAACGGTAGCTTTGGCTGTTATGTTTGATTGTACTGCTAGCGATAAGCAAAGCTTAACGCCAAAGCCGTACCGCAATTTTGAAGAAGTAATCAATAATGCAATTTCTAGCAATTTGATAAATTTGGTGTGTCGAGTTGATAAGTTAGTAGATGTTTTGACTAGTTTAGAAAATCCATCTTTATCGATTGATGCAGTTGTGTTGGATTTATCTCTACAAAATGCTGATGATTTTGAGCAGATAAGTTGTATCCATTCGCTTTTTCCACAGATTCCGATTGTGATAATTAGCGACGTGGATGACGAAGCAAAGCTCCTACAAGCGATTAAAGCGGGTAGTGATGAGTATTTAATTAAAAGTCAGATAACTCCCTTACTGTTGCGTCGTTGTTTGTTAGCTGCAATCGAACGACGCGATCGCGAGTCTCGGCAGAAAATTGTGGAGATGAAGCAGAATGAATTGCAGATGCGGCAGCGCAAAGAAGCAGCAGAAGCAGGTAGTCGAACGAAAAGCTCTTTTTTGGCAACGATGAGTCATGAATTGCGAACACCTTTGAATGCAATTATGGGTTTATCGCAATTATTACAACAGGAGATGGGAGAAAATCTTAGTGAGAAGCAGCAAGAGTATGTGAATTGTATTTATACCAGTGGTGAGCATTTGCTGGCATTAATTGACGATGTTTTGGATTTATCGCAGGTAGAAGCTGGTAAGGAGGAGTTACAGTTAGTCAGTTTATCAGTGCGAGATTTATGCCGTAATGTGATTTCGACAGTTTGCGATCGCGCTAATGCTAAGGGGTTAGAAATTGCGGTGGAAATTACCGATGATGTGGAGACTTGTATTGCGGATGAACGCAGACTGAAGCAAATGCTGCTAAATTTGCTCACAAATGCGATCAAGTTTACTCAAGTTGGTAGAGTGTTGTTGGAAGTTAAATATACGGAATTAGGAATCAATTTTATAGTTGCGGATACAGGGATTGGGATTGAGCGCGAACATTTTAAATTATTATTTGAACCTTTTAAACAACTTGATAGTCAACTCAATCGTCATTATGAAGGAACGGGTTTAGGTTTAGCTCTCACGAAAAAATTAGCAAGATTACATGGTGGTGATGTAACTATCGAATCTACTGTGGGGGTGGGTAGTAAGTTTACTTTGTTATTACCTCATCCAAATTCTTTAAATACTGATTTTTTAAACTCTAAGTCTTTAAATAAAAATTCAAATCTTGATATTCAGAGGATTCTATTAGTAGAAGATGAAGAAAACACAGCTATATTACTGCAAGATTATTTAGAAACAATCGGTTATGCAGTTGATGTAATGGTCAGTGGAGAAAAGTTTTTAGAAAAAGTACGCAGTTACAAACCTAATTTAATTTTGCTTGACATCCAATTAGTAGGAAGTATTAGCGGACTAGATTTACTTGCAACTTTACGAAAACAGCCAGATTTGCTGGAGTTACCTGTAGTGATAATGACACCAATGGGAATGATTGATACTCCAGAAGGAAGGGGTTTGCGTCAACGTGATAGTTTTTTACAAGCTGGAGCAAATGATTGTTTGAGTAAACCTATTGGCATATTTCAATTAGAATCTGTGTTGATGAAATATTTAAGTTAGGAATGAAATTTAAATAATTTATATATATTGTGGAATGGGCATCCTGCCCGTTTTTAATTTAGTAGCAGACAGGATGACTGCCCCACAAGACAAATTACAAATTATTTTATTCACAATCCTCAATGGTTAGGGAGTGGTAGTTAATTAATTCTTAATGCTGATAAATTCTCCCATGCTTTGATAAAATTACCTTGCATTAATGCTGCAACTCCTGCAAGCGCTTTAATTTCGCGCTGATTCGGGTTAATTTCTAAAGCAGTTTTTAGAGCTTTTTCTGCTGCTTCTGGTTGCCAATTATAAAGTCGCACAAAAGCTAAATATGCCCAAGCAAAGGGATTTTTCGCATCGATTTGAGTAACTCTTTCAAGGGATTTAATTGAACTTTGGACTCGTCTTTGTAATACATTTGCTAAAGCGACTGTATAAGCCAAACCTGAATCTGAACTGTAATGACGCAAGCGATATTCTGATGTTAGTTGTGCTTGTAATAAATAGTCCTGCGTTGGGTCATATTGGTTAATCCTTGCCACCTCATCAAATATTTTTTCTACCGCTTCAGTTCCTTTGGGTAAATTAATGGCTAATATGCGTAATTGCGTGATTAAATCTAACTCTGGTGCTGGTGTTGCCGTAGCTTCTGGGTTAATTGTAATAGTTTGATTCGGTGCATTAATTGCATATATTTCTCCCGATACGCGATTTAGATAACTTGCTTCTAATCGATAGGTTCCAGGTAAAATATTCGCTGGAGGTAACATTGCAGTGCGTTCGATCACTTGAAAATTACCTTCGGTTTTTTTGATAGCTGTATATAAATTTCCCATCGCGATCGCATGATCGTGAAACCAGACTGATTTGAGATTGCGGATTTGGGATGGTTGCTCGTTAATGTTGTGCCAAGTCAATAAAACTAAGCCATTTTTTAACTCTTCCCAAGAACCAGACCACCTGTAGGTTATGGGAATGGGAACACCGGGAGGAGTGTTTGCAGGGAGGTTTAGCTGGGTTAAGGTGACTGGGGTTGGTAGGATACTTTTTTCGCGAATAATTTTTAATGATGAATATTCAAGGGGACGGGATATGACTTCGATGTATGGTTCTTTTTGATGGTAAAGCTTGAGAATGGTACCGTTAGTTAATTGCCAAGTACGTTGAATTTCAAAGTTAGGTGATGTTTCAATATCTTTAACTATGGCAGCTTGAGATTTGGGAACCAAACCCTGTTCCCCTGTTTTGGTGAGGAACCAAGCAAGCGATCGCGCATCTTGTTCTATTTGTTTTTTTCTAATTCCTACCTGTCTTCCGTAAACTTGAAAATTCGCTAATGCACCGTAATAGTTAAAATTATGCTGGTTAATTTTATCGGTTGAAGGTAAAACCCCTAAAGTCGATCGCAAATAAGGTTCGGTGCGAATAATTTCGGTAATGACTTCTTTGTGGGGTATGACTGAAAGCATTTGTGGACGATGTTTAGCTTGAGGACTTAATATTTGTGTTATTAAATCTCCTGCAAATCCACCAATGGGAAACAAATTTAGCACCATAAGTAAAATTGCCAAACCCAAAGTTCCCCAACGGATACGCTTTGCTAACAAACTTTGAATTCGCGTAAATCCATAGGCTAAAAATACCGAAAATGCTGGTAAATAAGGTATTACATAACGTGCATCTTTATTTATATTCAATGATGATAGTAGATACGCAGCGATTAAGAATATTCCTAACCATTTGAGAGATTGGGAAATGGGTAATGAAGATTGGGAATTTTCATTGTCTGGATTTTGATTTCTTGTAGTTACTTCTCCAAATTTTGCCAAATATAATAACAACACAAATATTGGCAATAATAGCAAAGGGAAAGTGACTTGTTGCGGTAATTGTTGCCAATAATAAAGCCATGCATCAATAGTATTTAAAGTTGGGTCACCTTCTGCGATCGCGGAATCAATAGTCGCTCGTTTCCCTGATGTTAAAATAGTTAACCAGTTAGTTCGATACCAACCACCAAATATCCAGGTTGATATCCACAAACTACCAATTAGCTGAAGCAATTTCACCCAGCGAAACTGACGTAAAGTAACTATTCCTACCCAAATAATGGGTGTAAATAGGAAAAATAATGCTGTTTGTTTAACTAATAAAGCAAGTCCTAAAGATATTCCGAATAATGTCGCTAAAAGTGAGGATTTGAGGAGCGGGGAAAATAAACTTTGTTCTCTTTGTATTTTCTTTATTTGAAAATGCCAAAGCGTCAAACAAAAAAAGCTAAATGTAACTACTGCTGCAAGTGGATAATCGAGGAGGAATTGAAGACGCAGAGTGTAGAGTCCTGGTAAAACTTGGCACAGTGCTGCTGCCCATAAACCAACGGTGGAATTGAATAAGACTTTACCTAAGCCATATACCGAAGAGATAAGAATGGCACTAAATAGTAAAATTACGAGCATTGCTTGGTCTTGCCCGACACCAAATATACTTTGAAAAATGCCCGTGATAATGTAAGTTAGAGGGGGAATTTTAGAAGATAGCAACCAAAAACTTTGCCACCATTCATAATTACCGAATTGGGGATTTTGTAAAGCTGTGAGGTAATTTAACGTTCCCGTGAGGTAATCCGATTGATCCCAAGCAGGTATCGAATTGTCGAGGGAAAGCCAAATGCGATCGCATATTGCTCCTAAACCCCAAATAAATAGCAGTATTAGCGCATTTCTCGGAAAACGACGGAATGACAGGGAACGTTTTATCACTTTGCAGCACTCGGAATCTTTAAAGGGAAGGGAAAAGGGGCAATAATTATTAATTATTAATTATTAATTATTAACTCCTAATTCATAACTCATAACTTTTCTCATCTTCACATGACGAATACCAGCTTCTTCAAAGACATCACCATATTCCTCAAATCCTAGTTGTTGATGCAGAGGTTTGATATATTCCTGAGCATGAATAACCACTTCTAAAGTTCCTTTACTTTTAGCTATTTCTAAAGCTTCTGCCATTAATTTTTTGCCGATACCGTGTCCTCGTCCTTGTTTGAGAACAGCTAACCGTTCAATTTTCGCCATTTTCGCATTTAAAAGCCGAATTCTGACAGTACCAATAAACTCACCATTTAATGACGCAATTAAGCGATCGCAAGTTTCATCAAGTCCATCAAAGTCTAATTCCCCATCAACTCCTTGTTCCTCCTGAAATACGGTTTTTCTGATTTCTTCAATTGCTGCAAATTCGTTTATTGAAGTAGCAATTTTTACAATGACTTGATTCATGAAAATTTCTCTTTGTTTAATTGTAGCGATGGGGATGGGATAATTATTAAAATTGCGATCGCTCCAGTTTAGAATTACTCAATCGCAATATGAAAAAGGTGAGCATTGCCCACCATAATAAAATTAATCAATCCAAAATCAAAAATATAGACGCTCCATCGGAACGTCTCTACTGGGGATATCCCTAATCTGCTCCTTCAATTGGGGCAAAACCCTGACGCTGAATATTCTCTGTCACTGTTTTAGGTTCAAGGAATTGTAACAAATAATCGGGACCACCTGCTTTAGAACCAACTCCCGATAATTTAAACCCACCGAACGGTTGTCTAGCTACAATTGCCCCCGTAATTGTACGGTTAATATACAAATTCCCGACTTCAAAATCTGCTTGTGCTTGTTCGATGTGGGAAGGAGTTCGCGAATATAAACCACCTGTCAAAGCAAAATTTGTACCATTAGCAATTTGCAAAGCTTCCTGAAAGTTTTTTGCTTTAATCACCGCAACCACAGGACCAAAAATTTCTTGCTGGGCAATTATTCCATCGCTTGGTACATCTTTAAAAATTGTCGGAGGTACATAATACCCATTCTCAGGTGCGGACATCTCCAACGCTAAAGTCGATTCTGCCTTACCCTTCTCGATATATTCCAGAATACGCGATCGCGCATTATCATCAATTACAGGTCCAACTTGGGTACTCGGTAATTCAGCTTCGCCAATATTTAAGGATTCTGTCGCTTCCACAAAACGCCGAACAAACTCCTCATACACAGCTTCCACAACAATTACCCGCGAACAAGCTGAACATTTCTGTCCGCTATATCCAAACGCTGATTGCACCGCACCAACCACAGCCTGGTCTAAATCGGCACTTTCATCGATAATAATGCCATTCTTACCACCCATCTCCGCAATTACCCGCTTCATGTGCTTTTGACCCATTTTCAGCGTTGCCGCATCCGCGTAAATTCGACAACCAACTTCCTGAGAACCAGTAAAAGCAATAATGTGAGTATGAATATGATTCACCATATAAGCACCAACAGCCGAACCCTTACCAGGCAGATATTGGAACACACCCTTGGGAATCCCTGCCTCAACTAAAATCTCCGCAAACTTAGCCGCAATTACCGAAGAAGCCTCCGCAGGTTTGAGTATCGTACAATTCCCCGTCACCAAAGCCGCCACAGTCATTCCAGCTGCGATCGCAAGGGGAAAATTCCAAGGAGAAATTACCACCGCAATCCCACGACCCTGATAAATATACTTATTCGTTTCACCGGCTACGTCATAACTTACACCTTCATTCAGCCGTTCCATTTCCGCAGCATAATAAAGGCAAAAATCAATCGCTTCCGAAACTTCTCCATCAGCTTCCCGTACAGGTTTACCAACCTCCAAAACAATCCAAGCCGAAAGTTCTGCCCGTCGCAGTTCCATCAACTCAGCAGCTTTCCGCAAAATCCCCGCACGCTGACTCACAGGTGTTTTTCGCCAACCAGGAAAAGCATTTTTTGCCGCTTGCATAGCCATTTCCGCTTGTTCCACACTCGCAAGTCCAATCTTGCCGACAACCTCGTCAAACCTCGACGGATTCACCGAATCAACCACATCTTGCGTTTGTACATACTCACCAGCAATCAACGGCAAATACATCCTACCCAACTGCCCACGCACCAACTCAAAAGCCATTTTCGCTTTCTCCCTTTCACCATCCCCAGCAAAATCAGTATCAGCAACACCGACAAATAGTTTCCCCTCTTCTTTGCGCCTCCCTGTCTCTACGTGAGATAATTTAGTCTCCGGAGCTACAAGCAACTCTTCAGCCGCGACATTTTCCAAATTTTGCCGTAAAAACGAGCTATTCGCCGTATTTTCCAACAATCTTCTAATTAAATAAGCCATCCCCGGCAGCAAATCACCATAAGGGCAATAAACCCGTACCCGATAACCCTTGTCAACCAGAGCTTTCCCCAACTTATCCCCCATTCCATACAAAACCTGCATCTCAAAACAGCGACGGGGAACCTGTAAACTTTCAGCGATCGCGATCGCACGAGCTTGCGATCGCACATTATGACTACCAATCGCTGCATGCACATATTGGTAATTTTCGAGCAACAATTGAGTAATCTTCTCAAAATTCACATCAGTCGCCGCCTTATCGTTATAAACTGGTTGCTGCCAGTGCTTTTGTTCCGACTTAATCGTTTCCTGATCCCAATAAGCACCCTTTACCAGACGAATTGTAATTGGTCTACCACGCTGCTTTGCCCAATCAATCAAATCCCTGGCATCCTGTTCGCTATCGCGGAGATATGCTTGTACAGTCATTCCCACATCGGTGCGATCGCAAAATTCGGCTTCGAGTAAAATTTTCTTAAGAATGCTAAAAGTAATATCTTTATATGCGTACTGTTCCATGTCAAAGTGAACGGCAGCACCCAATTCTTTCGCACGACGTAACAAAACCCGAATCCGCGAACTGACCTTTTCCTCACTACCAATCGCATCCAAAGGATCGAACTGCGAGTAAAAAGCTGTCAATTTGACTGAAACCTGTACTTTGGGGATTAATTCTCCATCAGCTTCATCAATTTGTGCGACTTGATTCCAGTTTTGAGCAGCTGTGGTTAATTGTTGCATTAAATCGAGATAGCGCTCTAAATAAGATTGCGCTTCTGTTTCTGTAATTACAGCTTCACCAAGTAAATCTACTGTAAAAGCCATTTTATCTCGACGCAAGCTTTCAATCGTTTTCAAAGCCTGCTTAATATTTTCACCCGCAATATATTTATGTGCTAATGTTTCGGTTGCTTTTGTAACTGTAGTTGCTGCTACTTGTCCCGGCATCGAATCAGGACTCGCAAAATTTAACATTCCTTTGAGAGTAGTTGGTAATTCTACTGATTCATCACCAAGATACTCTTGTAGATGTGCGGCAATTTCCGATTTATCATTTTTTAAAGCAGGTAAAGTATCGATAAAGCGAAATAACTGCACCCGCAAACCTGGATTACTCATCGCCCAATCTAATAATTTATCATCTAAGCGCATTCGATCGCGTAAGTTCGCTAAAAACGAGCGATTTTCTTGTGTAGCTGCGAGAAGTTGTTTCGCAATCTCCTGGGTTTTCGCTTCGTAAACGTTTGTTTGTACTTGTAATACCACTCTTTACAGACTCCTTATACAGCAAAGAATTTTTCTTCGATCAAATCCTTACTTCTATTTTGGCTTTTCTTCGCTATTAGTACCATCCAGGGAAAGTCGAAAAATCGAGGTTTGAAACTATTGTGCGATCACGAAGTGACTCATTCTGAGTATCGCAACAGTTTTTTGGGGAATTTAGGGAAAGCTGAAAAATCCAGGTTTGAAACTATTTTGGTGTCGCAACAGTTTTTGAGGAATTTAGGGAAAGTCGAAAAATCCATGTTTGGAACTATTGTGCGTTCACGTATGCTTTTAGCATTGCCGGAGGCTAGTGACTCATTCTGAGTATCGCAACAGTTTTTGGGGAATTTAGGGAAAGTCAAAAATCCAGGTTTGAAACTATTGTGGTGTCGCAACAGTTTTGGGGAATTCAGGGAAAGTCGAAAAATCCAG
>JAAUPE010000158.1 GCA_012034595.1 Calothrix sp. CSU_2_0 | reverse complement strand
CACGTAGATGACTTCTGCCAGAAATTTGAAGCTCAATGGCATAAAACGCGATTGAAGCATGGAGGAATCAAACGAGTGCGTGCAAAAGGCTTGTGTTTGAGCGAAATTATGACCATATTGATAGCGTAGGTTTGATTCCAAACTGCTTATCCCGAACTCAGGTTAAGTAGCAAGCTATCGCTTTGCGATACCTTTGGAAGTCACTCCGTGCCTATCCGCTTTCTTTGGTATCGCAGTAAGCTTCTACTAAAAACTGGTACATCAAGAATTCTTTCTTTTGGCTTTTAACTTTTAACTTTTGCCTTGTTGTACTAGTTCCCCCCAGTACCTGGGACGATCGCGCGATCGGCAGACATTTTAAACTGCTCGGTGACAAAGAAGGTTGCGGTTTCAGCTTCGTGTGTTTTTCCCTGTTGGGTAATTTTGACTTTTCCTGTCAAAACTATTTTTTGTTCGGATTGAAAATATTCTGCTTTGGATGCGGTTGCGACGATATTTTGTGGTTCGTATCTAAACTCGACATCCCCTTCCCAGGTGTAAACGTTTGGTGTTGGATTCTGCTGCACTACTGGATTCGGAATTGGTTGGTTTTCTGCAATCTCCGCATAAACACTGCTAACACTTGCATAAAGAATAACGAGGTAAGTCAGAACTGCTGGCAGCAATAAAGATAAATGCAGCCGACGCATTAATGAAAAATTCACCACAAAGCCAAGTATATTAAACATTTTGCTCCCAGATATGGTCTTAAGAGACACCTGCAACATACTGGCACAAGTTTTGTAATATATCCATGCTGTTTGGGTATCTACCAGATAATTTTTGGCTGAGTAATGCGGATAGTCAATCCCAGATTTCTCACCACGTCTCTCAAAGCTGTATAAAACCTAGATTTATGCATTTTAGCCGCAGTATCAGAATATATACTCGAAACAATTGTGCTGTTAAATTCTGCTTTATGCTCAAGTGTTTATTAGTTACTTTAATCCACGCATATATTTTATCTAAATGTATTTATAAATACTAGTATTTAGTATTTATATACGCTGTTGTTGTTAAAGATATAGTTACAGGAGAAACTATTTATATGATTACCCGCAAAAGTTTTGCGATCGCTAGACTTAGAATATCGCCAAGAACATCGCAAATCGTCAACTCGCAATTCAGCTAGTTGCAAAAGCCTATTTGAATAAACCCTGTAACGAATATGAATTATTGAGAATTCTGGGTACTGAATAAAAACACTCGTTGGGATACAAGACTTAATTAAGCAAGAGAATTAAAATATATTTAACTACTTTTAAACGTGGAAAATGCTGAAAAATGCGAGCATTGAAAGTATAAAATAATTAAATAAATCTTCATCACAATCCAAATGTTAATCTGAATCTAAATATATGACTAAAGTCCTATAAATTAGTGACTAAAGTCCATAGAATTAGATAAAATTTTTGAGCTACCCTAATTCATCAAGAAGGGAAAAGCATTCGATTCAGTAAGGTGTAAGTGGTGTGATGAATTTTGATTACAGACTCAGTTTAATGGTTTTACTTGTAGCAGCGATTTGCTTCACAATTCCGAAATCAACAAAAATTCTGGCAGGTAGTCCAATGTGCGAATTTGTAGATAACTCAGCGAGTATTCCGATCTACTATTCTAAAAATTTTGATGTCGAAGCCCAATAATAATTTGACGATAACCCAAAATTGACACTTTCCCAGCTTCTATGTGATGGGGAATGTCAATTTTTTGGCTGAAAATCATTAGCTTAACCCAACCAAAACCAGCAAAACATATTCTTCACTTATGCTGGCTGGATTGGATTATACCAAAAACGGGTTAGGATTTTATTGCTAAATGAAGTGAAAACCTTGGAGATGCTACCCTTCGGGAAGTCTTTCGTCTACCTTTGTCAGCATGACAGAAGTTTATTTTTTAGCTGTTTTTAGTATATTTAAATTCGCGATACCAAAGAAAGCGCGTAGGCACAGAGTGACTTCCAAAGCTACCGCAAAGCAGTAGCTTGCTACTTACAGAAGCCACTACATGTCTACCCCTCCGGGGTAGACATCGCATCATTATCGCGGGAAGAAATCAAAAAACCATCCAAAACAGATATAGAATAATAGCCTCAATACTTTACAGTCAGCGACTTTGAGCCACTTTTATTTTCGTCAATTCTATTTTTGATTGCTTATGATAGACATTGCTGCATTTGAATTTCTTCTTTAACCAAAAAATCGAAAATGATATGACTACAAGTCATGATACTGTACGGGCATTACGCGAGGCACTAAAACTTTCCCCAGATAATATTCCTCTCAGACAACATTTAGCAGAAATGCTTTTGAGTGTGGGACAATTTGAGGAAGCCGAGCAAGAATACCGTCAGGCTTTGGCACTCAAGCCAGAACAAACCGAATTAAAACTGGGTTTAGCAAAAGCATTTTACCAACAGGGTAAACATTCGCAAGCTTTGGTGATTGTTGAAGATTTTGTCAAACGTTCCGATTCTCCACCGCTTGCGTATTTACTACATGCTCGCTTGTTACTAAATTCCGGTGCAGTTAAGCAAGCAGTCAACCAATATCGTCAGGCGATCGCGCTCGATCCAGCCATTGCCGATTTAGATTTTGCCATGCTTTTGGGGATTACAGACGAAGTAAACACAAATAGCATAGTTAACGGAAAAATCAGATCGATTGTTGGAGATGACACACCATTCTTGGATGATAGCATCCTCGAACGCCCGGAAATTTCCTTTCAAGATGTCGGGGGAATGGATGCTGTCAAAGATGAAATTCGTCTCAAAATAATTTACCCCCTCAGTCAACCCGAACTCTACAAAGCTTACGGAAAAACTATTGGTGGTGGAATTTGCTCTATGGACCTCCTGGATGTGGTAAAACATACCTTGCCCGTGCTACTGCTGGGGAAATCAATTCCAGCTTTATTTCCGTAGGTATAAATGATGTGCTTGATATGTGGTTGGGAAACAGCGAGCGAAATTTACACGAAATTTTTGAGCAAGCTCGTTATAATCAGCCCTGTGTCTTATTTTTCGACGAAGTAGATGCACTAGCGGCAAACCGTACCGATTTACGGCAAAGTTCGAGTCGCATGGTAATAAATCAGTTTTTATCGGAACTTGATGGTGTCAAAAGCTCGAATGAAGGTGTATTAATTTTAGCAGCGACAAATGCACCCTGGCATTTGGATTCAGCCTTTCGTCGTCCAGGAAGATTTGACCGGATATTATTTGTACCACCACCAGATGTAGCGGCAAGGGTAGCAACGTTACGATTGTTATGTAATGGCAAACCTGTGGAAGAAATCGACTACGAGCATGTAAGCAAAAAAACAGATAATTTTTCCGGTGCAGATTTAAAAGCGGTGGTTGATGTGGCAGTGGAACGTAAACTACAAGAAGCGATGAAAATGGGTATTCCCAAACCACTATCAACAAAAGATTTAATTTCTGCTGCTGCAAGTCTTAAACCATCGACAAAAGAATGGTTTGCTACAGCCCGAAATTATGCGCTATATGCTAATGAAGGTGGGTTGTATGATGATATTTTGAAGTATTTAAAAATTTAAAAGTTAGGAATTAGGAATCAGGAGTTAGGAGTTAGGAGTTAGGAGTTAGGAGTTAGGGGTTAGGGGTTAGGGGTTAGGAATCAGGAATCAGGAATCAGGAATCAGGAATCAGGAGTTTAATAAAAATACTGACTACTGCCTACTGCCTACTGCCTACTGACTACTGCCTACTGACTACTGCCTACTGCCTACTGACTACTGCCTACTGCCTACTGACTACTGCCCAATCCCCCCTGCCCAATTCCCTAACTTCTTGTGAACATCGAGCGTGCAACATTACTATTAGAACAATCTCGTTATGAGATGGCAGAGGTAGAACTCCGTAAAGCTTTAGCAGAGTCTCCAAACGAGGCTTATGCTTATGCTCTGTTGGGATTATGTTTAAACTATCAACAGCGTTACCAAGAAGCGACTAAAGCGGCAGAAACAGCAATTTCCCTAACACCAGACTTGCCGTTTCCCCATTACATCTTGGGTTATATTTTATGCGATCGCAATCAAATTGAGGCGGCTTCCAAGTCAGTATTAGAAGCCATTCGTCTCAACCCCCATCAAGCATCATATTTCGCTTTATTGGCACGCTGTAACTACAATCGCAAACTATGGCAAAATACCCTTGATGCGGCAATGCAGGGGCTTGCCAGCGATTCAGAACATGTGGAATGCTTAAATTATCGGGCTTTATCTCTATCCCAATTAGGAAAGGGAGAGGAAGCGATCGAAGCAGTGGAAGAGGCAATTTCTTTATCACCAGAAGATGCTTCATCCTATGCAAGTAGCGGTTGGATTTTGCTGTCTCATGGCAAATCCCCCGACAAAGCTTTGACATACTTTCGCGAAGCTCTGCGACTGAACCCGACTATGGAATGGGCAAGGCAGGGGATTGTGGAAGCGCTAAAGGCAAAAAACCCCGTTTATCGGATGTTACTGCGCTACTTTTTATGGTCGTCGCGTTTGAATCATGTCACTAGATGGGTATTTGCGATCGGTTTATATTTTGCCGTGCGATTCATGTTGCTGGGGTTGAACCAAGTTGGATTAAAACCCTTGGTGATTGTAGTTGCAGTTGTCTACCTAATATTCGTAATTTTGACATGGATTGCCGACCCCTTTTTTACTTTGTTGCTGCGACTAAATAAATTTGGTAGATTAGCTCTTTCAGAAAGGGAAATTCAACAATCAAACTGGTGGGGTGCTTGTTTTGGAATTGCTTTGTTATCTTTGGGTTTATGGATATTTACTAATAGTATCGGTGCTTTAATTGGTGCTACCGTATTTGGTTTATTACTCATCCCCGCAGCAGCTACTTTCCACTGTCAAGAAGGATGGACGCGCAAAGCGATGAAAATCTATACAATTAGTCTGGCAATAGTTGGGAATATGGCGATAATTTTATCTCTTTTCAGTAAAGAACTGTGGATTATACCGCTAGCTATCTTTGTTCCATTGGCAATTATTTCCAGTTGGATTGCTACCTTTTTGACTGGAATTACACCGAAGAAGTAATTATAACTTCTATTATTGTATATTTCTCTAAGCTGTACCCTAAAACATTGGAAATTATCGGTAGTAATTTGCTACAAACTTCAATCAAATTTGCACCTCTGATGACCACAAAGAGGCACAGCAAAGGGAAAGTTCTGTAGTGTTCCATTCAGATTAACTGGATTCATTCCATACATGAATCATTTATCAGCTTTAGAAGCGGTAAAACTAGTTATAATTACCCTTGACATATTTTAGCGATCGCGAAATACAATTAACATGTGTTCCTTTAGGTTGATTGTATGGTTTGGATGCCATTACGAGAACGAATTAAGACAATGCCGCTAGTTCTCGCTGGTCCAATTTTACGACGAGTAGAACCTAATTCGGTGACTGTTTGGGTTGCTTTAAAAGCGAGTTGTCATGTCATTTTAAAGGTTTTGGATTTAAGTTATAATTTGTTGCTGTTTGATAGCCAGAAAACAATTAAAATTGGCACAAATTTACATGTTGTTGCTGTCACCGCTCAAGCTGAATCAAATGTACTTTTGTACGGTGAAAGTTATCTCTATGATTTAGAATTTGACGGTAAAACCCTCGATTGTCCCGGAATATTAAATGCACTTGGGTTGATTACTGATATTACTTACCCACCATTTAATTTACCAAGTTTTGCCCTTCCTCCCCACGATTTAAATGCATTACGCATAGTACATGGTTCTTGTCGTAAATTGCACGGTGAAAGCCTAGATGCAATGTCTGGTTTAGACAAAATGATTTATGAAGCGCTAGCACAGTCACCAAAACAGCGTCCGCACCAACTTTTTTTAACAGGTGACCAAATCTATGCTGATGATGTTGCCGATGGTTTATTACTAATATTAATGGACGCATCAGACACGCTTTTAGGATGGTCGGAACCATTACCAGACGTGGAAAATTTAGATGAATTAAAGCCAGGTAAACGTAATAATTTAGCTACAAAAATTGCCGGATTAACAGCTAGTATAGATAAATTTAATCGGATTACAAATATAGACAAAAGTCATTTATTTACCTTTGGTGAATTTATGATGATGTATCTATTTGCTTGGAGCGATGTCCTGTGGAGTCAACCAGATAGTTTTCCCGAATATACAGACATTAATCAGCAGAAATCCCTATTTTGTCGAGCCGAAAAAGAATTTAAACAAGAGATTACTCACCTCAAAAACTTCCTTTCCACCTTACCGAAAGTCAGACGTGCTTTAGCGAATATCCCTACATACATGATATTCGACGACCATGAAATTACCGACGACTGGAATTTAAATATGGCATGGTGCGATCGCGTTTTATCCAAACCCCTTGGTCGTCGCATCCTCCAAAATGGTCTACTCGCATACGCAATTTGTCAAGCTTGGGGTAATACACCTAACCAATTTATTCGAGATAAAAATCAAAATACAAAGCATCCAGGTGGTACATTACTCAAAGCGGCAGAAAAGTGGTTTGCTTCCGGTGGTACAGATATCAAATCAGAACAAGAAATTACTACTGGTATTGGTTTACCCACGATTGCAGATATCCGCAACACCAATCCTAGAGCATTACCCCACTTCGAGCAGGCTGTACAGTGGCATTATACTATCCAAGCGCCTGGTTATGAAGTCATTTTCCTCGATACCCGTACTTTGCGAGGTTTTCCAGGGAAAGACTTTGATTTTCCTGCACTTTTAAGCGAGGAAGCTTGTCACCAACAAATTCCAGATTGTAATCAATCAACTAAACAACCAACACAAATAACATTTATTATCTCACCTGGTCCGGTTGTTGGTTTACCCTTTCTCGAAGGTATCCAGAAATCAGCAAAAACAGTTGCAGAAAAGCTAGGAACCGCAGCTTGGGGATTCGATCCGGAAGCTTGGGGATTGGAACCAAAAGCATTTGAACAGTTTTTAGCTAGGTTAGCATCACGAAATTCAACACAAAGAAGTCGTGTAGTCATCCTATCTGGTGACGTTCACTATAGTTTTGCCGCACGTCTACAATATTCAGCAACTCAACCATTTGCTGAAGCTAATAATTATCAAAATAATCACAATCATCAAACTAATCAGGAACTCGTAATTGTTCAATTCACCAGCAGTTCTTTCAGAAATGAGAAGCGTGAAGCTGGGGGTAGTTATTCATTACATCTTAAAGGTTTTATCCCCTTTGAAGTTGTCGATCATCATCCCAAAGCAGAAATTTTAGGATGGGCAAATTCTACTGGTGAAGAATTAGAAATCGGTAATTATTATACATATTCTGAAGAGTTAATGCAGTATTTACCTTGGCGAGTTCAAGAACAACCTGCGATAGTTAATTTAGTAGAAGAAAGAACTTGGTTTCGATTTGTAGAAGTATTAAAAAAGCCCGAATGGTGGTATCGAATTGATTTTTTATCAGCTAAGTTAGAAAATATCAAATATCCTAATTCTTCGCATCCTGTAAATCCTAAATATATAATTGCACCTCTACCAAAACAAGACCGTCATCAAGCTTTAGAAAGCTATTTAGCTATGGCGAAAAACTATCGCGAATATAAAGGATTATGGGGACATGGGAAGGAAATTGTTGGGGTTAACAATTTTGGCGAAGTCACTTTTGAATTCGATGATAATAAGCAAATCGCCGTACAAACTTTGTGGTGGCGATTAGATAGCTATGAAGATGATAAGCTTTTAGAACCTTTTCCATTAACTAGATATGAAATATCGCTGAGTTTTGATGATAAAGAATGCCCAATGAATCATGTTTTAAGGGAAGTTAAATAAGCTTGATTTTATCTTAATCTTTGAATTGTTCAATAGCAAATTTACTTAAATTTTCTTTACGCCATTTTGCATCGACTTTTCGATTAGTTCTAATTTCCAAAATTCTGATTCCGTTACTTGGTAAGGGATTTAATTTATCTTGTAATTCTTGCCAAGAAGTAATTAATTGATGCTCAACACCGTATGTAGCAGATAACTGATAGAAATCAATATCTTGAGGAGTGGCAAATAATTCTTCAAATGGTGGTTCAAATTGGGAAATTGGTAGCATTTCAAAAATTCCTCCACCATTATTATTTATTAATACAATTGTTAAATGCCCAACAAACTTTTTCCTCATCAAAAAGCCATTAGTATCGTGTAATAATGCTAAATCACCCGTGAGCATAACACTAGGTTGGTTATTATGGGCAATGCCTAATGCCGTCGATAAAGTTCCATCAATTCCATTTGCACCGCGATTACAGAAAGGTTGAATTTGAGAATTATTTGGTTTCCAAAAAAATTCTATATCCCTGACAGGCATACTATTCGCAATAAATAGTGGTGTTTTTGATGGTAATAACTGTGAAAGTAACCAAACCACTTTACCTTCAAAAAATTCATTGGTAGCTTGTAGAGTATTATCAATATTTTGACGAGCGATCGCATCACATTTACACCAAGCTTGGAAGTAAGCATAATCTTCCTGAGATGGATATTTTCCCGTTAATTCATCAACTAATTCATTGACACTAACTCGTAAATGCTTAGTTTTCAAATGGAGAGAATCGAGATTGCGATCGCTCTTATCAATCACCCACATTTCTGGCTGTGTTTTCTGCAACCAACTCCGCAATTCCTTACTAGTAGGCATTTCTCCCACCAAAATCACGACTTTGGGAGCTAAATCCTCCGCTAATTGGGGATTGCGAAGAATCGAATCGTAAGTCGAAATTATCCCAGGGTTGAACTGAGCATAATTACGAACCGGAGAAAGTCCCTCCGCAAGCACTGGAAAGCCGAAAAACTTGGCAAGTTGGGAAATCGCAACACAATATTCCTGCGGATACTGAGGTTGGGCAATCCCCGCAATGATAATTCCCCGTGGAGAAGAAAAAGCAGGAAGGGATAAAACAGTAACAGCTAAAGGTGAAGGGGGAATTATATGGGCAAAAAAGTCTTCGCTTTCCAAATGCGTTAGCGTAGCTGTCCGCAGGAATCGCAATTTTGTCAAATCAATCCCATCGGGAACTGGAGCGAGGGGGTCACGAAAAGGTATATTTAAATGCACCACACCCGCAACAGGTGCGTTAGCGCGTTCCCATGCATAAATTACCGTTTGCCGCAAGTATGCCAGCATTCCAATTTCGGCAACTGGTAAAGCTAATTCGGTTTGCCAGCGAGGATAATTTCCATAAAGTCTTACTTGATCGATTGTTTGCCCCGAATGACACTCACGTAACTCCTGTGGTCGATCTGCGGTGAGTAACAATAAAGGTATACAACTTTCTTTCGCTTCAATCACAGCAGGGTAAAAATTCGCTCCCGCAGTTCCCGAAGTGCAAACTAACGCAACAGGTATTCCAGTCGCTTTTGCCCTCCCCAAAGCAAAAAAAGCAGCAGAACGTTCATCAAGAATAGAAATTACTTCAATATTTGGTGCTTGTTGGGCAAATGCAACAGCGAGAGGAGTTGAGCGTGAACCTGGGCAAATGACAGCACAATTCAATCCTAATCGTTTTAACGTCTCAGTCAGGACAAAAGCCCAAAGTTCGTTAGTGTTTCGGAGCGCGATCGGCATTGTTAGGAGTGTTGCTTCTTTGGTTTGAGCTAAATTTTGAAAAATTCCGGATTGCTAAGTTGCGATCGTGTATCTCATTTGTAGATACATCAGAAACCTCTGTGTGTTCCTTATCTGACTCGTCCCTAGAATAAAAAATTAGTACTAGTTAATAGTACTAGCAAATGGCACTAGTTAAACCAACGTTGTTTAACTTAGTACTTCTACAAAATTTAATAAGCAAATAAATTCCCAATTTCAATCCAAAATTTAAATATAAATTTTAATACTTCTGACTAAATTCCTTAAGTTTAATGGGTTTCCTCTCTTCTTAGAGACGCATCGCGTCTCTTTTTTTGTTTCAAATTTGATTTTTCAACTTCTAAAAATAATTTTTTGATTGGCAAAATTTTTACACCTTTCCGGAATCAAGTCAGTCTTTACTGAAGTAATACCTGTAGCAAATTCACAAAACTCCGTCTCAAAGTTCAATTTTACAATACACCTACGAGGTAAATTTTATGTCTGAGAAGCAACCTAACCCATCTTCCCGTTCCAAACCCATCAAAAAAGTAAATGTCTTGCCAGAGGAAATTAATACATTGGATAACAACGACCAAGAAATTAACCAAAGTACAAACTTATCATCCATATACGAAGTAAATTTTATCTCTGAAAAGCGGATTAAGCCGAATTCAAATGGTAAACCGAAAAAAACGGTAAATGGCTAATCAAGAGTAAAATCAAGCTTTCTATCAAGTTTCAAAAGTTTATAAACATAGCTAAATATCAGACTAAGAAAGATGAAATCTACCACTTTATAAGTAAACTGGTGAGAACATAATCCGGTTTTATTCGATATACTAATTAGCGGCAAAATTTCAAATCAGATACCAATAAGAAAAGAACAAAATAATTGTTTGTAATCAGTTGTTATTACTATTATTTTTTATAACGAAGAGACGTATTTTTATTACATGCGTCTCTTTTAGTTTTGATTTGAGCAAAGCAAATTCCTTAACTAAACCCCGTCCATACTGAGAACTAGAGTTTTTGAAAAAACATATTGTGTCTGTTGGGTTACATTTTGTTTCACCTAACCTACAAAAACTTTAAATTTAGTAATTTATCTAAATTAAATTTAATAATTTTTTAATTATGGGATTAGGACACCAAAAAAATGATTCTTCGCCATGATTATTGACTCTATTGTCAATAAAGATAACGAAAAAAGGGCATCCTAGCCGAAGTGCCAAAAATATGCAAAAATAGTATTCTTAGGGGAGCAGTTTATTTAACTAAACAATTTATCGCTGTAAACCTAGTAAAATCGTCATTTCTGAAGCTCATTTTCCATCAAATAATTAGAGTTGCGATCGCATCATGGAGAGCTTGAATTTGGTTTGACAGGAAAAAATACAAAACTTAATAAAGCTCATAAACAGCCATTGACAATTTATCAAACTTGATATCCAAAGAGTAGTTTTGATTTTATCAAAATGCGTATTTGACTAATTCTCATCACTGAAAACAAGGGAATTATTTTTCGGTGAAGAATTTAGATTTTGCCCAAATTCTAACGCTGCGTTTTCATCTATCGCCCTAAACTACATCCGCTTAAGCAATTCATCATACTCATCATGTGCGCCAATCCAATACCAGTAGATATGATCGGACTCTTCGGACTCTAATAAACCTAGAACACGATAGTTCAAACCGACACGAGCCGAATAAATCGGTTGTCTCTGGCTGACTAGTTTAAATTGAAGGCTATTGTGATATGCATCTTCTTGCCAGAGTACATAGGCTTTTGTAGCCTGCTCCTGAACCGATGTAGGAAGATTGGCAAGCTGCTTACGAAATGTTTTGGTTACACTTGATTTCATTTCTTAAGATGGAAAAACAGTCTCAAGTGGAACTGTTTCACCACTTGCGATATCTTGTCGCACCATTGCCGCCATTCGATCCCACTGATCATCTGTCGTCGCAGCAAAACGAGTTTCCCATTTTTGCTCATCTTGCAATTCCGCGAGAAAGCGAGCCGCGATTGCATCTTGCTGATCTGCTGGAAGTTTTTCAATTTGCGCGATCGCCTGTTGAAGTAGTTCAGTCATAGTTAAGTAGTAGCAAACACGGCAATTTTATACAGCTTCTCCATTTTAGTCGATGCTCATCAAAGAAATGTCTCTTCAAAGTCCTTCGAGCATTACAATCAGTTATGTTGAGGTCGTTTAAAAGGCGAAGACTTGAGATTTCATCAGAAAATGTACGGTAAAACTCAGTATTAGCTAATATTGCGTCTAATTGATTATCATCTATATCGCCAGGATCATCTGGGTCTAGCCATATTACTACATCTCCACCCTCATAACTCAATAACCGCTCACTTACGAGTTCGTTAGGGTCGTATCCCATTTTGTAGTACTCGTAAAGATTAGGGTGGTTAGCTTTTGCTGATTCTTCGTCAAGCAACCAGTAGTCAACATCTCCACCTGAAGCTCTTGACAACTCCTCTACCCATTTCTCCCAGGTTATTTCTTGATCGTACATGCTTGCTTGTCTAGGGATTACAATTTTATTTCAGTCTTCTCTGTATTTTATTAAATCCACATTCCTAATTAACCTTTGACTGCGCTACCAGCATCAGTGGGGACAATATAGCGTTGTAAAAACAGGAATAATAACATTACGGGAGCAATTGAAATCACCGAACCAGCAGCAACCAAACGCCAATCGAGGGAAAATGCACTAGCTAATTTCGCAACACCAAGGGGTAAGGTGTATAAATTTTCATCTTGAATAACTATAAGAGGCCAGAGAAAATCACTCCAAGCACCAATAAACACGAAAATTGCTAGAGTTACGATCGCAGGACGAATTGCGGGTAACATGATATTCCACCACAAACCGAGTTCGGAAGAACCATCCATGCGTGCAGCTTCTTCTAATTCTTTGGGAACTCCCAAAAAGGCTTGTCGCAATAGGAAAATGCCAAAAGCAGAAGCAAGACTAGGAAAAATCACGCCTAAATAACTATTTCGTAGTCCCATTTGAACTGTCAAAATATAAAGCGGAATCATGACAATTTGAAAAGGAATCATGATTGTGGTGACGATCGCAATAAAAATCCAGTCGCGTCCGGGAATGATAATCTGGCGAGGGGATAAGCTGCTAAAGCGCAAAAAATCAGATTTATCGAGACTGTTAGCACTGAAATCAAGGTGCTATTGAGCATGTATTGCCCAAATGGGTTGGTTTGCCAAACTGTGACAAAGTTTTCAAAGGTTGGTTGTGCTGGTAATAGTTGTGGGGGTAATTGAAATATATTTTCTGTCGGTGATTTAAATGCAGTTCCGACTAACCATAGCAACGGGAATAGTGTAACAAGGGCAATACCGCTCAATAAAGCGTACATTAAGGCTGTTTTGATTTTCGAGTTTTGCGATCGCATTTTTGGATTTTGGATTTTAGATTTTGGATTTTCGATTTTCGTAGAGACGTTCCGATGGAACGTCTTTGCTTTGGATTGTTTTAAATTTTAGATTTTAAATTTTAGATTTTAAATTTCAAATTTTGAATATATCCCGTTTTCAGTACAAATATTTTGTAGTGGCTTATCCCAGCTTTGAATCGGTAATTCTGGTAAATAGGCAAACTCAAAGACAATTCCGATAGTTGGTTTTAAATTCCATTCGGGAGAACTGAGCATTCTGTCATAATAGCCCCCACCATACCCCAAACGAAAGCATTGTGAGTCACAAGCAACACTGGGTAAAAGAATTAAATCGACTTCGCTAGGTTCAATAATTGGGTTATGGGGATGGGGTTCGGTAATTCCAAAAGTATTTACCTGTAAAGACGCAGAATTTGGCGTTTCTAAGTTTCCTATTTTTACAGAATGCCAAAACATATTTTTTCCTACACAACGAGGAAAACCCCAACGATAATAAGGATTAGCAAATAAAGGACTTAAATCAGGTTCTTGACGAAAACTGAAGTAAACCAAAATAGTTTTAGCTTGTAGAAATAAGGGAGATGCTTCCAGGTGAGTACAAATGCGATCGCTCTTTTCTTTCCACTCAGTCACAGCCATCTGAGTCCGTTTTTGGAGAAGCGATCGACGTAATTCTATTTTCTTTTCTTTTGCTGACATTCACATATTTGAATCATTAAATTAACTGAATAATTATAAATTCTAAGTTTGAAGATGAATAAAATTTAGCTCTCATCAAATAAGAGTAGTGCTTGGGCAAATAGTTTTTCGTGACTACGAATTTGCAGAATTGATTTGACTAAATTAATAAATTCAATATCTAATTTTTCATCATTTTCAATAGTTTTTGTCGCTGCATAAAAGCTGACATCATCGATTTGAAATTCGTTAGTTAAACCCGTTTGCAATTGACGACGTTTGCTATCCCAAGAAAGTGATTTACCTCTGAGGGTAAACTGAAACCAGATAATTTCATCCTCTTTCAAATCAAAAAAAACATCAAAGTATGGTTCCTCTCCTTGAAACCATATTCGTTTTAATCCTTCTTGATTAGCCTGCTTGAGTAGCTTTTGCTCAATTTCATTTAATGAAGTTCCGAGCAATTCTATTTCGTTGTTAGTTAATAAATTATTACTTGTTTGCATTTTCAATTTTTCCTAATTAAGTTTAATTGTTTTACGCTCAAATAAATGTTTAGTCACAGGATATTATGTGAAACCGGAATAGAAATTAAATTAAAATATAGTAGTTCTATTTATATAGCAATCCTAAATCATTTTTGTTGGCTTAACCTGCGCTTGCTCTCAAATTATTATCTCTTCTTTCTTCTTCCCTTTGTGTTTTGGCGTACTACCTGCGGTAGGCACGTAGTGACTTCTGCAAGTAGTCCGTGTCTATGGCGGTTCATTTCATAATTTGTATTTTACTAATCAAATAGGACTGCTATATGCTGATAATAGATAATTTAAAATATTCGCAAAAACACTGTTCTACAATTAATTAAAAATAAAAAAAATTCCAGCTTAAATATTCAAAAATATCAAAATTTAATTAATTCATCAAAATAGCAAAGTTTGATTTTATTAGTAATATATTCTCTATCTCCTTTGCGTAAGATAACACATCATCCTCAAAAAGCAGATTGAGGATAAATTTCCCCAGATTTTACAGACAGAATTTGCGAAGAATTTAACCATTGCGAATCAAAAGAACCCAAATGAGTTGTAGTAATTAAAGTTTGAAAACGGTCTTGAATTGCATCAAGTAACTGATTTTGCCGTGATGGATCGAGTTCCGCCAAAACATCATCAAGTAATAACAAAGGAGGTTCACCCACAACTTCTTCAATTAACTGCAATTCTGCCAACTTTAAGGCTAAAACTAGCGTTCGCTGTTGACCTTGCGAGCCATATTGACGGGCAGGAGTTTGGTTGATAGTCAATTCTACTTCGTCGCGATGGGGACCGACAAGGGTTGTACCTTGATGCAATTCCGCGATCGCACGTTGTTGGATTTTGTCTAAAAAAGCTTGTTGGACTTTCTCCTGGACTTTCTCCTGGGGTTGTTCTGGTTGGGTTTCCTCCAAAGGTACATTAGGAGCGTATTTGACCTGGAGAACCTCCGTGCTACCGCTAATACTTGCGTGCCATTTAGCAGCGATTGGAGCTAGACGTTGAATTGCGCGATCGCGTCTTCTAATTACCCTGGTTCCGGTTGTGGCTAGCTGGGCATCCCAAACGCTTAATTCTGATGGACGAGAGGCTAAATTTAAAGTCTCTACGTGACGTTTTAAAAAAGCGTTGCGCTGTCGCAAGACTTGATGATATTGCTGCAAAATATAAGCGTAAACTGGCTCAAGTTGTACGAGTAGTGTATCCAACCAGTGACGACGAACTTCGGGACTTCCGCGCACCAAATCTAAATCTAAGCTTGAAAATTCAACCGCGTTGAGAACCCCTAAAAAATCGGTTTGCTTGCGGAGATTTTCACCGTTGAGATTGACGGTACGGCGACCATTCCGACGTAATGTTAAAGTTAGGTCGTTAATCCCAGCTTCACGCTTCAAAACAGCTTTAATTTGGGAAATTGGTTCACTATCCTGTACTAGTTCCTTATCCCTTGCCATGCGGTGACTGCGTAATGTCGCGAGTAACTCCACAGCTTCCAACAAATTTGACTTTCCTTGAGCATTATTACCCAACAAAATAGTTTTCGGAGCCGTAAATTCAATGTACTGCTCCTGATAATTGCGAAAGTGGCGAAGTTGGAGAGATTGGAGAAACATAAAATTGGGGAATGGGGAATGGGGGATAGGGCAATGGGCAAGGATTAAGAGGAGAAAAAGAAAAAGAAGAAGAAAAAGAAAAAGAAAAAAGAAGGGGATATTTACAGCGAACTACAAATTTATGAGGTATTTTTTCTCCTTACTTACCTGAAAAGTGCCCTATATACTCCGAGCGGTTAGCTATTTGGGAAGTCCAATTTTTAACCGTTCTTAGTATATTCCCAATGCCCCATCCCCAATCCCCAATCCCCAATCCCCAATCCCCAATCCCCAATTTCTAAACTGTTCCTCTTACCCATGATTGCGGAAGAAGATT
>JAAUPE010000157.1 GCA_012034595.1 Calothrix sp. CSU_2_0 | reverse complement strand
AAGATTTCTATGATTTTACGCAATTGCTCGTCTTCGATGTTGATAACGTCGAGACTTTCTAAAATTTGAGCTACTGATATATAGTCGGGTAACTGCGTCATGAAGTTCATCTTACCTGAGAACGCTACCTTTGTTTCTCTGATTTTCGGTTTTACCCCGATTTATTGAGGAGATACGTAAATATATGATTTTGATGTTTTGTTTTCTGGAAGTTCCCAAATAAAATATATATTCAAGAGGGTGGGAAAACCCCACCCCTACGGTTTTCTTGATGGTTTGATGAACATTTCTTCCCTTGGCGTTCTTGGCAGTTATATTAATGTATACATACGTAGATAAAATAAGCCCCCAAATCACTTAAGACCAGGGAGCCAAAAACATCTAAAATAGTATTTATATGACCGCAACGCCGTTTTACCTAAGTTTTTGACCTGGATAAACCAGGGTGGGAACCTTTCGCTTCGTTTAAAGTTTCCGAGAACAAAGCCCGGTATACTGCCACAAAGAACAATCGACTCCCATTTTCTTAAAGACATAGATCAAAAAACTTGATGGCAGTCACCAACGTTGCAGCGCAATAACCTAATTATAACCTTCAAAAATTATGTTGGGGAATTTCAGCAGAGAATTTTCAGGTTTGATTGGGATACCAGATAGATTCTACTTGCTGTGCGACTGCGATCGCATCATCTCGACTTGGATTATCTAATAGTACTGTCACATGCCCCAATTTGCGACCGACACGGGATTCTGATTTACCGTACCAGTGGAGACGGGCATTTGGGATTGTCTCAATCAATTGGCGTTTTTCTTGGTAATCGCCGATTCCATTTTCATATCCCAATAAATTTACCATCACCGCACCGGGACAAATCAAGGATGGGTTTCCTAATGGGAGTCCACAGATTGCCCGCAAGTGCTGCTCAAATTGTGAAGTTTGACAAGCATCGAGGGAAAAATGCCCAGAATTATGGGTGCGAGGGGCTATTTCATTGACCAGAACTTTGTCATCTGCCGTCAGGAATAGTTCTATTCCAAATACTCCGATCGCATCCAAGCTATTGAGCAAAATTCGAGAAATGTTTTCAATGGTTGCTGCAACTTGGGGAGAAATATCCGCAGGTGCGATCGCACGACGACAAACTTGTTCTTGTTGTTGAGTTTCTACCACCGGATAGTTGACAACTTCACCATTTACTGAACGTGCAGCGATAACTGCGAGTTCGTGAGTAAATGGGATAAATTCTTCGAGTAAAAACTCGACGTGGGTTGCTTTAAAACGTCCCTTTTTGATATCTTCGAGAGTCGCTTCCAGGTGTTGAGTATCTTTAATAATATAAGTACCTTGTCCATCGTAACCGTGACGACGGGCTTTGAGGACAACAGGAAATCCAAACTTGCTGAAGATGTACAAGTCGTTAGCATTGTGCTTTAAATCCAACGCTGTAAATTTGGGAACTGGGATGCCAATATCCCGAAGATAGCAACGCTGGTGATATTTATCTAATAATGGTGCGAGTGCTTCCAAACGAGGACGAAAACAAACTCCCCGTTCTGCCAAACCCGATAAAGCTTCTAAATCGACAAATTCGTTCTCAAAGGTAATTACATCACTCTTTTTGCCAACTCTCCAGTTGCGATCGCATCATCTACGCGAGCTTGCACGAAAAAACTCGACATACTGTCCAATTTTGTTGAATCCGTAGAATGTTGTTGTTTTGCAGCAACAACAGCTGGGTCATTTATACTTGGAGTCTGTACAACTAATTCGATACCGAGCTTTTTAGCTGCACTTCCCATCATCCAAGCCAATTGTCCACCACCAATTACACCAACACGTTTCATCTGCACCCTAGTGAATCACGAGTTTGAACACCTGTTTGCGAATTCACACCACTCGCTTTGACACACAATTCCTTTACCTGCAATGCATCTAATATTGCATCGGTAAAATCAGCACCTTCGATATTTACATCCGCGAGGGTCGCATACAGTAATAAGGTTTCTTGAAAAATTGCATCACTTAAATCCGCCCCTGTCAAGTTTACCCGATCTATCAGCGCATTCGATAAATTTGCACCATGTAGGTTTGCTTTTGTCATCACCGAAGCACTCATGACTGCACCACGCAAATCAGCATCTTGAAAGTTGGCAAATTCCATATTGGCATTAGAAAATTCTGATGCTTGTAATACCTGACCGGAAAAGTCTTTCCTTGTCAATTCCGCGTTACTAAATGACAAAGGATGAGTCCAATCTGCATACGCAGCGACAGTTGGACATAGTAAAGACACTAAATTAACTAGAATTACCAAAACAGATGCTGTGAGAAGCCTCAATAACATATCGAGTCGCCATGTGAGGATTTTTACTTTGATTTTTTCAGCTTATCGCAAATAGTGACTTGATTGTGCAGAAAAAATGTAAAAAAAATTTCTGAAGTGTTTTTTTGAAAATTAATCCGAAAATTAAATTACCCCATATTTTTAAGTAGTAGGGGATGCGCTTTTCTTGGCGATGAGTCGAATTTAGGATTGGTTTAGTTACAGAAAATCTGGTTTTATTTTAATTTCTTTAACTCTCTTGGAGTTTCTATCATTCTCAACTTGGATTTATCAAGATGATTATAAGCATTAATTCTTATTTATATTTTTCTTTCATACAAGCTTTTATCTTTTCGTTATTTTCCACTCCCTGATTCTTATCTGGGCAGTGGCACTAAATCTTAGAAACCCCTAAATAATTTAGATTTTATTAACAACTACCTCCGGGAATATGTCAGAGTATTGAGTTTACAACTGCAAAGTAAAGTTTATTCTCTTTTCGCATCCACAAAGCTTATTTGCGGTTAATCTGGGATTATTCAAATTTTGGATTGAATTTTGGTTTGAATTTTGTAATTAACGTCTCAAAGCCAGTCTTAACGGCTATATAGGTTTTGCGACATGTGCTTAACGTAAGTTAACAATGCTGGAAAAATCGCCACCCAAAAGATTATTTAAAAGCATAACTATTAACTTGTCAGCAAGAAGAAGAAACACTTATATTCACTCATTAACGATAATCATGCGAAGCTTAACACCCCGCCCAACAATGAAGCATTATCATGAAGAATGGATAGAGGACTGGTGCCAAGAAAATGGCTGGACTGATTTGCATATTGAGCGGTGTAATAATTACTGGGCATTTCCTCCTGGTGCAGTTATGCCTGAACCGATTCCGGTTAAAGCTTTAAGATTTATTAAGACGGAAAAGGGGATGACATTCGAGGAGAAGTTCTGGTCAATTTCTGCTGTTATCGGTACTGTTGTTGCGGTAGTTTCTACTTATTTACTAAAATGTCCAATGCCGATGATTTTGGCGTTTGCTTTTGATGCAGTTACAGCTGCAAGATTAGAAATTGAAGATATTTAAATTGGGGAATGGGGCATTGAGAATTGGGAATTGGGCATTGGGGTTAGAAGTTGCCTAAATTCCCATTTCCTACTCTTTATCAATCAACTTTTGTAGTTCTTCGGTTGTTAGGGATTGGACAAAGCTTAAATCGAGGGGTTTTTGGCTAATATATTGGCTGTAAGCAGCGCTGAGATATGGTTGATACTGCTGTTGGTTTAATAGATGGGTTTGGAAAAAAGCGACACTGAGGGACTTAACATAGGTTTGTGCGATCGCCGGATCGGGACCAACTAATTCTTTGGGAACGGGTAAAACACCTTGAGAATTATTTAGAGCTTCCGCAGTGGAAAAATGGGTTGCGTTGTCGATAATCGCTAAATATTTATTTTTTGTTTGCAACCAAGTAAAAGGATTCACCTGTTCGGGAATCGCAGGTGTGATAATATCCTGACTACCCCCTATTAGCATGACCGGAACTTGAATTTTACTTAATCCTTGTTTACCTAAAACAATGCTGCTTAAAGGGTTCATTGCCATCACCGCTTTAATTCGTGAGTCTTGCAAGGTGGGAATTTTCACTCTTTTTTGTAGCAATTCATTGGCACGGCACTGTAAAAATACTGACAAGTTCAGTGATTTATTCGGATTACAATTCCTGCGAATACTCTCTATATCAAAATTTGCACCTGCCAAAGTCAAAGCAGTATAACCACCATAAGAGTGACCAATTACACCGACTTCTTGAAGATTGAGCAATCCTTGAAAATTTGCATAAAGCTTTTTATTGCTTTGCAACTCATCGAGCAAAAACTTGATATCGAGCGGACGATTAATTAACTCCTGAGCTTCGGGAGGACTAGATAAACCCGAAAAATATTGTTGAATCTTGGTAGCATCACTTCCAGGATGTTCGAGAACTGCAACCGCAAAGCCATAAGTAGCAAGATGTTGTGCGACATATGCAAATGTATTGCGGTCTTCAGCAACACCGTGGGAAATTACAATCAAGGGAAATGGTGGTTTTGCCTCGATATTACCTTTGCTTTGTGGGAGATACATATCAACAGCAAATATCCGGTTGCGAAACAAGTCGTTCATTTCCAGAGGTTGTTTTTGGGAGTTGAAGCTACCCGCAACCCGTAAATCTGGAAGTTTAGCAAAATCTACGTTTGCTTGGGGATTGACTTGATTTTTTGCCTCAGTAGCAGTTAATCTTTTGAGTCCAGTGACAACGCGATCGCGTTGATTCAGTAAACTGTTCAATTCATTCGTAATTCCCTGGATTTCTCCAAAATTTAGCCGTATTGTGTCCGAAGGATAGCGACGAATCACATTGACAATATTTAAGCCGTCTGGGTCATTTGCCGATAAAATCAGAGCCGAACGCAAAGCATAAAAATTACCTTGTCGCGATTCTGTTTGTAGCAATGTTCCCAATCTCTCTACTACTTTTTGTCCTAGTTGGGAATAGGTGAATTGGGAAACTAAAGTAGCATCTACTTGGAAGCGAGTATTTAGTAATTGACGAAATTGCCCTCTTTGCGATTTGGGAATACGGTTAATGTAAAAAGCTAAATCCTCAGTAATTCGTCCTTCTTTGGCAAAGATTTCAATATCATCTGCTGAAATCGTAAATTCTCCTAAAGGAGAATAATAAAAAGCGATGCGGTTCGCACTCAATCCTGGAGTAGCACTAGATAATAAAGAAAAAATGCTACCACTGAGAACGGTGAGTATTGTTTGGAAATAAGGTTGTTGTTTCTTGTTTCTAGCAGTCATATAAAAAAAATACCTTAAATGGGAACAGGCTACGTGTCTTTAAGTATTCTCTACTCATTTAACCCGCAATTTTTCGGAGAAGGTAATCCCCAAGTAAGATTATTTAGTATTTCCACTGAAGCTTTTTAAAGGCTTTATATTTTATAAATTGGATATATTTGCAGCCTAATAAACCGAAACTATATACAGAAACACATTTGAGCAATCTTTCAATTAGGAAGGTTGCTCAAATTATTATTTGCTTGTTCTTTACTGATTATTTATAAACCTAGTAGATTTATTTAAGGGTATGTAAAAAAAGGATAAAGATGATACTTGTATCCCCAAATTCTTCTACTACTAACGTAAGTTGCTAGTTAGCACTCTAACAAGTATTATCTGATACGAAAAGCCTGTTTTTGAGTATTGCTAGATACTAAAATTTAGAGTTAGGCACTTAAAAATAGGCGTTTTTGGATAACTAGCAACCTGGGTTACTATGTATACACGATGATTAAAATTAAATTTCACCTACGGCTTGGTTTGCTCTGTGAAGGATGTTACGGAATTAGGGAATTCTAAAAAATAAAATATTCCAATCCCGTTATCAATCGTATCACTCGTAAGTAAGGGCAGTAAGGGCAGGGAGACCCTGCCCCTACATTAATCTACAGCGTACACACAAGTGACTGATAATTTAAAGGGCTAGAAACTGATATTCACTATGGCATTTCTTCTTGTCGAATCGGTTCTTGTGCTGTATCTGAAAAATTAGCATCAATCCAATTGAGAACAGGAACTAGCGATAGTAACATTAAAGCCGAATACATATCACCACCCCAACTATCGTGCAGCCATTTAAACATTGCTTCGTTACCTGTACCGTGGAAAAAAGTTAATAATGTATTGCGAATAATGTTTGCGGTAATGCTAATTATGACTGCTAATGAGAGGAACCAAGTTGCTTTACGTCGTGATGGTAAAACATCTGTCCAATGCAATAGCATCAAACAAACATATATGGTTGTAAATAGCATTTTTAAACCTGCACAATAAGGAGCAACTTCTACAACTTTGCCGCTCACATATATATATATACCATCAACATTTATATCCATCCCCAGTTGATTTAAAATGAACCCTGCCGTACCAGCAATGAAGCTTTGCAAGGGTACTGTATAAGGAGCAACGATGTAAGGAAGTGAATTAGGTGTCGCTAAAAATACTAATAATAAAGGAAACCATTGTAATTTTAATCCTGCTCTACCTTTTAACCACAAGCAAAGTCCAGTCAATATAATTGGCAAAGATAGATTTACCCATTCACTGACACCACTAAGATAAAAAAATATCCCGGTAAGTAGTAATCCAATACCAAGGGGATGATGGCGATACTCCCGTAGGGAGTGGCTATCGCCAACGTGTAACCGATACCATAATTTGCGGTTTGTCCAAGCAATATAAATAGCAAACGGAAAACCAATCAATCCGTGACTAAAATACTCATGTTCGGTACTAATTGTTTTTTTAATCCAACCATCACACCAATGTATAAATATTGGTGCATATAGTAATGTCAAAACACCAATAATTGCATAATTAAATAATTCTGTTGGGTTTGTAGTTCTAATTCGCTGTTTATACATAAAAATTTAATGGTTAATCGGTAGTTGGATGGGGAAATAAAAAAGGGTAAAGATAGGAAAAAAAGTAATGTATTAGCTAATAATGCATTCACATCAACTACTATCCATTTACCAATACCCATTAATTACTAACCATTAACTACTAAAAGCTGCTGTTCCTCAGTAAACCTCAATGCGATCGCATCTAAGACTTCCTTGACTTGGTTGGTGGTTAAACCTGGATACATTGGTAATGATAGTATCTGTTTTGCCAAGGTTTCTGCGTGGGGAAAGTCTCCGAGTTGATAACCTAAGTTGGTAAATGCTGGTTGTAAATGGCAGGGGATGGGATAGTGAATCCCGGTTTGAATCCCCGCGTTTGCTAGGGTTTCTTGTAATTCCTGCCGCGAAACCAAACAAGAATCAGTAATTTTGACTACATATAAATGGTACACGTGTCCAGCACCACTTTGGTTTTGCATTGGTATAATTCCGTTTGCAGGCAGTGATGCAAATTCTGCGTCGTATTGTTGAGCTATTTCTAAACGTAGGTGATTCCATTCGCTTAGATACGGGAGTTTTTCTAATAAAACGGCAGCTTGGAGCGTGTCCAAACGGCTGTTTGTACCGGGTTCGGTATGATAGTACTTGTAGGAAGCACCGTAATTTCGTAAACGCACCATCTTTTCGGCAACTTCGGGATCCCGTGTCAACAAAATTCCCCCATCACCAACTGCACCTAAATTTTTGCTAGGGTAAAAGCTAAATGCTGCGGCAATTCCCACGGAACCAGCTTTATATCCGTCACGTTCCGCTAAATGTGCTTGAGCTGCATCTTCAAAAATCAATATATTATGGGTTTTGGCAAAATCTAGAAGCTGTTTTGGTGATACCATTTGCCCGTAGAGGTGTACGGGAATTATCGCTTTGGTTTTTCGCGTTACCACTTTTGCTGCGGCTTCTAAGTCAATTAAAGCAGTTTCTGGGTGACAATCGGTGAATACTGGGATTGCACCAGCACGCATTACCCCGATTAATGTTGCGACAAAGGTATTTGCAGGCAAAATTACCTCATCACCCACACCAATATTACAAGCTTGTAAACCAAGTGCGATCGCATCTGTTCCGGAAGCAACTCCAATCCCATATGCAGTGTTGGATGCTGCTGCAAAGTCTTTTTCAAACTCTGCGAGAGCTTTCCCTAAAACAAAATCCCCATTTAATAGCACTTTCTCAATTGCCTGTTGGATTTTATGCTGAATCGGTTGATGTTGAAAACTTAAATCTACAAAGGGGATTTTGACGTTCATTTTATTTATTACTTATTTTTTCAAAAACGAGCGAAATTCTTTTTACCACTGACTCATTTACTAGTTAATCTATTTGCGTTCGAGCATAAATTATCTAGCAAAACATTAATATGAAGTAAATGTAATTTTTTTATTAAAGTTTAAAAATTTTTGACTTTATTTTTGATTAATTATATTTTTTTTATTTATTTTCAAAATATTTTACATCAATAAAGTCACTCAAATTACCCTGTAGCAATGATATCAGCAAGAGTTAGACTTGGTTCATCGAAATATACTTCAATGATTTAAAACCAAGAAAAATATGATGTTAACTCCATAATCTCCAGGAAATAGTATCTACATCTAAGTGAATATAGCGAAAGTAATAAACGACAAAAATAGATACAAAAATAATTTAATAATTTTTGAACAAATTGGGAAATTATGACTTCGTGAAATCCTATATACATAATTTATTTTCCCAATCAGCAACTAAATAAACAAGATTATTCCGAGTTCATTAATTTACAAGACTCGCACCAAGATAAAAACCCCAAAAACAAATAATGAAAACAGAATCCTAATAAATAATTTGCACCCAATCTGGGCTAAACTGCCTCAGTGTTAATAACGATATGTTTGATAATATAACTACAACTATTAAGTCAGTAAATTATCTGTATGTGGTAATTAAATTTAGGGGCTTGTCATCATTGTTAGCAATGCTTGAAAGTGGATTCCTTACAAGTACAGAAAATAGCTGAAACCTCTATTTAAAGTCACTTTTAGCTAAATATGAAATCGCAATTTTTGGCTTAGTAAACAGGTAGTTTGGGAGCAATGCAGCTCGGTATGAATACGGCTCTTCTTGCCAATGTAAAAAAAATATTGCAAATTTTGTTTGTCAGACTCAAAATTGGGGAATGCTTAAAAATAGAAAAATAACCAAATAACATCGGTTATATGAAAATGCTTATCAAATACTTAATCAAGGTCAAGTAGTAATGTTAGAGCCAGAAAATAAACTGTTTACATTAAAAGAGGGTTGGGGTTCCCCAGAAAGTAGAGAACAACAAAGACTAAAATCCTTATCAGAGTTAGGTTTGCGACAACCAGAAACAATTCCAGTGTTTGAAGAAGCAACCCAAACCGCCGCACATTTCCTCGAAGCGCCCATTTCGGTGTTAGGATTTATTGACCAAGAGCGTCACTGGTTTAAATCCGCGATCGGACTATCACGCTTGGGGTTAATGAATCAACTTGCACAAAACCGTCAGTTATCACGCAAAGAATCGTTTTGCACCTTAGTAATTGAAAGTTCGCAAATAGTCGTGATTAACGATACGCATAAATACGTAAATAACGAACTGAATGTGACAAGGCTTGTCCAAGAATACGGGGTACGTGCCTACTTAGGTGCCCCACTCATCGATGCATCTGGTAACTGTTTGGGAGTGCTGGCTGTTCTGGACTTAGTACCGCGTAACTTTTCCACCAGAGATATTGAATTTTTACAAATAATTGCCCGTTGGAGCATGAGCGAATTTGAACGCAATCGCTTATTGCAAGCAAGTACAAACGGTAATAATTCCTATCCTAATTCCCCCAAAGAATCAGGTTGGTCATCCTCGAATAATGGCATTAATGAAATCAAACTTAGTGCCCCCATCTTAAACAAAGAACTCGACAAAGATGTAGTCAGCACAAACCACCTAAAAATTGAACTCCTATCGCAACTAACCCAAGAATTACGCACTCCTCTGACATCAGTGTTGGGAATGGCAAGCGTTCTCGGAAGAGAAATTTATGGTCCCCTGACAACCAAACAACGGGAATACTTGGAAATTATCCAGCATAGCGGACGCTACCTGCTTTCTTTGGTCAACGAAATTTCCGAACTGGGAGCAATGAATGAAAGCACCAGTGCATTAAATATTGCTCCCGTCGATATCGAAATGCTCTGTCAACAAGCGATTAACACCCTTGAAGAAGCAGCAAATCGTCGTGAGCAAGACATTCGTTTGTCATTAGAACCCGGACGTAGCCGCATTTTACCCCTAGACAAAGATAAAGTTCGGCAAATCCTCTACCACTTAATTTTTAGCGTCATTCAAGTTTCAGCAACAGGAAGCGTTGTGCGGATTCACGTTTCCTACAAAGAAGATTCGCTCAATGTTACCGTTTGGGTATCTCATCCTTGGTTGGGTGATGGAATCACCGAAGTCGATCCATACTTCCGTCTCAATCCACAACCATTGTTAGAACTGACAAGCGTAGCTCAAAACTACAATATACATCCAGAAGTCTCAGAACTTGATGGTTTCTCAGTGGCAATGGAAAAATCAAAAGACTTTACAGCATCCAACTCCGGATTTATTTCTGTAAATTCTGGTGACTTAGATATGAACAAACCGCACAATCACCTATCGCGTGAGAGTTTAGGTTTGTTGTTAAGCTGTCAACTAGCAGAATTACATGGAGGACATATTTCAATTCAAGGTTCGGCAGAATCTGGTTATCGCTATGTGCTATCCCTACCATTGCAAGCTGCCAGTTCATCAGAAAATATCAGCAACAGTTAATGTGGGCAAAAGGGTATAGGGATTAGGGGTTAGAAGAGAAAGTGAGACTACATAATGCATTTCGCTTTGATTTAGCTTTAAATATAGCTAACCAACCAACAATCAATCAGCAACAACTAGTAATTGCCTAATACCCAAAACCCACTCAACGATTAGGTATAAACAATTTCACAATTAGTTATAAGCAATTTAACAATAGTATTTGTATTTGATTAATAAAATAAGCTGAAAAGCATCTAAATCATATATTAAGGCGGGCAGGGATGTTCGTTAATTGAATACGGAGAGACGTGACATGTCTCGTCTCTACATTGACCTAAAACCTACAATCAAAATCGCGTATTAAAAAAATTCTCAAATTGCAATCTAGAAATATTAACTTTTTGGAACTAGCCAGACTATGATGAAGTCGAACTTCTGTGCAGGAGTCAACCTTAATCGCGAGGTGTCGATGAATTTAGTTTGGCAAAGATTTACATTATCTAATTTTCCGCTCCGAGAATATCTATCTACTAGTTACCTGCATGGCTCATTATTTGGGCTGTTGCGCTCTTGGCGGGAAACCAGTATTTTGGTGCAGTCGGGAGAAATCATTGCTGCGGCTTTACTCAGTTTGGTTTACGGACTCGCACCATTTATTGCCAATGAATTAACTGGATTAATTTTGGTTGCATGTGGTGCTTTTTGGATACTGCTGAGTATATCCGACGATCGCAATGCTCTCAATCCCCCTAAAGTCACCCCGATCCATATATTGGTATTTATCTTTTGGGTAGTTGCATTTTCAGCTACGGTTCTATCGCCAGTCCGTAAATTTGCTATCACCGATTTCAGAAATTTTACCCTTTATTTGTTATTATTTGCCCTTTGTGCCAGGGTACTCCAATTTCCCCGTTTTCGGAATTGGTTGTTAATTTTATACATGCATGTGGGGCTAATCGCCAGCGCATACGGAGTTCGGCAAAAAATATTTGGTGCAGCACAACTAGCAACTTGGGTTGACCCAGAATCGCCATTATCAAAAAATACTAGGGTTTATAGTTATCTTGGTAATCCCAATTTACTTGCTGGTTACTTACTACCTGGAATAATTCTTAGCTTGATTGCAGTATTTGCTTGGAAAGGGTTAGCCCGCAAAAGTTTAGCTGCCACAATGTTAATTGTAAATTTAGCCTGCTTCCGCTTTGCCGATAGTCGCGGTAGTTTTATTGGATTAGCATTGGCTGGAATTGTCGTAGTTCTATTACTGCGGTACTGGTATGGGGATTTATTACCTAGATTTTGGCGCACTTGGCTAGTTCCCATCCTTTTGGGTGGTTGTGTTGCCTTATTTGCGATCGCATTTGGAGCTTCGGATACATTTCGTTTGCGGATTAGCAGTATTTTTGCTGGTCGTGGTGATAGCAGTAATAACTTCCGTATCAACGTCTGGACTGCTGTATTTAAAATGATTCGCGCTCGTCCTATATTAGGTATTGGTCCCGGTCATAATTCCTTTAACCAGATTTATCCCCTGTATCAACAACCAAAATTCACTGCCCTCAGTGCGTATTCTATTGTTTTGGAAATTACCGTAGAAATGGGTTTTGTGGGCTTATGTGCATTTCTCTGGCTGTTAATAGTCACATTTAATACTGGCTTAGTCCAGCTACAACGTTTTTATCAAGAGCGTAACGTTGATGGACTCTGGATGATTGGCGCGATCGCATCACTGGTTGCCATGCTCGGTCATGGTTTGGTGGATACGGTTTGGTATCGTCCCGAAATAAACACCCTTTGGTGGATGATGGTGGGTTTAGTCGCTAGCTACTGGACACCTCAACACCAAGACCAAAATCGAGACGTGATTTCCTCCGATCCACAAGCAACAGCGAATTAGAAATAAATGGAAGGGGAAAGAAGGGATAAACAGATACATCTGCCTGACAAAAAACAAAAAACCCTAGATTAATAACATTATCTAAGGTTTTTCAACTCTATGAATTTTAGGTGTAAAATTTAGATTGAGATTCCCCTTTGTTTATTATCTTACTCGCGGTAAGTACTGGTTCCAACCGCATTGGGGTCACGGTAGCGGGTAGGTTCTTCATTACGCTTTTTACCAGCTAAACCAGCTAAACCGATTAAACCGAGTAACCCCAACCAACCCCAATCAAAATTGCGATCGCCATAATTGCTGTCATTGTAAACCCCTGTATTTGGGGTTGTGGTGGTTCCGTCGGTGTTTGTTTGAGCCTGTACAGGAGCGGACAAAGGCATAATTGCTAAACTTGCAACTAATGCTGTGGCTCCAATCGCTTTGCTAAAATAATTTTTCATTGTTTGAGTTCCTCATCCCAGTCAAGTTAAACACCACTTTACTCAGTTATCACCGTAATAAAATCAACCTCAAGCCATAAAATAATGATGAGACAGGGTACTCCTAAAGGAATGGCGATCGCGATCGTCAGCTACTATCGATAACGCCAAAATTGCGTTCGAGTATGCTGCAAGCATTACCGCAACTTCGTGATTCCTATGGAGTATGGCGTTATTGGTTAACCAACGGATTAAAACTGTTAATTTTTAACAGATAATCAGTAATTGCGATCGAGCAGTTCTTTATTTATTGGTTATGCTAGTTAAAAGCGCAAACTCAAAAGCGTAAAACTCAAAAGCGTAAAACCCAAAAGTGTAAAATTCCAGATTTAATAACCCAATTTATTATTTCCGACCCTTTTAGACTCCTAACCAATAGCCAATAATCATTAGTCTCAATAACTTATTTGCGAAGTACAACAAAACAAAATTATAGATGAAAGAAAAAAGCGAAGGATTCAAAATAGTTTGTGACAACCGTCAAGCACGTTTTTTGTATGAAATCCTGGAAACATACGAAGCTGGGATTCAACTTGCAGGAACAGAAGTAAAATCAATTCGTGCAGGTAAAGCAAATCTTCAGGATGGCTATGCTTTAATTCGGAATGGCGAAGCATGGCTACTTAACATGCATATTTCCCCCTACACTCAAAGTAGCGCTTATTTCAACCACGAACCCCGTCGGACTCGCAAGCTGTTGTTACACCGTAAGGAAATTCGTACTTTAGTGGGTAAAGTTGAACAAGAGGGTTTAACTTTAATTCCTTTAAAAATGTATCTCAAACGCGGTTTGGTGAAAGTGACCATCGGACTTTGTAGAGGTAAAAAGCTTCACGATAAACGCGAGGATCTCAAACGTCGCGATGACCAACGCGAAATGCAACGGGCAATGAAGAGATATTAAATTGCGGCACTTTTTATTTTCCTCCTTCTGATGCAAATACTCATGCACGTATAATAAGTAGTAGGTAGTAGGACAAAAATATTTACAGTCATTGCGAGCGAAGCAATCTCAGCCCTTGCGTACTCCGAAGCGGAGAAGTAAACTACGCGGAGCGAGTCCGCTACGGACTTATGCTACCCTACGGGAATGCTCCATACCCCTGCGAGTAAGTAAACTACGCAAGGGTTTCACATTAAGTTGACACGTATGGGGAAAACCCCACCCCGACAATTTAGAAGAATACGTCAATTTGCGATCGCCCGGTAGTTTTTAGCCAGTTTTGGGCTTCAATGTAGTTATTGGGGGCAAGACGAATCGCCCGAATCCAGTAATCAGTGGCTTGGTCGAATAAAGCTTCTCCACCATCTATATCACCAGTTTCCTTGGCTCTTTCACCTTGGAAGTGGTAAATTACGGCGATGTTATTCAATGCTTGGGGCATTCGGGGATTTAATTCAACTGCTTGATGATACAGTTCTAAAGCCTTTTGATGGTCGCCGTTACTGGCGTAAATTAAACCCATGTTGTAGTAGACATAACTGCGATCGTTCGAGTCTTGTTCGAGTTGTAATGCCTCATTGTAATAGTCTAAAGCTTCGGCGTACTCACCTTCCGCCTGTGCTGACATGCCATCGCGGTAATAAACAAATGCTTCTTTTGCTTTTTTGCTAGTCGGTAGCATTTTAAGAATGATATCCGCCATTACAGTAAATGACTTATCGATAAAATTATCGTTTTTCTGGGTTCTTGGCATATTTCGTCTCTAAATTTTCGGCTAACGTTTAAAAGAATTAATTAATTATTGGGGAATGGGAATTGGCGAATTGGCGAATGGGGGATTGGGCATGGGGCATTAATATTATTTTTTACCCCTTTTCTCTTTATCCTTAAACTATAAAGGCACAATACATTCTGGAGTGTTATTACGGGCATTGTTCACCACAGTAATCACTGGATAAGCCGTCATGGCATCGGCAGGGAATGACTGCAATAAAGGTTTTAGCATTTCTGGGTCTTGTACTTGCACATCAAGCCACAAATCGTAATCTTCTGGCTGCAAAATTACAGGAATGCGAGCGTGGATTGGTTCCATGAGTTCGTTAGCATTCGTCGTCAAAATCGCACATGAGTCTATTTCTTCTCCTTCTGGGGGTTGCCACTGTTCCCATAACCCTGCAAAGGCAAATGGTTGTTTATCTTGAAGTTGGAAATAATAGGGCTGTTTTTTGCCTTCAATACGCTGCCACTCATAAAAGCCATCTGCGACGACTAAACAGCGTCTGCGCTTGAATGCAGCGCGAAATGAAGGCTTTTCTGCCACTGTTTCAGCCCTAGCATTAATTAATTTTGCACCCATGCTCGCATCTTTTGCCCAAGAAGGTATTAATCCCCAACGAAATTGCTGTAATGAGCGCTGGTTAGTTTCTTGGTTTTGTGACACTGCTAACACTGTTTGCGTAGGTGCAATATTATATCGCGTATATTGCGGCTTCAAACTCGATATATCTTGAATCTTAAAATATTTCGCGATCGCATCTGCTGGTTGGCTTAAAGTATATCTTCCACACATACGATTACCACTTAAGTGAAGATTTACATTAATTTTAATACACGAGAATCAAATAAGACTTGATTTAGCTTGTTTTGTAACTGGTTGTTACTATTTTATATGTTCAAATAGCTATATATAAAGTTTTATCTGACTTATTAGTTTTATCTGATAAGATATTGTTTTTTACGCCTTATTGATAATTAACACTTTATCCTAACTATTGTGGCATGGAAACGCTGCGTTTGTACGATTTTTTACCTTCAGGTAATGGCTATAAGATACGTCTATTATTAACACAACTGGGAATGCCTTTTGAAAGAGAAGAAGTTGACATAATTCACGGTTCATCACGCACTCCGGAATTTTTGAGTAAAAATCTTAATGGAAAAATTCCAGTATTAGAAATTGAACCAGGTAAATATTTGGCAGAATCAAATGCTATTTTAGTTTACTTGAGTGAAGGAACTGAATATTTTCCATACGACCGTTTTTTACGTGCCCAAGTTCTCCAATGGTTATTTTTTGAACAGTATAGTCATGAACCTTATATTGCTACACCAAGGTTTTGGATGACTATTATTAATCGAGGTGAGGAATATAAAGCAGAAATTGAGAAGCGGCAGATATCTGGTTACTTGGCATTGAATGTAATGGAGAATCATCTAAAAACAAACAGCTTTTTTGTTGGAGAACGTTATTCTATTGCTGATATTGGTTTGTTTGCTTATACCCACGTAGCGCATGAAGCTGGTTATGATTTAACACCTTTCCCAGCAGTTCAAGCATGGATCGATCGGGTTAAGAATCAACCTAGATATATTGAAATTACAGAAGATTAGGGGATTGGGGATTGGGATGATTTGGGATTGGGTTCGGATTGGATTGGACTTCCTTGTCTTATTC
>JAAUPE010000156.1 GCA_012034595.1 Calothrix sp. CSU_2_0 | reverse complement strand
TGTAGATACAATTTGGCAAAATCTTACCGAAAAAGTTCAACAGCAAATCATCGATAAAAAAACTCAAATTCTACACAATTGATGCTAACAAAGTCGCTCGTGAAAGCGGTATGGGGGGACGCATAAATACAATCATGCAAGTGTGTTTTTTCGCATTAGCAGGTGTTTTGCCCCAAGATGAAGCAATCCAAAAAATAAAAAGCGCGATCGCAAAAACTTATGGTAAAAAAGGTACAGATATAGTCCGTAAAAACTTGGACGCAGTTGATAATACCCTAGCAAACCTCCACAAAGTCGATATCAACATTCAAAAATTAACTTCAAATTCATCACTCCCAACTCCTAACTCTACATTCATTGCTGCTCCCGAATTTGTTCGTGATGTGTTGGGCAAGATAATGGTATGGGAAGGTGATAATTTACCCGTGAGTGCGTTACCTGCGGATGGAACTTTCCCCACAGGAACGGCAAAATGGGAAAAACGGAATGTGGCAGCAGAAATACCAGTGTGGGATACCGATGTTTGCGTACAATGCAGTAAGTGCGTAATACTTTGTCCCCACGCAGCTATTCGCAGCAAAATTTATCACGAAAATGAATTAACTAATGCACCTCAAAACTTTAAATTTACCAACGTCAGAGATAAAGACTTTACTGGACAAAAATTTACAATTCAAGTAGCACCAGAAGACTGTACTGGTTGCGGTATTTGTGTTGATATTTGTCCTGCAAAAAATAAAGCAGAACCGCAACGCAAAGCGATAAATATGGAACTGCAATTGCCTTTACGGGAGCAAGAAAAAGCAAATTGGGATTTCTTTTTGAACTTACCAATTCCCGATCGCACCAAATTAAAATTAAACCAGATTAACCAACAACAGTTACAAGAACCACTATTTGAATTTTCCGGTGCATGTGCGGGATGTGGAGAAACACCCTACCTAAAATTACTAACACAATTATTTGGCGATCGCTCCCTAATTGCCAATGCTACCGGGTGTTCTTCGATTTATGGTGGAAACCTACCCACAACACCCTACACAACCAATATAGACGGTAGAGGTCCTGCTTGGTCGAATAATTTATTTGAAGATAATGCCGAATTTGGTTTAGGTTTTCGACTTTCCCTAGATAAACATGCCGAATATGCAACCGAATTACTGCGAGAATTGGCTAAGGAAGAAGAGTATAAAAATTTAGCTAATTCTATTCTCAATACACCCCAAAATTCCGAAGCAGATATTTGGGAACAACGGGAACGAATTGCATTATTAAAGCAAACTTTGGAGAATACAGAAACTAATCCAACATCCCCAATCCAAAATCTCAAATCCCTCGCTGACTACCTCGTCAAAAAAAACGTCTGGATAGTCGGAGGTGACGGTTGGGCTTATGATATAGACTTTGGTGGACTCGACCACGTTTTAACAACTGGTAAAAACATCAACGTCTTAGTAATGGATACAGAAGTATATTCCAATACAGGTGGACAATCATCCAAAGCCACACCAAAAGCTGCGATCGCAAAATTTGCAGCTAGTGGAAAACCCTCAGCCAAAAAGGATTTAGGACTCATTGCTATGACCTACGGCAACATCTACGTAGCTAGTGTGGCAATGGGAGCAAAAGACGAGCATACACTCAAAGCATTTCTCGAAGCGGAAGCATACGACGGACCATCATTAATTATCGCCTATAGCCATTGCATTGCCCACGGAATCAACATGACCACGGCAATGAACCATCAAAAGAGTTTAGTAGAGTCAGGAAGATGGTTACTGTATCGCTACAATCCCGATTTAGTCAAACAGGGCAAAAACCCATTGCAAATCGACATGAAGCAACCCAAGCAATCGGTAGAAAATTCAATGTACCAAGAAAACCGCTTCAAAATGTTAACAAAAAGTCAGCCTGAGCTTGCCAAAAAGTTACTTGATGAAGTACAAAATGAAGTTAATACACGTTGGCAAATGTACGAATATTTAGCAGCAAGACAAGTAAATCCTTAATTAACTATTCAGAATCTTCCCAATCATCACCAACAACAGGCTTCATTGATTTAGGATGCACCTCTTTATCATCAAATTGACCTTCATAACCATTTACCCAACTAACAGACTCCTCATATACATCCCCATTCCCATTACGGAACATATCATCCGCAGAACGACGACTTTCTTGACGGTATTCCCAGTCATCCCGTGGGGGTAATGGTGATTTTTGATGAGAAGAATATCTTTCATTGCTTCGCTTGGCTGGTTTCGCTCGTGTAAAGCTTTTCCAAGCAGCTTTAACCCCAACAAACAAACTACGAGTTCCAACTTGAACATTTTGCGCTTGCTGACGGGCAGTATCCAAACTGCGATCGACTTGCTTAACAACCTGTCCCGCACTTTTAACACCTTCACTAACATCATCAGTTAAATCGGTAATTTCCAAACTCGTCATGCGAATTGCATCAAGAGTAGGTGGTAATTCTCGCGATATGGTGTCGAATAACTTTTCAGCACTGCGAGCTGCACGTGCTAATTCCTGCAATGCTGGTATGGCAGCGACTAATAACGCAGCCAAACTCATTGCAACAAAAAGTAGGGATAATCCCAGCCAAAACAGGGGTTCAGTCACAGTGATGCAATTACCTAAGTGTCTATATACTAAGTTTTGATATCTAAGCGTCTATATGAGTCGGTAGATTATCAGAATCTAAGTCTTCGGGAATATTTTCCCTTGCCATTGCTTGCCGATCGCGTACACTCGCTTCAATACCAGCTGCGATCGCATCTTTCAGTCTATCTAATGTATCATCCCAATTACGCAAGGCTTGTGCCGAAATTCTGTCAGCCTGAATTTGCACGCTTGTCGATAAATCTTCAGCCAATTCTGGGAGCGCATTTGCCGATTTTTTGAGTATTTGACGAGTTTCTCGTCCTGTACGTGGTGCGACTAATAAACCAGTTAATGCTCCTATTGTAGCCCCCAACATTAAACCACCAAAAAATCTTCCAGAATTATTATTAGACATCCTATTCCTCCGTCTCCTTACACCCATTCTATGCGGGTTTACACACCTTGCAAAACCCAAAGGCATATTATTTCGATTTATTTAGTCTGAAGATTGAATTAAATCCAAAAGTTGCAGAATTTAACTCCTATTCCTAATACAACCGTTTTAATCTGCCAAAATAACGCTGCCAAAGCTGGGACACGAAAAATAGCAAGCTCAAAATTTGCTGCATTTGCTGGATTTGCAGTTTTAATACTTGATTACGTAACCGCAAATTAGAAATGTTGCGCTGTCGAACACACATAAAATCCGGTGCATTGGTAAGAACTACGCTAGTGCTGCGTTCGGCTACTAATAAAGCATTTGCAGCATTTGCCAGTACCTTTCGCACTCTCCACAATCGCCAAGCTCCATAGAGTAAGATTAGCGAAATTAAGATATTGATAACAATAACTAACTTTACCATTGGTTGCTTTCTATCCGGCTAAGTACCTTACACAAACTTTATATTCCTTGCAGATGTGCATTAAAAAATCTACGGAGAAAGATTTAAAAAAATCATGAACTATTATTCTAAACCTGGGTATATACGTAAATAGTCTGTGTAAATCCTGTAAATCTCTATTAATTTTGTTACATAATTGCTGGAAAATGTCAAAAAATATACTTTTAAATTCCATCATATTTAACAATATGAAGAATCTTTGATTATATTTTTTTGATGAAGTAGAAGTATAAATACTTGCAGCATCAAAAATGAGATGTAAGTATTAAATCGTTTCATATATTTAGTCCACTATACTAACTCAGTATTATTTTTTTCATAGGTTATAATCAAAACGGCTAAAACTCGATTGTATTTAAAGCTCAAGATTAAGTTTTTCAGTCTCTTCCCAAGATGCCTAATAGTAGACTTACGCCAATGGAGAGAGGTTAAATTCCAATTCACAATTGTTCGGAGTATGGTTTAGATTTAAGGTTAGCAAAATGATTACTCAAATGGGTTATGTAAATGTTAAGTTTGGTCAGAAAATGTAGGTTAAACTTTGCCATCCAGGAGTATCTCCGGAGTAAATTTTTACGTCAATATTAAAATTTTCGCGTTTTTTATTTTTGTATAAAATAGTTCTACGAATTTTCTCGTAGAAACACATATATTAGCTACTAGCTTGCGCTGACAACTAATTAAGCTACTGATGATAGACATTATAAATTTATGACACAAAATCTCAAATTCATCCTCAAGTAGGTTTGTGTAATTGTGTTTTTGCATCATGCGAGTTGTCTGGAATCGAAATAAAGTTGTCAGAACGCGACAAAAATTACAAGTTTCCCTCAGCTAAACTGCGAACTTCCCGCAAAGAAGTTCGCTTTTTCTTCGGATTTGCGAGACTTATTCGTTCACTATAAAGATTAAAATCCTTTTGACTTAGAGAGTTAATCCGAAAATTAAAGAAGAGCCTAACTTCTAGTTAGGGGCTTTAAACCCAAATTTTTGGTAAATGTAACAATTACGCTAGGACTTTATTAACAAAATATATCAAAATTTCAGGGTATGTAAATTTACAACCCTGCTATGGCTGCTCAGGATTTCTCTGGTCAAAATGTACTCGGTCAACTTTTTCGTGGTCAAAACCTTAGAAACGCTGACTTTAGCAACGCTGTCATTCGCATGGCTGATTTTCGTAACGCAGTTCTAAAAAATGCTAATTTTCAGGGTGCAACTCTCGAACAAGCTGACCTACAGTTTGCCGATCTCCAAGCAGCAAACTTCCACCAAGCAAAATTACCATTTGCTAATCTCCAAGGTGCAAACCTCCAAGAAGCATCATTAGTTGAAGCAATGGTTCAAAGTTCTAACCTGCAACAAGCTGATTTACAAAATGCTGACTTACAAAAAGCTAAACTTTCATTTTCTAACCTCAGTCAAGCAACACTCCAGGAAGCAACTTTAATTCGTGCTGACCTCCAACAAGTAAATTTGGAAGAAGCAATTCTCCAACGTGCCGATCTTCAGCAAGTCAACTTGCAAAAAGCCAAACTTAGGGAAGCAAACCTCCAACAAGCAAATTTACAGCAAGCGAATCTTCAAGAAGCAAACCTTCAAAAAGCCAACCTTCAGCAAGCTAATCTCCAACAAGTAAACCTCCAGCAAGCAAACCTCCAAAAAGCGAATCTACAACAAGCTAATTTGTTGCTAGCAGACCTCCAGCAAGCTAAACTTGAAGGTGCAAATCTACAACAAGCTAATTTACAACAAGCAACGCTTCTAAGTGCTGATTTACAAAACGCCGATTTGCAAGGTGCAGACCTTCAGCAAGCTAAACTTCAATTTGCAAACCTTAAAGGAGCAAATTTTCAGCAAGCTAATCTCCAAAGAGGGAATTTTCAAAGTAGTAATTTGGAAAATGCTGGCTTTCAAAGTGCAAATCTTCAGCAGGCAAAGCTTCAATTTAGCAATCTTCAAGGTGCTGATTTGCAAGGTGCTAATTTACAAGGTGCTGATTTACAAAAAGCTGACTTGCGAGGAGCAAAATATTTGACTCCAGCGCAAATACAAGCTGCAAAAAATTGGGATAAAGCAATATATAGTGATGATTTTCGTAAGCATCTCGATGGATGAAGGAGAATATTTTTTGATCAGGCAGAGACGCAAAGGGAACTTGCTGGGGTTGGTTTCCGTCCCAGCAAAGTTCGGCAAAGGCGCAGAGCAGAGAAAAATATGGGAATTTGAGAATGTGGTTGAAATACAGCAGATTGCAATTACATCTCTGTACTATACAAAGCTTTTTTACTTCTGACTTCTGTACTCCTGAATTCTGTACTCCTGAATTCTGACTTCTGACTTCTGCTGTAGGTTGAATGTTTAATTTGGTTCTTTAATTTGGTTCTGTAGGGTCAACGAGAGCAATCGTTTTGCTGTTGCATCGGTTCATTGCTTTTTCTACACCTTGTTTGAGGGATATTTCGACGCATTCCACGACAAAATTCAGGACATCATTCATTAATTGAGTTTCAGTAACGCTAAATTTACCCAATACGTGGGAGACGCTGCCAGTGTCTTCGACTTTTTCGTTTTTTGGTCTACCGATGCCGATGCGTAACCGGGGAAAATTATCTGTACCCAAATGCGCGATCGCACTTTTCATGCCATTATGTCCACCAGCTGAACCTGACAATCGCAATCGTGTTTTTCCTAATGGTAAATCCATATCGTCATAAATTATCAGAACTGATTCGGGTGGTAGTTTATACCAGTTAGTGACAGCATGAATCGACTGTCCTGAAAGGTTCATATAGGTTAGAGGCTTTAAAAGACGGATTTTATTGCCATTGGGTGCGGAACCTTCGCCGTATTCTCCTTGAAATTTGCGATTTTCGGATACAGCAATTTTCCAAACATGAGAAATTGCATCCACAGCCGCAAAACCGATATTGTGGCGCGTGCGATCGTATTTTGGTTCTGGATTTCCTAACCCAACTATTACTTGAGGAATTACCAGAATTTTTTTAGCTGCTGTTTCCGTCATCTGATTTTGGATTTTGGATTTTGGATTTTGGAGTCAGGAATTAGGAGTTAGGAGTTAGGAGTTAGGAGTTAGGAGTTAGGAATTAGGAGTTAGGAGTTAGGAGTTAGGAGTTTGGGTTTTGCCCATTCCCCATTCCCCATTGCCCATTGCCCATTGCCCATTGCCCATTGCCCATTCCCCAATTTAAACTTCTTCCTTGTGTGCTGATTCAATCTGCTTGGGTTCAATTTCTGCGGTAGTTTTAACGGCTTCTTGTAATTGTGTAGCTTCTTTTTGAAATTCGTCTTGGAATTCACGGGAAGCATCTTGGAATCCACGAATAGCTTTTCCTACACTTCTACCTATTTCTGGTAGTTTTTTTGGACCGAAGACTAGTAGGGCGACTACCATAATTAAAGCCATTTCTGGTAAACCAATACCAAAAAAATTCATAATTTCTCCTTCTCCTATAGGTTTAAATCTAGCGATATATTATTTATAATCTGTCGCGTAGTTGGTTGATTTTATTTCTGGCTCTTTCTGTAGACTATAAAAAAGTCGGAAAACGAGTAAGGTAATTTTAGCTGATTGAGAATTTTTTTGTTTGGGGAGAAATCCGGCTTCTGGATTTAAAGAAAGCCAGATACATGTCCAGATACATGTTGACTGCGTTTTTCTAAAAGGCGATCGCACAATTCACCACAAATTTAATCTCCACCAAATACTCATCAATCAAAAAACCCGGTTTTGCCGGGTTAAAGTTATACTCAAGACGGCTAAAATCTCTAATTTTTTAGCACTAATTAAGTTGTTCATCTTCTCCCCGCTATGCTTAACGAGGAGAGGGGTTCTATTTAAGTTAAGTTTTGAACAGATCGCAGTCCCAGTATAGATTGGCAAACAAGCATTCTGGGTGTATTTGAGTTAACCGCCTAAACTACGCCAATCAACTAATACATCTTCAATCACGATGCTCTTGTTATAGACTTGCAGGATGATTAGCAAGAAAACGAAAAACAGCCCCATAAAGACAGCCATGAGGGGTGTTGTACCCCAGCCAGGAGCCACTTTACCATATTCTGAATTTAAAGGTCTGAGAATATCTCCCAACCGTGTCCGTTGTGCCATAGTTCACCTAATATTTATTGCCGAACCAGTTTTAATTTTCTGTAATATTCTATAAGAATAGCACTCATGAAACATCAGTTAAATATGGAACTCGCAACATCTCTTAGTAATTTGGAACCAGCAAGCGTGATGATTATCTCTGTAAGCGTTGTAGTCGTTGCTGTAACCGCAATGTCTATCTATTTGTCGTTTGGTCCTCCTTCCAAGCAACTCGCAGACCCTTTTGATGACCATGAAGACTAAATACTCGGTTAGGGTTAATCCTTAATCCCTAATGCCCTATTCCCTATTCCTAATCACTTTAAAACTAACGACTTTCCAAGGCTGAATTGTAAAGTTTTGTTGATTAGATGAGAATGAAGATGTGGAAATAGGGCGTTCGAGTAAATCTACTGGTGTTTCTAAGGTGTAACCGAAATTACTTTGAAGATGCATTTCGGCGGTTTTGCCATGACATTCATAACACCTGATAATGATGGCTTCTGGGTCGTCTTCGGCTGGTTTAAATGCCATTAATACTAAGTTTTCGGCGGATGGATTGAATAAACTAAAGCTGTCTTGGGTGGGGTTGGGTGTTTCGATGCTTTCGCTCGCCGCGCCAAGTGCGATCGCATCTGGTTTTGGATTATATTTGGAATTATATTTGGAAGTATCTTTTGAATTATCGGGATTTTCCCAATTTTCATAAATTAATACCTGTAGCGGTAGGTTTAATTCGTATCCTCGCCGTACTGTTTGCGCTTCTTCCCAGCTACCTGCATGGGGATAAAGGGCGTAAGTAAATTCATGAATACCTTTATCGGCTTCGGAATCGGGGTATTCTGTTCCTCGCAGCAATGTTAATCGCAGTTGGTTTGGTGTTGCATCGTAGCCGTATTTACAGTCATTGAGTAAACTAACTCCATATTGTTGATGATTTTCGCTCTCTCCAAGGTTGTTTTCTTCCCCATTTTCTGTTATGTCTGCCCATCTTAATGCTGGTACTTCCCATTTCGCTTTTTCCTCAGAGGTTTGGGGTTTGGTGGTGCGGCGAATGGCTCCGCAGGGGATTTCGTAGGTGGCGAAGTCGGATTCTATCGTTAGGGGAAAGGCTGCTTTGACCATGACGTGACGTTCTTGCCAGTCTACTTTTGTGACGATTTTTAGGAGGGGGGAATCTGTTTCGAGGATGTAGTCTTGCTGGAATTGCGATACTCCGCAGGAGTCGCTTTGCGAACGCCCGATTTGCCGAATGACTCGCAGGCTGGTTTGAATTTCTCCTTGTTCTAGAACTTCGATTGATTTTAGTTCTGTTGGGGGAAGGGGATGTTGAGCGTAATTTGGGTCTATATTCCATGCATCCCAATATTGACCGCTATCTACAAATGCTTGGAGTTGGTTTCCGTTTCCATTGAGTATTTCTTTATGATTAATTCGGTCAAATATACTAGTTAAATCTCCTGTTTTTTGTCTACGATTACTCGCAAAAATTTGTTCTCTAAGGCAATATTTTCGGGAGTTAATGTTATTTGATTTTTTTGCAGTAAAATGGTATCGTTAATCTGGGCTACCCTATTGGATTTTTCTAGTTTTTTCGGACAAAGCCAAAATATTTTATACCCAATTGCTGGAATATTTTCAGCCAGGAATAGGAGTTTCGACTGTTTACTGAGTTGAGAAGGTATTAGTTTTCCGTCAGTGGTACATATGGAATAGTGAGCGATCGCATCGGGTAGGTCGATGGTGATGACTTGGGAGCGTTTCCAGTTGAGGGAATTGAAGACGAAAATTGGTTTTGCGTCGGGTTGGGGTGGTTTTGGAAGGGATTTTTTGGAGTTGAAAGCGATATTCCGAAGGAATTGCTCCGCGATCGCGTGGAGTGAGTTTTGTAAGATTCGGGTTCCGGTGGTTTGAATTTCCTGCCATTCTGGGAATGCGTCGGTATAAACTTCTGTAATGGAGGAACCGGGTAAAATATCGTGAAATTGGTTAAATAGGAGTTTTTTCCAGGATTTTTCGAGTTCTGAGTGGGGATATTCTAAGTCACAGGCAATTTTTGCCCAAGTTGCGAATAATTCCGCCTCATATAAAAGATTTTCACATTTTCGATTCCAGCGTTTTTGGTCGCCGTGGGTGGTAAAGCAACCACGATGAAATTCTAGATAAAGTTCGTCATTCCAGGTTGGAAGTAGAGACGACCCGGCGGGTCGTCTGTACAAGGAGTGGGAAGAAGAAATATTATCTAATTCTGCTGTTTCTGTATCTTTCCCTAATTCCCCTTCCCCAATTTGTTGAATATGGCGTAAATAATTTTCTGCTGTAGTAAATTCTAATTCTGGGAAAAACTGAGATTTTTGCCAACGTTCTGCAATTTCCAGCATATCACGGGTAGGTCCACCGCCGTGGTCGCCGACACCGGGAAGCCAAAGTGCATCGGGGATATTAGTTTGGGTTTGCCATTCGCCAGCATATGCAGCCATTTTCACGGGTTCGATACCTTCACCGATAAGCGCTGACATGTAACTAAATATTTGACTGCCATCGGGAGATTGCCACCAAAAAGCGCCGTGGGGAAATTTATTTGTGTCGTTCCAGCGTAGTTTTTGGGTGACAAAGTATTCGATTCCAGCTTGCTGCATAAATTGGGGTAAAGTCCAACAGAAACCAAAGGTATCGAGAACCCAAACAATAGGTGAGATTTTACCAAATTTTGCTTGGGTGTAGCGTTGTCCGTAAAGTAATTGTCGCACTATGGATTCGCCGGAAATCAAATTTAAATCAGGTTCGATCCAGAAACCACCGAGAACTTCCCATTTTCCAGCTTTAACTTTAGCTTGAATTTTCGCGAATAAGTCGGGACGATTTTGTTCAATCCATTCATATAAAGCTGGTGTGGAATGGCAGAAAGTTAATTCTGGGAAGTCTTCTTGGAGCTTTAAAACTGATTCAAAGGTATTTTGTGCTGCTTTCCAAGTTTCTTCAACTTGCCACAACCAAGCCATATCTAGGTGTGCATGTCCTAGTAAGAAGATTTTGGTATTTTTCCAATTTTGTTGATAGAGGTTTGTTAATGTTTGTTGGAATAGTTCTAGGTTTACTGTGGTTGTGTGGTTCGTTATTCCTTCTAGAGAAGAGGCTAAAATCGGCAAATTTTCCGGTGCAAAAGTCTCTAAATACAGTTGAATTACAGCAATCTCATCAGCAATAAAGCCAGCATCGAGGGAATTATGATTGGTGTTTTCGTAGAGAAGACGCGATCGCATCAATGCTCCATTATCGTGTGCTGGAGTTACTAACCGCACTGCGACAGTAAATTTATCTCCTGGAGTCACAGCATTGGCAAGTAGTACTCGTGGGGAAAAATCGAACAAATCTCCGGCTGCGGCAATTGTACTATTTACATATACTTGTGCTGCATCTGCCCACCAAACGAGAGCCAAGCGCAATGATAAATCTTGTAGTGGGTAACTTTGATGTAAATTTTTAGGTACTACAATAGTTTGTGCTAGCCATAAAATATTGCGTCCTTTGTCTCTGGGGATATGTCCTTTTTCGTTGATGACAGCGCATTCCCAGCTTGATATATCTGAAGTAAAAACTTCGTCGGGGGTAAAATCAACTTCTGAATATCGCCAAGTAGTTTGAATATCGACTTGGCAGTGCGATCGCAGTTGCTCTATTGCTGCGGTGATAGATTCAGTGTTGGGTGTAGATATAAAAGATGTCATATTTCGGTTAATATATTTTCGTTCTCAGTCATGATTTTTGGGTTACTGGCTCATAGTCAATGGTTAAGACTAAATCCAATTGATAAATGTCAGTGTACCGTGTGTTTATTTAAGTTGATTGTAGTTTTGTTAGCATGGCAAACTCTAAATCAATCCAAAATTCAAAATTTAAAATATTTTAAAGAAAAGACGTTCCACCGGAACGTCTCTACCAAAATCCAAAATCCAAAATCCAAAATCCAAAATCCAAAATCCGAAATCCGAAATCCGAAATCCAAAATCCAAAATCCGAAATCCGAAATCCAAAATCCAAAATCCAAAATCAATTATGCCTTTTGCCTCTGGACGTTATCAAAGTAGATTGTTCAATTTCCTTCATCGTCGATCGCAAAAATTGAGCGATCGCGTTGGACGTGCTTTGCGACAGGTCAAAGTGACGGCAAGTTGGTCTGTACAAGCAATTGTTTATCCGGTGTTTGTACTAATTCAAAAAGCTGTGGAATCTTCGGGTAAGCAATTTTCAGGAAGTGAACCTAACAAACGGTCGTTTTTAGGTGGGAATGTCGATGATGCAGAATTTAGTCTCAACCCGAATGTTCCAATTATTCGGGTGTTAGAAACGGTCAAGAATTTACCTTCTCGACAATTAGAGTTAGATAAATTAATTAAATTTCAGAATCTTAGCGAAATTTCAGTTCGGGGAATTGCAACTAGTTTGGAAAATCGCCAATTGGTTCTTGTTGGTGAAAATAATCAGATTATGGATATTTTAACGTCAGAGCAACAAGTGCGAGTACAAGATAAGATTATTAATGAAATTGCTGAATATTCCCATTCTTGGCAAGTGATTAAGGTAGGTGAAAGTCGGAATTTATTTCCGGAAATTGACCGCTTGTTAAAAAAGATAACTACTGGGAATAGGGAAGCTTTGGCGGAAATAGTAAAAGTAAGAAGTGAAAGTAAACTAGTTTCGCTGGAGTTAATAGATGCGACTGTTGCTAATTTAGAATTCAAGGCTTTAGTTCCAGTTTCTCGTGCTGCTTTAAAGGTGAAAAATCAGGGTTTGAAGTTAGTCGAAGTTATTCAAAGTAGTTTTCAAGTTTTTATCTATGGGAATGAGATTACTTCAAATCAAAATGCAAATGTAGATGTGTCTAATATGGATAATTATGAGCAAAAAGCTGTAGATTTCCGAATTAAAGATTTAATTAGGCAAGCTATAAATTACTTTTTTTATGACTCAAATGAATTAGATAATTCTTTTGGGAATAAATTATCTCGTCATCACACACCAGGAAAAAGTCTTAATCAAAGTCGTAAATTCACAGCTTTATCTAGTTCTCGGAGGAATCAAAGATTAATTCGAGAAAAGCAGATAAATGACCCTTGGTTGACATTTGATGATTTATTTGGAGAAGATGTTATTTTTGAAAGTGATGAAGAAGATTCAATAGATAATTTAGATAATCAAATCTCAAATAAACTTGAAAATCCACGTTTACCTGGCAAATCGAAAAAGCAAAAGTTACTAAACCAATATCAAACAGGTGGAAACTTAGCAACTACTAAAAAATCAAGTCAAACTTTATCACAAAATAAATCTCGAAAATTAGCTGTTTCTCCAACTGGTATTTCGGAAGTTTCTCAAGTTGATATTGTTGAAGGTAAAAATCAAAAACAAGCAATTTCAGATCGGGAACAGGTTGATTTTATTGAAATTAAAGCTAGTACTGTTAGCTATGACAAGCATCCATTAGAAGTCATTCTCGAATGGTTGGATATTTCGTTGCTATGGCTAGAAGAATGCTTGGTTAAAGTTGTTCGATTTTTTAAAAGTTTATTAATGAAATGAATTACAGCAGGTTGCAATATCTATAAAAAATAAAAATTACCTATCACAGATAAATTATAAATATACAGCAGAAGTCAGAATACCCCGTAGCGGTAGACACGTAGTGGCTTCTGTAAGTAGCAAGCTATAGGAGTACAGAAGTCAGAAGTTCAGTTAAGACTAAACTATTCAATATTTTAAACCGCCGAGACGCAGAGGACGCAGAGAGAATGGAACATAACGCATCAAATTATTAAGGATTGGTGCGTTGCTAACTGGGGTTTAGAAAACAATACTGGACTGTATTGAAATTAATCCGATCGCAATTCTGCATTGAGTGCTTTAGTAATCCGGGAATTACTTTCTTCTAAATGTGCGAGGGTATATAAATCGAGATTTTTAGACTTTCTCAAAGTACTATAAATTGCTTTTTTGAGTTGACGCAGTTCATACCAGGCAATTGTACGTCCATCTTCAGGAACTTCCACTTTTCGCAAAACCATTTCTAGTAAAATATTTAGATGTTCGCGTTGAATTGCACGACGAATACTAGAAATTGATTGCGGTTTCTCCTTACTAACAATTAAAACTTCACTCCAAATACCACTTTGTAGAGTATTAAAGAGTTCGGGAATAGTCAACGCATTATCAAACGTCGTCTTCAACTCAATATCGAGTAACCGACTCAAACGTTCCCCCGCAAAAAGCGATCGCAATATTTGGCTTTGCATCTCAAAGATACGCCCATGTATGGGATAATCGAGCCGAGATATGGGTATATAATTTCCCCAATGCTGCCATCTCGAAGGTGCTAATTGATTGAGTAATTGTGGTGAAAAATTAAATGCATCTTCCGCAAAAACATAATCAACCAATTTCCCTAATGCTGTTTCTTGCTCTAATTTAGAAACTGGAACAAAACTATATTGAGTATTTTCGCTTGTATGATTTCGTGTAAAAGACTGCCCACCAATATACTTTACTAGTAGAGATGCATTGCGATCGTAGTATCTAAAAACCCGATTAAATAGTACGCGCAAATTACCATAACTGTCACCTTGCAAAGGATAGCTCTTATTTAACCTTTCCCACATCAACCGAGCATTATCTAACTGCCATTGCGAATACAGCAAAACATTACTACTCATATCCCAAACATTCGCTAATGGATTGATATCCCGAATATCTTCATCCGTTGCATAAGATAATTCTGGTTCGGGAGATGCGATCGCAATTTGTTCTAAAAAATTCTTTTCTTCGGTAGGATTAATGGGATGATAGGGGGGAGTTTGCTTAGAACCGTATTTATAACCATAAGTAATTGCCCATTCGTCGTAAGGACCAATAACCGTGGGAAAATAATCACCTTGCTGTATTCCCTGCGGTGCAATATTTACGGGTAAATAATCCATAATTGAACCGACTAATCCTTTTGTATGGGTAATTTCTGGGTTATTTAATTGCTGTGGTGTTAACATTGTACTGCCGTGGAAATTATGGCGCAATCCTAAAGTATGTCCAACTTCATGAGCGACAAGATACCGTAAATATTCATGGATATATTGATGAGTCTTATCATTAGTTGGTGTCTCATTTTGTAGGAGTGATGAAGCTAATGCTCCCATCGAAGCTTGAAAAGATAAATCAGCACCATAGCAAGAGTCATTATTCAATGATTGATTAGAAGAATTATTGATTTTGAAGTTGGTTTCTAAGTTAGTTTTTAAAAACCTTTGTGCTGTATTTTCTTGACAGGAATAACTTTGATTATTTAAAAAACCTTCTTGTAAAGCAACAGAATTTCCCCCAATTAAAGCGCGATATTCTGATTCAATCGAACGCACCATTCCCGCATCAATAATAATATCAGCATCTAAAATTTCCCCCGTCAACGGATTAACTCTAGTTGGTCCACGTGCAAATCCAGCATCAAGAGAATTAAACCAGCGAATCGTATTATAGCGGACATCGGCAGGATGCCAATCAGCATTATCTGGCATTTGTCGAACTGCGATCGCATTCTCAAACCCAGCTTTTATAAATGCTTGATTCCACATCAAAATACCTTCTCGAATCGCATTCCGATATTCTAAAGGAACAGCATTTTCAATCCAGAAAATAATTTGTTTTTTAGGTGGAGATATGGCTAATTCTGAATTTACTGGTTCCAAATGCCAGCGATTTATATAACGGACAAAAACATCATCTTTGTTTTGACTCGAAAAATCCTGAAATGCAGTAATAAAATATCCAACCCTATCATCAGCAAGTCTAGGAATATAATTGCTAGCTTTTAATTTATTTTCTAGCTGATTTTCTGGTAATTGTGAAAAACTGTAATGTACCGCTAAACTTATAGCTCGACTATCTGGTAAAGTTTCTAAAAACGTTGCTCCTTCTTGAGCAGAAAAACCATAATTTGAGTCAATTTCGACATTTAATGGAAAACTATTAATTTTACTCAAATACGACTTATTAGGGTCTAACTGATAATCAGAGTGAAGCGAATATTTCAACAGCGAAGTTAACCCAGGAAAATCCTGCATTAATAATTCATTTAAATTCACCAAAATATTTTTACTATGAGGTTCAACACCAACAATTTCCAATGAATACAGCACCGAATCGCTAAACGATCGCTTGATAGAAAGCATTTCCGGAGCATTATTGTCTGTGCGGAATTTGACATTTTTAACAACAAATTGCAAACGATTTTTCACAGGTTGAAAGTAAAACAAAAAATCTTGCAAAGGAAGTCCACTATAAATTCCACTTTCACCAATCCCAGATTCTAAAGTCGTTGTCGCAAGATAACTTTGGTTGAGTTGTTCCGGTTTAACTTCCAGAAACACCCCTTCCCCCTCTACATCCTGATAAACATTAAATAACCCCTCCAACTTGCGACTATCTTTAATTAACTCCTGATATCGTCGCAAACCTTCCTTTATCTCAATAAATTTTGTATCCGCGATCGCAATGTTTTCAATAACTGGTTTCAATCCAATTTCTTGTATCTCCAATTGACTTGCAACAGCAGAATTCACACTAAAAAAAATAAATAAACAACTATACAGCAACAACCCGCAGACTGCTACCAAAGCTCTCCAATATTTCATCCTTCAGCCACTCACGCATGAAGCGGTAAATATATACAGATAAACGTATATACACCGCTTAAATAAAATTAAGTATAAATAGAATAGCGGTTTTTCGTTTCTTGAATATATAGCAATGTTACAGAATCATTAAATATTTTTTGATGTAGTCAGTAGTCAGTAGTCAGGAATCAGGAATCAGTAGTCAGGAATCAGGAATCAGTAGTCAGTAGTACAGGAATCAGGAATCAGTAATCAGTAATCAGTAATCAGTAGTCAGTAATCAGGTAATCAG
>JAAUPE010000036.1 GCA_012034595.1 Calothrix sp. CSU_2_0 | reverse complement strand
CAGATTAGTCAAAATGCAGCGATTCAGAATAATTCAATTGCACCAGCAGGAAAAGACCCTGCGGGTGTCGATGTATTAGGATTGCGGGTTCCCGATGGTAAAAGTTTGCTGCTAGTGGGTGGTAATGTCAGCATGGATGGAGGATGGGCGATCGCGAATGGTGGACACATAGAATTAGGAGGTTTGACGGAACCTGGAAGCATTGGAATTCAAACGAATGGGGATAATTTTAGTTTGAGTTTTCCCGAAGGTGTACAACGGGGAGATGTGTTGCTGAATAATAGAGCGATCGTTCGTGTTCCTGGTAATGGTGGTGGCAGTATTACTGTAAATGCTCGAAATTTGAATATTTTAAATGGTAGCGAGCTTTTTGGGGGAATTGGAGAAGGTTTGGGAAATGCTAGCACTCAAGCAGGGGATATTACAGTCGATGCAATAGGGCAAATCAATCTTGCAGGAACCGATAGCCTAATTTTCAACTCTGTACAATCTCAAGCAATAGGCAATGCTGGCAATATCTCTATTAAAACTGGCTCTCTTGAGGTAACAGGTGGCGCTCAAATTAATTCCTTCACTAGCGGACGAGGAAATGCGGGAAATATAACTATTCAAGCTAAGGATACAATCTCTTTTGATGGGGTAGGAATATTATCAAGCGGAGTTGGTAGCAACGCAGTAGGAAACGCGGGAAAAATCGACATGACAACAGGCTCGCTATCCTTAAGAAATGGCTCTCAGATAGCTACGTCTACTCGTGGAAAAGGTAATGCAGCAGATATAAAAATTCAGGCAAGGGATGCAGTTACTTTAGATGGCTTCCTGCCTTTTAACGAGAAAAGTAGTTTGTTTACAGCTTTAATTAGTAGCGTGGAAGCTGGTGCAGTTGGCAATGGTGGTAATATTGATATCTCCGGTAGCTCCCTATCTCTAACTAATGGTGGAAAAATATTAGTTGGTATAGACAAGAAAACTGATGTGCTTTCTGGTGGGCAAGGTATTGCTGGTAATGTAAATATCAACGTGCGTGAAGCTTTGACAATTTCTGGGTCAAATAGTGAGATATCTGGAGCTTTGGACAATGGAACCATAGGAAGAGGTGGAGATATTAAAATTCATGCTGGAAATATTTTTATTAGAGATGGTGGGACAATTACTACTTTTACTGATGGGAACGGAAATGCTGGTGATATATTCATCACATCTCGCAATGGTATTTCTCTAGATAAAAGTATTATTACCAACTTAGTTCTTGATGAAGCTATTGGTAATGCAGGAAAAATCGACATCATCACTGGTTCACTTTTGCTGACTAATGGTGGTCAAGTAAGTTCTTCTACTCGTGGACAAGGAAATGCTGGTGATATCACAATTCAAGCTAAGGATACTGTCACTGTAGATGGATTCCAGTTATTCGACAACAAAAATAGCATTGCGTACACAAGCATACTTAGCGATGTGGATGCTGGTGCAGTGGGTAATGGTGGTGATATTGATATTACTGCTGGTTCATTCTTTTTAACCAATGGCGCACAACTGGGAGTTGGAGTGGATGGAAAAACCAATATACTTCGAGGAGGACAAGGTATTGGTGGTAAGGTAAATATCAACGTGCGCGATACATTTACAATTTCCGGTACGAATAGCAAAATAGTTGGAAGTTTAGGCGCTGGTGCGATAGGAAGAAGTGGAGATATCAATATTCAAGCTGGAAATCTATTCTTAAAAGATGGCGCTCAAATTAACTCCTTTAGCCGTGGACAAGGAAATGCAGGAAATATAAATATTACAGCAAAAGATGCAGTTACTTTTGATGGAACAGATAGCAATGGCAATGAAAGTGGTTTATTTAGTGTTGTAGGTGAAGATGCTATTGGCAATGGAGGTACTGTTAGTATCACATCTGGTTCTTTATCCTTAAATAATGGCGGAACGTTAGGAATCTATGTTAGTAATGCATCAGATGCGCTTCAAGGTAAAAAAGCTACTGGAGGTACAGCGAATATAAATGTTCGTGATGCATTTACAATCTCAGGAGAAGAGAGCGGAATTTTTGCAAGTTTAGGTTCTGGTGTCGTAGGAACTGGTGGAGATGTCAATATTAAAGCTGGCAATCTTTTTATTCAAGATAGTGGGGAAATAAGTTCATTTTTAGCTTCCGGTGCTGAAGGTAGGGGTGGAAATGTCAATATTCAAACTGGAAACTTGTTGATAAAAAATGGTAGCATAATCAATTCTAGTACATATGGCACAGGCAACTCTGGAAATATCTCAATAACAGCCCTTAATGCTATTTCTCTCGATTCAGCGTCATACATTTTTAACAGTGCTGAAAGTTCTGATGCTGTTGGTAATGCCGGAAATATTGACATTACTACTGGTTCTTTAAATATTGCAAATAGATCGGGAATTAGTGCTAGCACTTTGGGTCAAGGAAACGGGGGAAATATTACAATTGAAGCCAGAGATTTAGTAGAAATCCTGGGTGATAGTCGTTTAGCTTCTAATGTTCTAGAAGATGCAACTGGTAATTCTGGAGATATAACAATTAAAACTGGAAGATTAATCGTTAGAAATTCACAGATTGGACCATCCACATTTGGCGAAGGGAATGCTGGTAATTTTAAAATCATCGCTACAGATTCTGTGGAGTTAAGCGGACAAATTTATAAACGTGAAGGTGATAATAGTTCAGAAGGTTCAGTTGGTTTTCCTGGTGGTTTATTCGCTCAAATAGACGCATTTGGTAAAGGTCGAGGAGGTAACTTAAGTGTCGAAACTAGACGCTTGAGTGTCAGCGATGGGAGCAAAATTCAAGCTGCAACCTTTGGTGATGGAGATGCTGGTAATGTGTTTATTCGTGCTGATGAAATAGATTTATTTGAAACAGAACAACAGAACTTTTTCAGTACGGGTGTTTTTGCTGGTGTTCAAACAGATGGACGAACTGAAGCAGGTATTATAGACTTTCGCAATGGCAGACCACCTCAAGGTAATGGTGGAAACTTAACGATTCAAACAGGAAAATTAAGCCTCAGAGATGGTGCAGAAATTTTTGCTGAAACTACAGGAATTGGTAATGCAGGAAAAATTTCTATTCTTGCTAGTGAGTCTATAAATGTTAGTGGTATATCTACAGGCGCGTTGGAAAGACAACGAACTAGCAAAATAACAGCTTCTGCATCTGAAAGAAGTACGGGCAACGCTGGAAGTTTAACAATTCAAACTCCACTTTTGAATGTAGCAATGGTGGATTTATCAGTAGCACCAGTGAGGGAATAGGTAATGCAGGTACTATGACCATCAACGCTGACACTATCCGTCTAAACAACAAAGCCTCTCTCAACGCTAACACTCGCAGCCCTAACAAAGACCCTAACAAAGAACAAGCAACAATTAATCTCAACACCAACGCTTTAATCATGCGTCGCAACAGCAATATCACCACCAATGCTACAGGTGCAAATGTCATCGGTGGTAACATTAATATCAATGCTGATGTATTAGCAGCCTTTGAAAATAGCGATATTAGCGCCAATTCTACTGACTCTCGCGGTGGTCGAGTCAAAATCACTTCTCAAGGCATCTTTGGTACGCAAGCCCGTAGTTTTCCCACGCCAGAAAGCGATATTACTGCTACAGGTGCGAATCCTTCCTTAAGTGGAACCACAGAAATTAATATCCCTGACATTGACCCCACAAAGGGAATAATCGAATTACCAAATGAAGTAGTAGACGCAACTACCCAATTGAGTCAACTTTGTCCCAGAACCCCGGAAGAAGTGGCAAATATGCCTCGTTTTATCATCACTGGACGCGGTAGTTTACCACCTAGTCCTCTGGAACCATTAACTGGTACAGCACGTATTCCGCTAGCGATTTTGGATGATGGGGGAAGAAGGGAAGGGCAAGAGAGACAAGAAAGACAAGAAAATAGATCTTCCTCTACTCCCCAAATTATTGAGGCACAGGGTTTGGTAAAAACTGCCGATGGTGGTATTGCTCTGGTTGCGATCGCGGCAAATGCAACTCCATCTGCTGGTAATGCAGTTCCTAAATGTCCGAGCGATCGCTCATAATCAAAATCTCAATTTGGATTTGTTTGTAGGAAACAAAATAAACTTTTCTATTAAAACTAAACAATAAAATAATCGTGCTTTTGTGCAGGGGGTTTGGGGGAGAATCCACACCGTTCGCGCAGCGTGTCGCTTGCGACTCAGTTTGGGGGAAGAAAGTCTTCCCCCCAACTTCTCCCAAGTCTTGGTTTTCATTAACTCAACCGTATTATCTTAAAAGGGCGTAGCGTACTTCCGCAGAGAAGTAAGCTACGCCCCTACGTGGAATTACACAGGACTCAATTGCTTTTCATACTGGGGATTGGCTTCGGGACCATCGGCTTCTGATGGTGGGACAACTTGCCAGAATTGGGGTAGGTATTCTTGCCAATTTTCCAAAATCATTTTCGCTTTTGGTGAACCCGTGCGATCGCAATGTATGCGAATTAATTCTTGGAGTTGTTTTTCTCCGGCTGGGGTATTGACTCGTTGAATTTTGACGATTTCTGGATTGACTAATTCGGAAAAGCCGCCATTCTCATCCAAGAAGTATCCCAGCCCTCCTGTCATCCCAGCAGCGACGTTACGTCCAACTTTACCCAGAACGACGACTACACCACCTGTCATGTATTCGCAGCAATGGTCTCCCGCACCTTCGATAACTGCCGTGGCTTTGGAGTTGCGAACTGCAAAACGCTCCCCCGCTAACCCATTGGCATACAAGTATCCACCTGTCGCCCCATACAAACAGGTATTGCCAATAATTACATTTTGTGCAGGGTCGTAGATAGCCGCAGCATGGGGTTTGATGATGATTTCACCACCGTTCATCCCTTTGCCAACATAGTCGTTTGCTTCACCTTCGAGGGTCAGAATCATCCCCGGTAGATTAAACGCACCAAAGCTCTGTCCGACGCTGCCATTGAAGTGGAGGTTAATTTGTCCGCCAAAACCATTATCGCCGTATTTAGATGCGATCGCCCCTGCTAATCTGGCTCCAACCGTGCGATCGGTGTTGACTATTTTAATACTCTTGGTGACACTCGATTGGTTGCTAATTGCGGCTTGAATATCTGCATCGGCAAGTAATTGGTCATCTAGAACTGCACCGTTGCTGTGGACAACTTCATGTTGTAACCAAGTCCGGTTTTCGCGGGTATCGGGAAGCTTTAACAAACAATCGAGGTTGAGTGCCTCTGTTTTTGTCAAATTTCTACCTGCACGGGTTGTCAACAAATCCGCACGTCCGACAACTTCAATTAACGAACGATAACCCAAACGTGCTAGCAAACTGCGAACTTCTTCAGCGACAAAGTAGAAGAAATTCACCACATGTTCGGGCATTCCATTAAACCGTTTTCGCAGTTCTGCTTTTTGGGAAGCCACACCCACCGGGCAATTATTTGTATGGCAAATCCGCGCCATTATACACCCTTCGGCAATCATGGCAATGGAACCAAAGCCGTATTCTTCAGCACCCATTAATGCACCCATTAATACGTCCCAACCACTCTTCAAACCACCATCAACCCGGAGAATTACCCTGTCTCGCAGTTGATTTTCCATCAGGACACGATGCACTTCTGTCAATCCGAGTTCCCACGGTGAACCAGCGTGTTTAATCGAACTCAAGGGAGATGCACCTGTTCCACCATCATGTCCGGAGACTTGAATAATATCAGCGTTAGCTTTCGCAACCCCAGCAGCGATCGTACCAATCCCAATTTCCGCAACTAATTTCACCGAAACCTGTGCTTTCGGGTTGATTTGGTGCAGATCGAAAATTAGCTGTGCCAAATCTTCAATTGAGTAAATATCGTGGTGCGGGGGTGGTGAAATCAAGGTGACACCGGGTTTGGAACGCCGTAACATGGCGATATAGGGACTAACCTTCGGACCTGGTAATTGTCCACCTTCACCTGGTTTTGCACCTTGAGCAATTTTAATTTCGATTTGCTTGGCACTCATCAAGTATTCGGGTGTGACTCCAAACCGTCCCGATGCGACTTGTTTGATGGAACTCATTGCAGTGTCCCCATTCCGTAACCCTTTCAGGTGGGGGAGGATTTGCGATCGCCCATCTCGAACATCATCGACAATTTTGTAGCGTACTGGGTCTTCCCCACCTTCCCCAGAATTGGATTTACCACCAATCCGATTCATGGCGATCGCGAGGGTTTCATGGGCTTCCCGCGAGAGCGCACCTAGCGACATCCCTCCAGTACAGAACCGCTTGACGATTTCGCTGACAGATTCGACTTCTTCGATGGGAATTGGATTGCGATCGCTAGTAAAGTCGAGTAAATCCCGTAATGCAGTTACTGGTCGGTTTTGCAGGTGTTGCTGATAAACTTCGTAATGGTCGTATTGCTTGCCATCAACAGCTTTGTGCAGCGCTTTCGCTAATTCGGGGCTGTTCATATGGTACTCGCCACCGGGACGATACTGAACAAAGCCCAAGTTTTCCAACTTTTTGATGGTGATTTCGGGGAATGCTTTGCAGTGGAAGGATAATACTTCCTGAGCAAGTTCGCGAACACTCAAACCGCTAACGCGAGAAGTAGTACCTTGGAACCCTAATTCTAATAAATCTGCACCAATGCCAATAGCTTCAAAGATTTGGGCAGCTTGGTAGCTGGAAAGCAGGGAAATACCCATCTTTGAGAGAATCTTGAGTAAACCAGCTTCGATTGCCTTACGGTAATTCTTTTGGGCTTTCTCCAAACTCATGGCAGCAATTTTTCCCCGTTCCATAAATTGCTGGGTTTTCGGGTCAGCCCACCAATCCTCAACCGTTGCCAATGCCATATAAGGACAAACCGCAGCAGCCCCGTAGCCAATCAAACAAGCAAAGTGGTGCGTACTCCAGCACTGTGCAGTATCAATGACTAAGGATGCCTGGGTTCTCAGCCCTTGCCGAATCAGGTGGTGGTGAACTGCACCAACTGCAAGTAATGGGGGAATACAAGTATTTTCCGCGCTGATACCTGCGTTATTTCTGTCACTTAACACCAAAATTTCTGCCCCTGCCCGGATTGCCTCTGCGGCTTTGATTTGTAATGCTTCGACAGCAGCTTTTAAGCCATCTGGACCGGAGGAAATTGCGAATAGGGTGGATAATTCTTGGGTTTTAAACGATGAATTTGCGATCGCTGTTAATTCATTGTTAAGTAAAACGGGTGAATCCAACTTTAGTCGTCGTGCATATTCGGGTTTGGGATCGAGTAAATTACCCTTTTCACCTAGTTCAACCTTCAGCGACATGACTAAACTTTCTCGTAACGGGTCAATCGCTGGGTTTGTCACCTGGGCGAACCGTTGTTTGAAATAGTCGTACAATAGGTGCGGTTTTTCCGATAACACTGCCAAGGGAATATCATCACCCATGCAGAATGTGGCTTCTTTACCATCCTGTGCCATCGGTTGGATTACCATTTCCACATCTTCGCTACTGTAGCCGAAGGCTGTCTGTTGACGTAGTAGGTTTTGACGGTCGATGTTTACTGGCTGTTTGTCCTTAACTATTTGTCCTTTGCCGTTTAAGGCATGACCAGCGATCGATGGTAAATGACCGTTACCGTTGCCGTTGCTATTCCCATTCCCATTCCCATTCCCGTTACTACTATTACCATTAACCAATAACGTCAATTCTTGACGGTGTTTCCGCAACCATTCTCCGTAGGGATGTTGCTTGGCAATACGCTGCTTGATTTCCCAATTCTTCAATATTTCCGAGGTTTCCAGGTCAACGGCAATCATTTCTCCTGGACCCAAGCGACCTTTCTCAATAATATCTTCTTCTGGGAATTCTACTACACCAGCTTCCGATGCGACAACAATGTAATCATCTTTGGTGATAAAATATCGAGCAGGTCTTAAGCCATTGCGATCGAGGGTTGCTCCCACTTTTTGCCCATCGCTAAATACTAACAATGCTGGACCATCCCAAGCTTCCTGCATCCCACTGTAATATTCGTAGAAATCTACAATCTCAGGGTAATTACGTAGTTCTGGCTGGTTGTTATAGGCTTCCGGAACCATAATCGCTAAGGCTTCCAAAGGGCTGCGTCCCGATCGCACCATCACCTCAAAAACATTATCTAAGGTTGCTGAGTCGCTGTTATCAATTTGGACAAATGGTTTGAGTTCGTCGAAGCGATTTTCCCAAATTGGATGATTCAAGCTGGATTCGCGCGCTGTCATCCAGTTAATGTTACCCAGTAAAGTATTAATTTCGCCATTGTGACCCAATAGCCGCATTGGCTGGGCTAAGTGCCATTTGGGCATGGTGTTAGTACTAAAACGACGGTGGTAAACCGCAAAAGCACTAGTAAAAGCTGGGTTTTTGAGGTCGTCATAAAAATCCCCCAGCACAGCCGATCGCACCATGCCTTTATAAACAATCGTCCGACTCGACAAGGAAGCAACGTAAAAGTCTGGATAAATATTTTTTACCGCTTTCACTAGACGACGGCGAACTAAGTATAAGATTCGCTCTAGCTCATCACCGCTTTTATCTTCCGACACCAATAATACTTGCTGCATCAAAGGCAGATTTTCCCTTGCCTGCACGCCCAATACATTGGGATTCACCGGAACTTCTCGCCAGCCCAGCACAGTTAATTTTTCTTCTGATGCTACCCGTTCAAATTCGTTACGTATTTTCTCCGCCAAATGAGCATCTTGTGGTAAAAAAAGTACCCCAATTGCATTTTTACCATTATTAGAAAAATCTATATTTTGGGCGATAAGTGTATGTGATTTATTTAACAGTAAAGACTGTTGGAACAACTGCCAAGGAATCGCAGTCAAAACACCTGCACCATCCCCAGAATCGCGATCGGCACTGCAACCACCACGGTGTTCCAAACAGGTTAAAGCTGATAAAGCTTTTTCGATAATTTCATGGCTAGCTTGATTTCGACGATGGGCAATAAAGCCCACACCACAAGCATCGCGTTCTTCTACCAACCATTTTTGCCCCTGATACATACACCTGGATGAACTATGTGAATTTTCCGAAATTGTCATTTTCCGCTCTTGATTTGTAGACTCATTATTCATACACTATGCCTGATACCAACCCACTGTGATTTTTACGACTTGTTTTGCGAATTTTGCGAAATTTTTTTTCTAAACAGAGCAATGGAGAATTAAGCTAACACGGAAATTTAGAGAAAAAAAATTCTAACTTCGGGTTTTATTTGTAAATTTTTACCCGTGTTAAAATCATATCGCTATTTTTTCAGGTTTATGCTGAGTTCGGCAAACTACATCACTTGCCCAAATAGTTTTTATTTACGCCTTGAAAGTATGTATTTTCTCAATTGACTTGTTACCAAATAGAACTAAATTTTTGGGCATCATCTGATTAGACGTACCTAAATAAAGCTCACATCAAAGCCTTGACTCGATTCTTAGCTGAAAATCTTCTCATTCAGCAACAAAATCAGCGTATTACAATACATACCCATTTGACAATTCCTAACTAAATCTTTTGTTGTTGACCGATTTGTACCGATTATCCTTTGTCACTGCATTGCTACTAGTTCTACCCCACTTAAGTAGCAACCACTGGTGAGGAATGAACATCTAAGTTCCCAACATTACTCAAGTCCTTCGCCAATATTTTGGCTTACAGTTACTTGATTTGCACTCTTTGTTGTTAATTACACCCAATAGCGCACTTGTTCGATTAGGAAAATACTTTTTGGCTTACAAGAGACAAAAACCCATATTTACATTATCACGTTCTTGGTTAAAAGTAATGTCATTGTTTTCTGATATTAACGAAAATTATTCAAGTTATATTTTCACAGATAGCTTCTCCAAACTAAGTAACCGAATAATGAAGATAAAACCGCAAAAACACTTAGAAAAATCTAGTCAAAAAATCGCCGATAAATCTACTATCAAGTCTTCCCAGAAATTATTCTCACTGATAATTTCCAGCTTTCTATGCTTAACAACCAATTATTATACAGCCAATGCCCAGACTCCAACACCAGTAAAACCATCAACCGCACCAGCCGCGATGCCCATCGACAAATCACTCCGTGCCTACGCAAATGGGAATCAAATCTCTCTCAATGGTCGAATTGTTTCAACTGCGTGGTTCCAACGTCAAACAAGTAAAAATCAACTCACAACTCACATCGCCGATGGTTCGCTGAAGCAGTTAATTGGTATAGACCTATTAGACACCAGTATTCCCACAAAACAACCAATACAGTGGTTTTCCTCCTATACAAAACCGCAAGTTTTGATGGCACAATTAGCAGGAAATTTTCGCTATCTTGATATTACAAATTTAGCAAAAACAGCAGGTTGGAAAATCCAAATACAAGGTAATATATTAAACATTACGACTCCGCAGACAATAATTACCAATATTGATGAAACTAGTTACAAATCGACCATGCAACTGTTGGGAGCAGATGGAAAACCATCAGTCCCAGCGCAGGTATCCACAGGTAAAAGAGTTATCATTAACCTCGATCGCCCCACACCTTGGCAAGTAAGGCAAGAATTGCCAGCTAAAAGAGTTGTAGACCCCGATGCCGTTAATCCTCAGCCAACAGCCCCTCCTAACCGGGAATGGACAATCATTCTCGATGGAATTGCTGACCCCGGATTAGTTCAACGCTACACACCCATCACACCAGTACCAACGTCAGTACCATCACCAATCCCACTACCTACATCCCCAGTAATCCCATCACTGCCAAACTTAGGGAAACAGCTACCCGTACCAACACCGATACTTAGACCCATAACACCAATAAACCCACCCGAAGCCACGGTCAAACAAGTTGAAGTAGTAAACAATCAAACATTAATTCGCGTTAGTGTGCCCTTCGGTTTCGCACCCCGCATTCAATCAGAACCCAACAACCTAATTGTGGAAATTCGCCCCGACGCATTAGTACCCCGTAATATTGCCTGGGCATCTGGGTTACGCTGGCGACAACAGTGGATGCAATTAGGGCAAGACAAATTTCCTGTAGTTTGGTTGGAAGCAAATCCCCGTAATGTCCAGCTAAAACCATTAGTAACAAACGCCGATACCCTGATTGGGACAGCACCTTGGATTCAAACAGCGCCAAAATACTTAGCAGTTGCGGGTATTAACGGCGGCTACTTCAATCGTAACAATAGATATCCTCTGGGAGCAATTCGTAGCAACGGACAATGGCTATCGAGTCCGATCTTAAATCGAGGTGCGATCGCCTGGAATAACTCTGGACAATTTTACGTAGGTCGTCTTACCCTGGAAGATAACTTAGTCACAACTGGACCCCAAGGAACAGTGAAAACCCCCATACTCTTCCTCAATAGTGGCTACGTTCAAAGTGGTATTGCTCGGTACACCCCTGCTTGGGGAAATACTTACACACCACTTACCGATAATGAAACAATAATAGTTGTTCAAAAAAATCAAGTTAGCAGCCAACTAATAGCAGGAAAAGCCGGAGAAAACCCCGTTTCAATTCCCCTTGATGGTTACTTACTGACATTGCGCGGAAAAATCAGCACCAGCGCCAATTTATTTCCCACGGGCACAAATTTAAAGATAGAAAGCGCCACAATACCAGCCGAATTTAATGGCTATCCCAACATTATTGGTGCAGGACCTTTACTAGTACAAAATCGTCAAATTGTCCTCGATGCTAAAGCCGAAAAATTTAGTGACGCATTTATTCGCGAAAAAGCCATACGTAGTGCCATCTGCACCACAGCGAACGGCACAGTGATTATCGCATCCACCCATAACCGCGCCGGAGGAGCAGGTCCCACCCTCGCCGAACATGCACAACTGATGCAGAAAATGGGATGCGTCAATGCCCTGAATTTAGACGGAGGAAGTTCTACGAGTCTTTACTTAGGAGGGCAACTTATAGACCGTTCTCCTAGCACCGCAGCCCGCGTTCATAACGGGATTGGTATTTTCTTAAAAAGATAGGGGATTGGGCATGGGGCATGGAGGATTGGGCATTGGAGATTGGGAATTTGTATTTATTAACTCCTAACTCCTAACTCCTAACTCTTAACTCCTAACTCCTTTTTAAAATCAAAAACAAGTTTCAATTAAGTTCATGAAGAATTGGTATAGACACCGTAAATATGTCAGGTGTTGATTTCACTGTTTATTTTGATTTTGCTATGTTTACAAAAGACAAATGAATTGCTGAATTCTACGGTTGCGATATTGCGTCATCTTTTTTCATCAATTGATTAGTGACTTAGGTAATCAGAATTTTATGTCCCCCAGAAAAGAGGTAACTATGGCTCAAGAAACAGCACAAGTAAACACAATGTCCCTTCCCACCTCTGTGACTCCACGAGGTGTAGCAGCTACAGAACTGCGTCCTTGGGGTTCCTTCACAATTTTGGAAGAAGGACGCGGTTACAAGATTAAGCGGATTGAAGTCAAGCCAGGGCATCGTCTTAGCTTGCAAATGCACCATCACCGCAGCGAGCATTGGATTGTTGTTTCCGGTACTGCTAAGGTCATTTGTGGCGACGCAGAAGTGTTACTTAGCAATAACCAGTCAACCTACGTTCCCCAATGCACAGCACACCGTTTAGAAAATCCTGGTGTCATTCCCCTCGTCTTGATTGAAGTCCAAAATGGGGAATACTTGGGCGAAGATGACATTATTCGCTATCAAGATGATTATTCTCGAACTGAGAAAAAGGGGTAAAAGGAATAGCGAAAGGGAAAGAGGGGAAAGGGATATAGATTAACTCTAAATTCTCTACTCCCCACTCTCCAGCTATTTCCTTGCCTAGAGCTATTTAATTTTTTTAAAATTTGTTTGTGAAATAATAGCGATCGCACATAATTCAAGCTTAAAATAGTAATTCGGCTTGCTTGTAAAAAAGTAAGATTATTTTTGCCGTTTCCCCATGATTAATTTGAGTTCAACAGCCACCACAGAAATCAAACGAATGCAGTCAAAGCAGCAGAAATCAGACACTTGGTTTCGTTTAGCGGTTAAATTCGGTGGTTGTTCTGGGTTGTTTTACGATATGTCGTTTGTCGAAAATCCAACGGACATAGAAAGCACTTTCAACTGTAATGGCATTCAAATTGCGATCGATGCCGAAAGCTTAAATTATCTCAATGGGCTAACCCTCGATTATTCCGAAGACTTAGTTGGTGGCGCTTTTCGCTTCCACAATCCTCAAGCTATGTCAACTTGTGGCTGCGGAAATTCGTTTTCGATAGATAGTTAATGGGGATTGGGAATTGGGAATTGGGAATTGGGGATTGGACATTGGGAATTGGGAATTGGGCATTGTTAAAAAGAGTATCTCCCTGTTAACTTCTCTCCGCACGGCAGCAGTGTTCTTTGCCAAACGTTTGCCCCGAACTAAAAAATAATTTGCATAAACCTCTTAAAAAAGATATAATCAGGATTTGTTAAAACTTAGACCATTAAACAGCTTCACTCGCTGTAACTCATGCCAACAATACAGCAGCTAATTAGAACCGAACGCGAAAAAGCGCGTCAGAAAACCAAGTCGCCAGCCCTGAAACAATGCCCGCAACGCCGGGGAGTTTGTACCAGGGTTTATACGACTACTCCTAAAAAACCTAACTCGGCACTTCGTAAAGTCGCACGGGTACGTCTAACTTCTGGCTTTGAAGTCACAGCTTACATTCCCGGTATTGGTCACAACTTACAGGAACACTCAGTCGTCATGATTCGTGGTGGTCGGGTTAAGGACTTGCCCGGTGTAAGATACCACATTATTCGCGGCACATTAGACACTGCGGGAGTAAAAGACCGCAAGCAAGGTCGTTCTAAATACGGAACTAAACGTCCGAAACCAGCAAAGAGCTAGAAAGTGACCGATTTGAGCAAGTACATTTTTGTATTTGTCGTTGATGGGCATAGGTTGCTCAAACTGTGCGGAGGGGCATCTCGTGCAGTCTAAACAAAGCTCAGTTAATGTCCGACGGGATACCGGGAGTCGCTGAGAAGCCTACACTGTATTACTTATAATCGGTGTAGTACTATGTCATGTATATAATTAGTGTCGCCTTGTCTGTCTGGATTGAGGACAGCAAGTTATTGAAGTCAGCGTCGCTGCAACTGTAGTCAGAAGTGAAAGCCAGAAGTCTTTAATTAACGGCAAATGCCGCTAGATATGAAGCTTCCAAGGTAAAATTTTCAGTATAGTCTCGTTGCTTTCATCGAAAATTTAAGGGTTAAATATGTCTCGTCGTGGTGTTATTCAAAGGCGACCAGTTCCGCCTGACTCCGTATACAATAGCCGTTTGGTTAGCATGATTATTCGCCGGATTATGCGTCATGGCAAAAAATCACTGGCTGCGCGGATTGTTTACGATGCAATGAAAACAATTGGAGAGCGCACTGGTGGCGACCCCCTAGAAACATTTGAAAGAGCAGTGCGGAACGCCACTCCACTGGTTGAGGTAAAAGCACGACGAGTAGGTGGTGCAACTTATCAAGTACCAATGGAAGTGCGTAATGAACGCGGTACAACTCTGGCGTTGCGTTGGTTAGTACAGTATTCTCGTCAACGTGCAGGTCGGACAATGGCAGGTAGACTCGCCAACGAGTTGATGGATGCTGCAAACGAAAGCGGAAGCGCAATTAAAAAGCGCGAAGAAACACACCGGATGGCAGAAGCCAACAAAGCCTTCGCGCATTATCGTTATTAAGCGGACGGTACGCCTACCTCAAAAGATAGAGTTTTATCGTCTATTTAAATTGAGAACCGACATACTGCACTTAATTTGCGGTATGCCGGATTTACAAAAAAGACGGTTTCCCGTAAAAGTATAGAAACTTAACAAAGTGTAATATACAAGATATCATGGGCGAAAAATATAGGAGGCAGCAGTGGCACGTACTACCCCGCTAGAGAGAGTACGCAATATTGGTATTGCGGCGCATATAGACGCGGGCAAAACTACAACGACAGAAAGAATATTATTTTACTCTGGGATAATCCATAAAATTGGTGAAGTACATGAAGGTACTGCCGTTACCGACTGGATGGATCAGGAGCGGGAGCGGGGTATTACGATTACAGCTGCGGCGATTAGCTCGACCTGGAAAGACCATCAAATTAACATTATCGATACTCCCGGTCACGTAGACTTTACGATTGAAGTTGAACGTTCGATGCGGGTATTAGATGGTGTAATTACGGTTCTGTGTTCGGTCGGTGGTGTACAACCCCAGACCGAGACTGTATGGAGACAAGCCGATCGCTACAAAGTACCCCGGATTGTTTTTGTAAACAAGATGGATCGTACTGGTGCAAACTTTTATAAAGTTTACGAACAAGTACGCGATCGCCTCCGCACGAATGCAATTCCCATTCAGTTGCCGATCGGAGCCGAAACCGAATTTTTAGGCTTAGTGGACTTGGTACGGATGCGTGCATACATCTATACCAACGATAAAGGTACTGATATTCAAGAACAAGATATCCCCGCAGACATGCAGGAAGTCGCAGCAGAATACCGCACCAAGCTGATTGAAGCCGTGTCGGAGACCAGCGACGAATTAATGAATAAATACTTTGAAGGGGAAGAACTCACTGAAGAGGAAATTAACACAGCCCTCCGTAAAGGTACTGTATTGGGCAAAATTGTGCCTATGCTTTGCGGTTCAGCCTTTAAGAACAAGGGAGTGCAATTACTGCTTGATGCAGTTGTTGATTACTTACCATCCCCCTCAGAAGTCCCAGCAATCCAAGGTACATTGCCAAACGGTGATGCCGTTGAGCGTCATGCCGACGACAACGAGCCACTATCGGCGCTTGCCTTCAAAATTATGGCTGACCCTTACGGTCGTCTCACATTCGTTCGCGTTTATTCCGGTATCTTGAAAAAAGGTAGCTACGTTCTCAATGCAACCAAAGGCAAAAAAGAACGTATTTCCCGGCTGGTGATATTGAAAGCAGACGAACGGCAAGATGTAGACGAACTGCGAGCTGGAGACTTAGGAGCAGCACTAGGATTAAAAGATACATTAACAGGTGATACAATCACTGATGAAAACTCGCCAGTAATCTTAGAAGCACTATTTATTCCAGAGCCAGTAATCTCGGTTGCGGTAGAACCAAAAACCAAGAACGACATGGACAAATTGTCCAAAGCTCTACAATCGCTGTCGGAAGAAGACCCAACCTTCCGTGTCAGTGTTGACCCGGAAACCAACCAGACCGTTATTGCCGGAATGGGAGAGTTGCACCTAGAAATACTTGTCGATCGGATGCTGCGTGAATTCAAGGTAGAAGCTAACGTGGGTGCGCCACAGGTCGCTTACCGAGAAACAATCCGCAAAGCCGTTACCAAGGTAGAAGGTAAATTCATTCGTCAGAGCGGTGGCAAAGGTCAGTACGGTCACGTAGTTATCGACCTGCAACCCGGTGAACCCGGAAGCGGTTTTGAATTTGTCTCCAAAATTGTTGGTGGTACCGTACCCAAAGAGTACGTTGGACCAGCAGAAGCGGGGATGAAAGAAAGTTGCGAATCTGGCGTAATTGCTGGCTATCCTCTGATCGATGTTAAAGCGACTCTGGTTGACGGGTCTTACCATGATGTAGACTCTTCAGAAATGGCTTTTAAAATCGCTGGTTCAATGGCGATGAAAGAAGCTGTGATGAAAGCTTCGCCCGTACTGTTGGAACCCATGATGAAAGTTGAGGTAGAAGTACCTGAAGACTATCTTGGGGATGTAATGGGCGACCTCAACTCCCGTCGCGGACAAATCGAAGGGATGGGTTCGGAACAGGGTCTTGCGAAAGTAACTGCTAAAGTCCCATTAGCAGAAATGTTTGGCTACGCTACTGACATTCGGTCAAAAACCCAAGGTCGTGGTATCTTCTCGATGGAGTTTAGCCGTTACGAAGAAGTGCCTCGCAACGTCGCCGAGGCAATCATCGCCAAAAACAAAGGGAACGCATAACTAAAAAAGGAAAGGAAACAATTATTCATGGCACGCGCAAAGTTTGAACGGAATAAACCCCACGTTAACATTGGTACTATTGGTCACGTTGACCACGGTAAAACCACGCTAACAGCCGCAATTACAATGACCCTGGCAGCGATGGGGGGAGCAGTAGCAAAGGCTTATGACCAAATCGATGCAGCACCCGAAGAGCGGCAACGTGGGATTACGATTAACACAGCTCACGTAGAGTACGAAACTGCAAGTCGTCACTACGCCCACGTAGACTGTCCAGGACACGCCGATTATGTAAAAAACATGATTACAGGCGCGGCACAAATGGATGGTGGCATCTTAGTTTGTTCGGCTGCTGACGGTCCAATGCCCCAAACCCGCGAACATATTTTGTTGGCGAAGCAGGTCGGTGTACCCAGCCTCGTTGTTTTCTTGAACAAAGAAGACATGGTGGACGACGAAGAGCTTTTGGAACTTGTAGAATTGGAAGTGCGCGAGCTCCTTTCCAGCTATGATTTCCCTGGTGACGATATCCCCATCGTTAAAGGTTCGGGTCTGCAAGCATTGGAAAAAATGACTGCGGCTCCGAAAACACAACGGGGTGAAGACAAGTGGGTAGATAAAATCTACGAATTGATGGATGCTGTGGATTCTTATATTCCTACACCCGAACGCGACATTGACAAACCTTTCTTGATGGCGGTAGAAGACGTTTTCTCGATTTCCGGTCGTGGTACAGTAGCCACCGGACGGATCGAACGCGGAAAAGTTAAAGTTGGTGATAACGTCGAGTTGGTAGGAATTAAAGATACCCGTGCCACTACCGTAACTGGGATCGAGATGTTCAAAAAGAGTCTCGAAGAAGGTATGGCTGGTGACAACGCGGGTCTTTTACTTCGCGGTTTGAAAAAGGAAGAAATCGAGCGGGGGATGGTACTAGCAAAGCCTGGTTCCATTACTCCTCACACTGATTTTGAAGGCGAAGTATACGTTTTGACCGAGAAAGAAGGTGGTCGTAAGACTCCTTTCTTTGCTGGTTATCGTCCCCAATTTTATGTGCGTACAACCGACGTAACTGGTACGATTGAAGCTTTTACTTCCGATGATGGTAGTGCAGCCGAAATGGTCATGCCTGGAGACCGGATTAAAATGACTGTGAAGTTAATCAACGCGATCGCAATCGAGCAAGGTATGCGTTTTGCGATTCGTGAAGGTGGTCGTACCATTGGTGCTGGTGTGGTTTCCAAGATTATTAAATAACACTTTGCACCTTCGTTAAAAAGGAGCGGGGATGATATAATGCGTCTCTGCTCTTTTTATGTCCCCAAATCGCCTTCTAGATTTTAGAGCAGTTCCAAAATCCTTCTTGAAAAGTTTGCAACTTTTTGCAAAATCCAAAATCCAAAATCTGTAGAACCAGGAAAATTAAACAAATGGCAACGCTACAACAACAAAAAATCAGAATCCGTTTGCAAGCTTTTGACCGACGCTTATTAGACACTTCTTGCGAAAAAATTGTAGATACGGCTAACCGCACAAATGCCACAGCCATTGGTCCGATTCCTCTACCTACCAAACGCAAAATTTATTGTGTATTGCGATCGCCCCACGTTGATAAAGACTCTCGCGAACACTTTGAAACTCGTACTCACCGTCGGATTATCGATATTTATCAACCCTCTTCAAAAACAATTGACGCGCTGATGAAGTTAGATTTGCCATCAGGTGTTGATATTGAAGTGAAATTGTAATTCGTGACAGATGACCCAACGGGTTGTCTGTACATAAGTTAGGAATCGATCGGCTCTTAACCAATACCGTTAATGATTTAGCATTAAATATTACTCAGTAATAAGTAATGATTAAAAATACATAGTGTAAATTCTGACAATACCCTGAGAAATATTTCTCAGGGCTTTTTCATTGCAGCAGAACAAAATGATAAAATTTAAAAGGAATACGGGGAAGATTAGAGACTTATACCTAATTAAAGATTAAATTTATACCAAAGTAAAAATGGCTTCATCTAAAATAGCAGTTCGCGAGCTACCTTTGTTCCCGTTGCCGGAAGTAGTTTTGTTTCCCACAAGACCTTTACCCCTGCATATTTTCGAGTATCGCTACCGAATCATGATGAATACGGTTTTGGAGAGCGATCGCAGGTTTGGAGTTTTGATGATCGATCCAGTTAAAGGCAAAATAGCAAATGTTGGCTGTTGCGCGGAAATAGTTCACCATCAGCGCTTACCAGATGACCGGATGCACATTGTCACTTTAGGACAGCAAAGATTTCGGGTTCTGGAATACGTTCGCGAAAAGCCTTACCGAGTTGGCTTAGTTGAGTGGATAGAAGACGAACCTCCAACTAAGGATTTACAACCGATAACAACAGATGTCGAACAACTTTTACGGGATGTTGTCCGTTTATCTGCAAAGCTAACCGACGAAAGTATTGAGCTACCTGAAGATTTACCCGATTTACCAGTGGAATTATCCTACTGGGTCGCCCATAATCTACATGGTGTACCCCTGGAACAGCAAGCATTATTAGAAATGCGTAGCACTGCTACACGTCTAGAACGGGAAGCAGAAATTTTGACATCAACTCGCAATCATCTCGCTGCCCGTACTGTTCTCAAAGATACCTTTAATCAAAAGTTATAATTTGCGATCGGTTAATGGTTAGTAGTTAGAAACGTGGATAAAATAACATACAGATCTATCATTAAACCTTACCTTCGCTTTTTACTAGGCAAAATCTTTTCCCCTTCACACTCATGAAGAGGAATATCCTATAGAAAAAGAGTAAGGCATTGTATTTTATTTAATCTTCATCGTTAATGGTTAATTGACTTCTTAATTAAAACTAACTCCTAACTATTAACTAAATTGCATCAGTTGACAAAACATTATAGCTACCAAAAATTTTCAGGACTTCGGTGTAAGTTAACAATTCTGTGAGTGCTGGCTGTATTAGCGGTTCGTTAAAATTTGCTTCAATATCAATAAAAAACAAATACTCCCCCAGAGAACGCTTGGTTGGACGCGACTCAATTCGACTTAGATTAATTCCTAAGTTCGCGAATACTTGCAGTGCTTTTGCTAACGCACCAGGAACGTTAGCGGGAACGCTAAATGCTAAAGAAGTATGACTAGCATTGGGGGAGGATGCTAGAAATTGTCCTTCTAAATTTTTGCTTTTGTTAACTTGGTTTTGACTAACCACCCAAAAACGAGTGCAGTTTTCAGGACGGTCATTGATACCGCTAGCTAATGTTGGTAAATTATAAAGCTGTGCTGCCCTTTCAGAAGAGATAGCAGCTGCACTTAAATCTGTTTCCAAAACTTCCAATGCTTCAGTAGTTGAATTAGTTGCAATCAATTGGACGTTCGGAAGATAACGTTCTAACCATCCTTGGCATTGTGCCAAAGCTTGTGGGTGTGAGTATACAGTTTTGATATTCCCTAAATCAGCAGCGCAGGAAATAAGTACATGAACAATCGGCATAATCAAAGCTAAACGAATTTGCAAATTGTCTAACTGCCACATGGCATCCATCGTCATTGTCACACTACCTTCAATTGAGTTTTCAGCAGGAATTACAGCTAATTGTGCTTGTCCTTGTGCTACTGCTTTGATTGATTGGGCAATACTGGGATAAGGGCACAAAATGGCGGGTTCTTTTGTTGTTTTTGCTAACCAATTTATATAAAAAAAAGCCGCTTGTTCGCTATAGTTTCCGGGTGGTCCTAAATGTGCAATTGATATATTCATATATTCCCGCCTAAATTAAAAACTTAATTTATAAATCTAGCTTCGATGTTCTGATACACTATCTTTAATTGAGATTTGACTTTGATTGTAACTGTATTTATTTTTACTTTATATTACCTTTAATACTTATTCCATTGATAGTAATTTAATTATCAAATTTTATTACTAAAAGTTGATTAAATTTCAGTAATAATGTTTTCTAATGTTTATAAAGCGCTAACATGGTTCGATCCTAAACTTTTTTGCTTGTAGGGAAGAAAGATTTTGAGCCAAAAATATATAGTCAAAAATATTAAAATATTAAACAGGTAATTTAATAAGTTCATGGTTACCACCTTTACAGTCTTACAAACAGTAGAAATTGCTGTTCCCGAAAAGACAATTCACATTCAACATTATCTTCGCCAACCTCAGCGTTTAGTTCATGCTCTTGTTGAATCTAGCAGAATTAAGCAGCTTTCGGAAGAAGTATTTCGCCTCCACATGCGTCCTCTAACTTTTCTTTCCATCAGCATTCAACCAACAGTTGATATGAGGGTTTGGGCAGAGTCCAATGGAGTTATCAGGTTGCAATCTATCGCTTGCGAAATTTTAGGTTTTGAATATATTAACCAACGCTTTAGTCTAAATTTAGAAGGATATTTATCTTTAGAAGAGAATTTATCTGTAACAAATTTAAAAGGGAGAGCTGACCTACAAGTAATAATAGATTTACCCCCACCATTCTGCTTTACTCCTAAAACAATTTTGGAAACAACTGGTAATAGTTTGCTCAAAAGTGTCTTATTAACAATAAAACAGCGATTGTTACATCAATTACTAGCAGACTATAGCCGTTGGGTTGATTTACAGACTAAGGAAATACAAACTACGGATATAATAACTAACAATAGTTGCCAAGAATTGCCAATACTAAATATTGAATAGAGTTCAGGAGTCAAAGCTAACTGCTAATCTCAATATCTAATCCCCAATAGCCATAGGAGTGAAAATTAATTATGCGTTACCTGAAACCCTTGTAAAGACAGCAAAGTTGCCGCGAAACTTTGCCACAGGGAGAAGTTTGTGGGGACGGTTTCCGTCCACAAACTTCTCTTCGACACATTCGCGTAGCATTGCTACGTCTCCACATCTTTTTCGGAGATGTCTAATACCTAATTTTGACAAGGACTAAAAGATTTGCGATGTAACCGTGAGACTCCATGCTCCCGCAATGCTGCGAGATGACGTTGACTGCCGTAACCTTTATTACGCACTAAATCGTACATAGGATAATTCACAGCTAGTCGCAGTATCAAATCATCACGCCATACTTTTGCAAGAATACTTGCTGCTGCGATCGCAATAGATAGAGAATCACCCTTAATAATTGTTTGCTGTGGCATTGGCAAACCAGGAACTAACTGATTACCATCAATTAAACAAAGTGTGGGCTGTACTGAAAGTTTAAGTACAGCCCGTTTCATTGCTAATAAAGATGCCTGTAGAATGTTTATTTGGTCAATCTCAGCAGTTGAGGCAAAACCAATTCTCCAATCACAAGCTAGCGTGCAAATCTGCTGCGCTAGCTGATTTCGGCGTGATGGCGACAATTTTTTACTATCATTGATTCCTGCTAACATCAGTTCTGGCAAAGCACTTCGAGGCAATACAACTGCTGCTGCAACCACAGGACCAAATAATGCCCCTCTTCCAACCTCATCAACCCCTGCAATTATTCCTTGCGAATGTGCCGAAGAGAAGTTTGTGGTGAGACAGCCCTGAAGAAGGGTTTCCCTCCGCAGGGGACTGCGAACCCGAAGGGGGACGGTTTCCGTCCACAAAACTTCGGGGACAGAATCCTCTGTCTGGCAACTTCGCTGACTATTCCCCAAGGTAGATAGCTCTAACCAGTTTGATTCGGTTGGAAATAGAGGTAATTCAACAACAGTTGTTTGCCGTTTTTTAACCATAACTATTATTCGGTGTCAGCATCAATCATCTCTAGCAGAGGAACGCCGACGACGACGACGGTTGGGAGTTCCAGCAGTCTCGCTGTCATCGATCGCGTTAAAAGTTTCTTCTTGTTTTGAATTTGGTTCTACTTCATGCTCTACTTCAAGTTCTACTTCAAGTTCTACTTCAACTGGTTCCTCATCTTCAATCTCCATTAAAGCTTCTGGTTCCCGACTAATTTTAACTGGGGCAGGTATAGGTACAGTCGAAATAGATGCAGATGTTTCTTGTAGTTCCGGTGGTGATGATGAACCTTGACCTGGTAAGGTCACATTAATAATCACGGATTTGGGATTTTTAACTTCCCGATTTAACCGTATCAACGGAGAAACTCCCATCAATGCGTAGACATCCTGTTCGTCGGTAGTCATTTCGACCGAAACAATTTCCGGTGGTTCGACGACTGGCTTGATTGGTTCGAGTTTTGTTTTGGCACGATGGTCGTAGATTGTTCCCTTCGGAGCATCAACGCGATCGCCCCAATGGGATTTGGTAACTCCCAAGTTTGGTAGTTCGCTCGCTCCTGGCATTTCCGTATCGGTATCACTGTCAAAGTCGGCATCCTTGACAAACGATATGGGACTTCCCGTTACCCGTGGTTCTTCTTTAAGCGTGCCTCCGTTTATACCTCCGATTCGCTGACGGCGGCGAACGCGGCGATTTTTATCGCCTAATTCTTGATAGCTGGGATGGTTGACAAGACTTAAAGAATTAAACTCTGGTTCGGCATCAAACCCTTCATTATAGGAATCGTAATTTTCCCGTGGATAACTTTCCCGTGGTGTTTCCCGTGGTTCGCCGTTGTTACGGGCAACTGGCATCCGAGTTTCACGGGGTTGGGGCATTGACGAAACGAAACGTTCAGGTATTTCTGCTGGGGAGGGGACAGCGCGGCTTTCACCTTCTCCAGGTAAATGTACGATATGCCCTAAACCGCCACATGTCTGGCAAGTTTGACCGAATAGTTCGTAAATATTTTGACCTTGGCGTTTACGTGTTAGTTCGACTAAGCCTAATTCGGTTAATTGGGCAATTTGAGGACGGGCTTTGTCGGCTTTGAGGGCTTTATTGAAGTGTTCGAGAACGTGCAATTGGTCGCGTCGCGATTCCATGTCAATAAAATCGACTACAATCACACCCGCAATATTACGTAAACGTAATTGACGAGCTATCTCGGTTGCAGCTTCGCAGTTTGTCCAGAGTACGGTTTCTCTGGCAGTTGCGGAACGGGTAAAGGAACCGGAGTTGACATCGATTACTGTTAATGCTTCGGTTGGCTCGATAATGATATAGCCACCGGAAGGCAAATCCACTCTCGGTTTGAGTGCTTCTTTAATAGCGGCGGTGATGCGGAAGTACTCTAAAATGGGAGTGCGATCGCGATGATGGTCAATCAATAATCCTTGGGGTGTTTGTCCTCCACTCCAGTTCTGCAAGTACTGCTTGACTCGCTTCAATCCGGTGCTGGAATCAACCACAATGCGGTTGACATCTGCACCGTACATATCTCGGAGAACGCGCTGAATAAAATCGTCATCGCGGTTGAGTAATGCTGGGGCACGGGTGGATTGTGCTTCTTGCTGGATTAATTCCCACTGCTTTTGTAAAGCTTCTAAGTCTTCAATAATTGCTTCTTCAGGTTTGCCTTCGGCTTCGGTACGAACGAGTAAACCCATTCCCGCAGGTTTAATTAGAATTGCCAGTGCCCGCAAACGGTTACGCTCGTTTTCGTTTTTGATCCGACGGGATAAATTGACTCCTCTACCGTAGGGCATTAAAACCACATAACGACCTGGCAAGGTAATATTACCTGTCAATCTTGGTCCCTTGGAGCCTGTTGGCTCTTTCATTACCTGCACCAAAACTTTCTGTTGTGGTGTCAGTAACTCAGTAATTGCCGCAGCACTACGTTTTAGGCGTAATGGTCCTAAATCAGTCACGTGAATAAAACCATTACGTTCGGGGTCGCCGATATTTACGAACGCAGCATCAATTCCAGGTAAAACATTTTCGACAACACCTAAGTAAATATCACCAATCTGGTGATGACCCGTAGCAACTACGAGTTCTTGTATCTGATCTTCTGAAAAGACCGCAGCAATTTGATGCTGCTCGGCAATGATAATTTGTTTTGGCATTCAATTTCCTCAAAAATTGGCAGCACAAACGATTCTGGAGGTTGGTCATCCATACTTTGCCTCTACTTCGATGTTTTGCTGCTAGTAATAACAAGTGCTTTTCTCAAGTCATACACGGGAAGCTATCGACACAAAGGCAAGCGTATTTGCTCGTAAGGAGCATCGTCTAACTACGCTTAATTACGCCTACGTTCCAGAACGGCTGCATAAAGTTTTAAGCAATAATAATCATCTGCTTGTGGTTATTTTTGCTGCAATGCTGTATCAAAAAGAGTCTAAGTAAAAAGTTCTGTAGGTTACAAAATGCAGAAGCTTGTCCTTTCGGGTAAGTGGTTTTGAGAAGATTTTAGAACTAAAAGCTTGTCATGGTGGTGGCAGGCTGTGATGACAGACTAAAGTCACCAAACAATACAAACTATTTCTTTGTGCCCAGGATTTTTCCTTGGGTACATTATATCGGTAATACTAGTCCGCAAAGTCGGAAGAAACCGAAGTCGGTAGCTATTTTTTTAGCTTAAACTCTACCGAAGCGGCTACAGCAAAGCGGAACCCTTTTGCCGTACCCGCAGGTTGGACTACAGTTACTGCCCGATCTACAGAACTCTTCACACTCTTAAGATGAGGCATTAGTAAAAATACCTATAGCACCTATCAAGTGTCGATTCGACATTCAGCAATTGTTTTAAAAAGATATAGCGAGAGTTGCTGACGGAGCGTTATTTAGCTTGCTGATTCATAAAAATAGCTATAAGGGAGAGAGTGCTATCTAATCTACACGGCTGATATCCGGGAAAAATCCTAGAAATGACACTCTGAAATCTTTGCTCTTCTGCCCTGAATATTAGGGTTAATGAATCAGTTCGCTCAATGCAGCGCCAGAAAATTTCTCTTCATCCCATTCTAACGCAACCTTGCAAAAAATCAATTCCTTCATATCAAGTTGAGGACAACAAATTGAGTAGTTGCCCTCTTTTTGTTTATTCCCGCAAAATCAGGGTACACCGATGTACATGCAGGAGTTGGAATTCACCACCTGTAATTTCTTCTAGCATAAACAGGATTTGTTCGGGGCGCAACAGAGTACCATCGTTACGACAACTACCCAGATATCGCAGTGTGACTGCATAATCGCCAATGCTTGTTGAATCTTCGACTAATTCCAATTCAAACAGGCGATCGCGCAGGTTGACTGAGCGGGTTTTACCAGATTTGGTTGTTTGTTCGCACCAAATTTCTGGTTGTGCTTTGATTGTACCAAGCCAATGTTGCCACTGTGCAGGTGGGATTTGCTCAATTGCGGCGATGGTAATCTCATATTCCGCAGCTTCAAGTACCTGGGTTGCGGCGGGTGCTTTCAAATCGAGTTCTACCACATTATATATGGGGATATCGTTAGGTAGGGCTTTTTCAAGTTGTTGGCGAAAATTTTCGATATCAACAATTTGCGTTAGCTCAAAATCAACGATTTCACCACTACTGGTTGCACCCAATGGCAGGGCATTTGCTAAGGATATGCGGGGATTGGGATGAAATCCACCTGTAAATGTAATTGGTAATCCGGCTCGTCGAATTACGCGATCGAATAATCGCATCAGGTCTAAGTGCCCAACTAATGACATGTCACCGAGTTTACCAAACCAAATCCGTAGGCGCTGAACTTTGTTAGTATTGGGGACAAAATCACCAGCAAATTCGGGAATTGGCAGGGCTGGGATGACGATATTATGACCAAAATCGGTTCCACAAACTCCGCAGTGAGAACATCCTTCAAAGGAGCAATCGGGAACTGTTGCGGCTTCAAGGGCACGTTGTAAGTCTTCTTGGAGCCATTTTTTTCGATGCCTGTGTCGATGTGGTCCCAGGGGAGGGGGTTGTTGAGGGAGTGGGGAGAGACGACCCGCCGGGTCGTCTGTACGGGACTGTCTGAGTGGGCAATATTGCTTTCTTGTCGTTCCTGTCCTCCTAATTCTCGATCGCTAAATAAATTCCACTCGCCATTTTCGACTTGGCGATATTTCCAAATTTTACCAGCTTCGGAAATCGCTTGTTCCCAAGCAGCAAAAGCTTTATCTGCGCTTTCATACCAGGAATCCATGCCAGCACCTAGTTCCCAAGCTCTTTTGACAACTGTACCCAAGGTGCGATCGCCTCGTCCGATAAAGTCTTCCATTGCGGAAATCCGAACGTCGGTATAGTTGACTTTTACGCCGCGTAGGTTGCGAAATTCGCGACGCAATAATTTTTGCTTGCGTTCAAATTCGGATGTGGCTACGGAGTGCCATTGAAATGGTGTATGGGGTTTGGGGGTGAAATTAGAAATTGTGAGGTTAAAGTTTAACGGTTTTCTACCTCTGCCTCGACATTCCTGTTGCAACCAAGCCACTGTTTCAACGATGCCTAAAACATCGATATCGGTTTCACCGGGTAAACCAATCATGAAATAAAGCTTAATTTTGTCCCAGCCTTGTTCCCAAGCTGTTTTGACTCCGCGTAATAATTCTTCGTTGGTTAAACCTTTATTGACAATATCGCGCATCCGTTGCGTTCCGGCTTCTGGGGCAAAGGTTAAACTACCTTGTCGCGTTCCACCCAATATATTGGCAATATTTTCGTCAAATCGATCTACCCTTTGACTGGGCAACGAAAGCGTTATATTTTCATCTTTTAAACGATTTTTAATTTCCATCCCTACTGCTGGCAGGGCTAGATAATCGGAACAAGATAGGGATAGTAAGGAAAACTCGTTATAACCAGTGTCCCTCATTCCCTTGGTGATGGCTTCCACAACTTGATCGGGTTCGACATCGCGGGCTGGACGGGTCAGCATTCCTGGCTGGCAGAAACGACATCCGCGTGTACAACCACGACGTATCTCAATTGTCAAGCGGTCGTGGACAGTTTCAACGTAGGGAACTAGTCCGATTGAGTATGCTGGAATTGGGGTTGCGACCCGGCGTAAAATTCTTTTGGGTACGTTAGGACGATTTGGGTAAACTGAGCCATCGGGGGCTGAGTTATAGAATTTGGGTACGTAGACACCAGGTATTTGTGCCAAATCGAGTAGTAACTCTTCGCGACTCAAACAGTTGGCTTTACCTTCTTCCAAAACTAAACCGATTTCCGGTAAAAGTTCTTCGCCGTCACCCAAGGCGATAAAATCGAAGAAGTCGCTGTATGGTTCGGGATTTGATGTTGCTGTTTGACCACCTGCGAAAATCAGGGGGTAATTTCCAGCATCCCGTTCTTTCCCAGTCAGGGGAATGCCTGCTAAATCAAGCATTTCTAGGATATTTGTGGCTCCTAGCTCGTAACTGAGGCTAAAGCCCAAAATATCAAATTCAAGTAGCGATCGCTTCGATTCGACGGCAAACAAAGGTGTTTCGGTTGCCCGGAGTTTGGTTGCTAAATCGGGTGCTGGTAAGTAAGCGCGATCGCACAATTGTCTGGGTTGGGCATTCAAGATGTTATAGAGGATAATATGCCCTAAATTTGATGCACCAACCTCGTAAATTTCTGGATAGGTTAATACCCAGCGAACCTCAGCTTGGTGCCAAGGTTTGTGAAATGCGCCGAGTTCGTTACCTAAGTAACGTGCTGGCTTGAGAATATCCGATGTAATTAATTTTTGTACTGCAACAGCCACGTCTCGCTATCTTCTAGCTAGTTTAAAAGTTACGGCGATTCACCTCCAACTTAGCATTTATTGGGGATGTTGAGATATCTCAAATTTCCCTTTTAATACTGGTTGGTATTTTTGCTTTATGTGGTTGGGGGTGAAACTGTCGCGACACCAAATGGTTTTCTCATCCTACACTTAATCTAGTTTTCCTAATTCAGTTTCAGAATCTAATATCTCAAATACGCGATCGAGTTGGGTCAGTTCAAAAATTATTCGCTGTGCTGGTGAGACAGAACAGAGACAAAAGCGCTTGTTTAGAGCTTGTGCAAGTTTGAGAGCTGAGACTAGTGCCATTAAACCAGCGCTGTCGAAGGATTCAACATGTTTGAGGTTTACCAATAAAGCTTGAACTCCATCATGTCTCAAGGCTGTTGTCAAGTCGCGTTCAAATTCTAAAGCATTTGCCGCGTTCAAGCTACCTTGAGGAGCTACTGTTGTAAATTTCGTTTGACTAAGTACTGCTTGCATAATTATTTCCTATTTACCTATTTAAAGTCTTCAAACTTTAAAGATAGATGTATTTGACCATAAACTGTTTTCCCTGACATCGACCATTTGTCTGACATCTCTTTGCTGAATCTTTACTACTTGATGGTTTTAGTTTAAAGATTCTTATAACCATTGGAGAAACTGTATTTAAAGATACTTTTTCTACTTGCCATTCGACCAAGAATAACACAGTCGAAATAAACTGCTGTCGCTTAATCTGAATTTAATGGCGAATTAACCCAATCTTTCGCGATGGATTGGCTGGTTTTGCGAGACTTTCACTGTAATTGGGAAATGTTAACTTTTGGTTTTGCTTACACCCGTAGATATAGTATCTTGGGGGTGGATTAAATCACTCAATAACTGCGATCGCAATCACAAATAAAAAGATAAATGTATCACATTTTATACCTAGTCGCACCTGGGATAATTACTATGGAAAAAGTTTAGGTTTGAGATTATGGAAACAAAATATGCTATCCGTCAATTGGTAGAAAAGGCTTTGGATATAAAACAACTAACTCCAGAGATTGAGAATGAAATAAATTATGAGCTGACAGCTATGGGTTATATTTCTGACGTTGATTACGAAGCGTTGGAATTGTTAATGGCAGAAATGGATGCTGGAAGAATCCGGTTAATTTCTAGTCGTTGATTGGATTTTGAGGGTGAAATTTTGAACTTGTTAGTTTGCGATCGAGTTGGTTTTACTTAGGTATAAATTTGATGATTTTGACGAATTTTGATGTATTACTTAGGAATAGAATCGACGATATATAAATGCGATCGCTTCACAGCATTTATGTGAGTTTGGCTTGGGAAGATTGCCATAATTTTTGAATAAATTGATTTAGCTGCTGTTTGGCGATTCCTTCGAGTTCTGGCTTTGGTTGTTTAATAATCACTTGACTTAAAAACTCGATTGCATCGGTGTCTAAAGCTGCATAAAATGAATTTATAGACCATAATATATCGTTTGCATCACGCAAATCATTAACCAATGGAATTTCCTGGGTTAAGTTTACTAGTAATAATGGACGTACCCAGCAAAGTTGGCGAGAAACAACAACTTGAATCAGTTCTGTATATAAACGAGAGCATTCGCATTCTAAATATAAAATTTGTCCCGATTGGAAATTTGGGTTGTTATCCATAGTTTGCTGAGAAGGCAAAAGGCAGAAGGTATGGTGTTGATAATATAAGCTTTTTACTATTTTGAAATAATTGGTTTATTTTTGCTACGCCCTACTAATACTCCATTATATTAGTTATGATAACTAATCTAAAGTCTGTAGTTGCGCTTCAGCGCTCTCAGGGAACACCAAAAAATAACTTACCCAATAGACAATTGTGGGTTACGGGCTATTATCGTAACCCACCCTACCAATTGGACATGTAGATTGGTGATTTTTTATTTGTCAAGCCGCTTATTTCAAGACTATAAAAAAAAAGGCTAAAACCCAATTGCAAACCTACTAAATTTTGAGTAGTGGCAAACCAGAAGTTGAAATAATTATTAATGCCTAATGCCCAAAACCCAAAGCCCAAGCGTATCCCATTCAAAAACAGCCAAGATTTCTACCTTTTGGTATAGTCAACCGAAAGGAATAATAATTTTACCATTGCTAGCATTTGTAATCTAATGTTATAGAATAAATCTACAACTGTTCAAAAATTTTGAGCAAAGGCTCTTCTGTAGTCATAAAAAAACTTTCCTAGTAGAGAACCGTGTCAGTCGAAACTATTCAAAAGCCTTCAACAACTAAAAAGATAGCTCCTCGGTATCGCGTTTTACTTCATAACGACGACTACAACTCGATGGAGTATGTGGTGCAAACTCTAATCACCACAGTCCCAAGTCTCAGTCAACCGCAAGCTGTCAGTATTATGATGGAAGCTCACAGTAATGGTATTGCCCTAGTTATTACTTGTGCCCAGGAACATGCCGAATTTTATTGCGAAACCTTAAAAGAAAAAGGTTTAAGCAGTTCTATAGAACCCGACGAATAAACAGAAACCCTGCATACCAAGTTTCCGTCAGAGTTGAATTAATGTAATAAAAGCAAAATAATCTTCTTGAAGATGCAAACAGCCAAATTTAACCCAATGGTTTTAAAATCATTTCTTCAAGAGATACTGAGAAACTTGGTATGAAAATTAGCTTAGGCAAATTAGCCTCTCGTCCAGCCCCTATCCGCATAATTGCTTTCCTGTCGTGCTTACTAGTGGTGTGGCTGCCTATTTCCATACCGATATATTTACTTATTGAAGATTCTAATTTAGTTACTATTTTAACAATGGGATTGCTGGCGATCGCATTTTTTATTTTCCTGCCTCATTGGGGTAAAGTAGTTCACCAGGAACCCTACATATACAGTCATATTGGCTTGGAATTTACCCGTAAAAATGGTGTTGAATTCATCCGGGGTTTAGCGATCGGTTTAATTAGTATTGAATTGTTATTTTTGATTCAAGGTGGATTCGGATGGTTGGAATGGCAAAAACCGAGTACATCTGTAATCAAACTTATCTTAGAAGCAATTCCTACAGCTTTGGGTACGGGGTTAGCGGAGGAATTATTATTTCGAGGCTGGATATATGACGAATTGGAACGCGACTATAAACCGAGTATAGTACTTTGGGGTGTTGCAATTCTGTTTCCAGTGTCCCACTTTATTAAGCCTATCCCAGAGATAATTCGGACTTCACCGCAATTTTTTGGTTTATTACTGCTAGCATTAACTTGTATTTGGGCAAAACGTCTTTGTCGGGGACGTTTGGGTTTATCGATTGGGATTCATGCAGGATTAGTTTGGGGTTGGTATGTTGTGAATGTGGGGAAATTGATTCAATATACAGGTAATGTTCCAGTTTGGGTGACTGGTGTCAATGAGAATCCTCTTGCTGGAATAATTGGGTTAAGTTTTTTATTAATTTTGACTTTCTGGATGTGGGGAAAATATTTAACTTTTTCGCGTAATTGAGTTTAGTCCAAGGTGAATAAGAGGTGAAACTGCAGATAAACGCGGGTAAGTCATATATTATCGCAGAAACTAAAAATCCTCTCATCTGTTCCCACACCAAGCATGGGAACGAGATAAGTAAGAACATAACAAATTAAAAAAATTATTCTAATGGATTGCGAATAAAACCACATTTATTACTAACACAAACATTAGATAATCCTTCAGAAAAATGCCTGACCTCATCAAATTGAGGTTCAATGACTAATTCACCATTCTTATTGATATAACCCCATTTTGAAGCAATTTTAACCTGTGCTAATCCTTCAGAAAAAACCGTCGCATCTGCATATTTTGGCTCAATAACAAAATCACCATTGTGGTTGATATAGCCGTATTTATCACCAATTTTTACCCTTGCTAACTCTTCTTGAAATTGAGTTGCAGCATCGAATTTAGCTGCAATGACGAGTTTACCTTGCTTATTAATAAAACCATATTTATCACCAATTTTCACAGATGTTAATTCTTCCCGAAAGAAATTAGCAGAATCATACTGAGGTTGAATAGCAAATTTACCTTGTTTATTAATAAAACCCCATTTTCCATCAACCTTTACTGCTGCTAAACCATCTTTAAAGAAAAAAGTTTCTTCAAATTGGGCAGGAATCTTTAATTCTCCCTTTTTGTTGATAAACCCGTATTTTTCACCAATCTTTACCGATGCTAATTCCTCTACAAACGAAGATGCGTTAACAAAGTTATACGAAGCGATCGCATCAAATTGTGGTTGAATGACAAGCTTACCTTTTTTATTAATAAACCCGTATTTATTCCCAACTTTTACCGATGCTAAACCTTCATCAAATAGATTCGCTTCATCAAATTGTGGTTGAATAACAAATCTACCTCTTCTGTTGATATAACCCCATTTTGAATCGAATTTCACTGCTGCTAAACCGTCAGAAAAAGCCCAAACTTCGGCAAAATTAGCTTGAATAATGAGTTTACCACCCTTATTAATAAAACCGTACTTATTACCAATTTTAACAGGTGCTAATCCTTCCGCAAATTCTGAACCATGATTAAATTTTACTGGAATTTTGTAGCGGATATTCTTAATACTTGGTGCTACTGGTCCATTTTCGACCGTTACCGAGCTATTTTCATTATTCGCAAATGTGGGTGACAAAGGTACAACTATGGGAATCGCGACAACTACAAACGTAGCAATTCCCCATTTAAGTTGTTTCAGTAATTTTTGTTTAGTTTTTTGTGCCATGATATACATTGATATAATAGTTTATCAAGCTTGGCACAAACTGATGCGAAAATATTTGAGTAATTCCAACTAGATTAATCAGTCACTTATATTACTAATTAATTTAGTAATTAAAAGGAAATACCAAAAACGCGAAGACCATTCTTGTATTCCTGACTGCGCCTCGAAGTGAGATGATCGACCTAACCAACCTTCTCAACCATCGCAGTACCCAACAAACAAGCTCTTTCCAAATTGACCCCACTTAAATTAGCCCCTTCCAATTCCGCACAAAGTAAATTAGCCCCAGTAAAATTAGCCCCCGCTAAATTAGCACCCCGCAAATCAGCCTCTTCCAAATTAGCTTCACTCAACAAAGCACCCTGCAAATCTGCACGACTCATATCTGCACCCTTAAGATTTGCCCCCGTAAGATTTGCACCACGCAAATCTGCACCGCGTAAATCAACCCCCTGTAGATTCACATTCATCAAATTCGCACCACTCAAAAATGCACCAGCAAGGGAACCATCACTTAATGTTGCCCCCATAAAATTAGCACCACGTAAATTGCTACCGCGCAAATCCGCACCTGTTAAATCAGCTTGCATCAGATTTGCACCCATTAAATTTGCCCGTAAATCGCTTCCTTGGAGGTTTGCACCCATTAAATTAGCACCTTCCAAACGTCCACCTTCAAGTTTTGATGCTGCAAAATTAACACCAACCAGGTTCGCACCAGCCAAATTTATGCGGGTTAAATCGAGGTTTGATAAATCCTCATCTTCTAAATTACTACCAGGTAGATTTTTGAGAGTTCCAGTCCGAATTTCGTTTATGTTCATAAATTTTAGAATGTTTTACACCAAAGACATAAAGACGCAAGCTTTTTCTTCCCGTCTCTACGCCTTCGCATGAGATGATTATCTTGATATTTTTAATGACTACCAACCTCTAAACCAGTCTTCCCCTCACTCTCCAATCGAGAATCGAGCAACCACATTCCCGAAGTGACTTTAGCCGTCATCAGTGGCAGTTCTAACCCCTGTTGTAGTCCCATAACCAGTAAACTTAAGGTTTCCACCAGTTTAGGGTCGAAACGTGTCGATTGTTCTCGTTTACACTCTTCTAAAGCTTGGGCAAAGATTTCTTCTTGACCCAGATTTGCAGCTTTCTTCTTTTGATTTACCCGGTATTGAAAGTCTGCCGCTAATGCCAAAATCCTCGATTCTAAAGGAATTTCGTCACCTGCCAAATTTGCGGGTTCCCCCGTACCATCCCATGATTCTGTTTGGTGGGTAATAATTTGTGCTACGGCACGCAATCTCGGCATGGTTCGTAGTACTTGTGCCCCCGGTACTAGCGGGCAAGAAGGGGCAATATTTGGTGCATCATCTTGGTAACGATGGGCACTTCCAGCCGGGAGAAGACTTTCGGCACGTTGTAATGGGTCTAATCGATGCAATAATGCTGCCAGACGCGATCGCTTAATTTGCCAAGCGGGTAAGTCTAATAGTTGACAGATTGTTTCAGTAATTGCAACCACCTCAGATGCTGCCATGGGATTATTAATATCGGCTGCATCCATTATTTGTGCCATCCGTAAAAAAGCTTGAATTTCGTTGGAAACCAAGTTACGGTCTAAAATCTGATGAGTGGTATTTTTCTGTCCAGTTTGCAGGTAATCGACAACACGGCTGACAACTGCACCCAAATCTTCGCTTGTAGCTAAGTGCGATCGCATTCCGTTTTGATATTCAGTCAGTTTTTTGGCTAATTCGGGTTTGTATTTGTTGATGTGAGAAATGGCTATCTGGGCTGTTTCCTTAACTAATTCTGGCTCAAATGTCCACAACCCATAAAATTTCCGCTCTAAATCCGCTTCCGGTTGACCTGCTACCCCATAATCAGCATGACTAATTTCTTGACAAAGTACCATTGCTGTGTATTTAGGTGACAGAATAATTAAATGCCATTCTTCCGATACTGCATCTTCTGGTTTTAACCCTACCAAATCCACATTTGGTAATTGACTGGTGGGGTGTTCTGCCCAACCGCTATCAGGAGCAGCCATAATTACGACTTGTTTGGCGATTTTAGCAATATCTGCATAGCGATCGGCTTCTTGGAGATACCATTTACCCTGCTGGAAGGCTGTAATTACTAGAGGTGAGTCATCATGGCTGAGAATATGGTCTTCGAGAGCGTGACATAAGGCAACCAGCGTGTTTTTAAAGTACACCCCAAATCGAATTGGTCGTTTACTTTGACGGTGGGATGTTTCGAGCTTTTGTAGTATTGAACCTTCGAGCATGGGGTATGGGGATTTAATTTTGATTTTGATAAATTATTGTATCAATTATGAGAGGAGAATGTTGTGACGTTTTTTTGAGAGGGGGAATGTATTTTGTTGCGATCGGCATATCGCAAGTTTCTAGGGAGTGGTACGGAAAGGCAAAGGTAAGAAGCGCAAAAGAAATAAAGCTGATAACAACATTTTCCAGCTATTTAAAAAAATTATTAAGTCTAAAAATTATCAGTCTCCAAGTTTTATATTGTTCTACATCTTTAGGGAAATAGGCTTTTAAGCAATTTTACCTAACCCAAAAGTGTGAAGCCGATTTGACTTAGATATGTCAATGTGAATTAAATCAGATCTGTGGAATCAAAACTTAGAAAATGTCTAATAGATTATGACTTTAATATTTATCTCTAGGTTTATGAAGCAATGTTACGATTGTTTCAAAAATATTTAGAAATCGTCAAAATAAAAAACATGGTTCTAATCTAGAAACTAAGGAAGAAATTGAGGGAAATATCATGAATAATAATATTCAAAAATATCGCTTTACCTGCACTCTCACTTTTGGTGATATTTACGGTCAAATTATCGTTTGGTTGATCACTATCACCATTAGTTTAGCTGCTGCATTGGCGCTGATGGGTGCGAGAAGACCAGTTTATGCATTAGTTACAGTCGGACTTGTTGTTTTGCTATCGTTACCATTTTTACTTTTCGCTTTTGTCACCACCCTATTGAATCATATTGAAGTTGCACCATTTGAGCCAGGGATGAAAATGGAACCTATACCTGGTAATATTTCCCAGCAACAACCCGTACAAGCAACAAATTGAATAAGCAAAAGTTCATTATTTTTAATATTAAAACCTTGTCGAATTGGCAGGGTTTTTATATTTGGGATTGGGAATTGGGGATTGGGCATTGGGGATTGGGGAGGTTGACATAATGCTTTTTGTTTGGGTGCAATTTTATATATAAAGGCAAACAGCCGTGGGTTTCCCTACATGAAAAATTGTGTTGAAGTCAATTGGATATCTCTGGAATTAGGTAGTTTACCAACCTTCTTGCCTTTTTCACACGTAAAATAAAATGAATATTTGTATGCCAAATTACTTAAAATACTAAACTTATGCTCGAACATGATGTAATTATCGTTGGTGGTGGATTGGCTGGATGTCGTGCTGCGGTGGAAATTGCTCGGACAAATCCCAGTTTGAATGTTGCCGTAGTTGCAAAAACCCACCCAATTCGATCGCACTCTGTCGCTGCTCAGGGGGGAATGGCAGCAAGTTTAAGAAATGTTGATACGGAAGATAGCTGGAAAGCACATGCGTTTGATACTGTCAAAGGTTCGGATTATTTAGCTGACCAAGATGCAGTTGCGATTCTGACTGAGCAAGCTCCCGATGTGGTGATCGATTTGGAGCATATGGGAGTACTTTTTTCCCGACTTCCTGATGGGAGAATTGCTCAACGGGCATTTGGGGGACATTCCCATAACCGTACTTGTTACGCTGCTGATAAAACTGGACATGCGATTTTACACGAATTAGTCAATAATTTGCGGCGTAATGGTGTAAAAGTTTATCAAGAATGGTACGTAATGCGCCTGATATTGGAAGATGGCGTAGCCAAAGGTGTTGTCATGTTTCGCATTCAGGACGGGCATATTGAAGTGGTGCGGGCAAAAGCTGTGATGTTTGCCACTGGTGGCTATGGTCGCGTTTATAACACGACATCGAATGATTATGCTTCCGCAGGTGATGGTTTAGCTATGACTGCTCAAGCAGGCTTACCATTGGAAGATATGGAATTTGTCCAGTTCCACCCCACAGGATTATACCCCGTTGGTGTGTTGATTTCTGAAGCGGTGCGGGGAGAAGGGGCGTATTTAATCAATAGCGAAGGCGAAAGGTTCATGTCACGGTACGCACCAAGTCGGATGGAACTGGCTCCCAGGGACATTACATCCCGTGCGATCGCATATGAAATTCGCGCTGGACGTGGTGTTAATCTGGATGGTAGTGCGGGAGGACCTTTTGTGTACTTGGATTTGCGGCACATGGGTAAAGAAAAAATCATGAGTCGGGTTCCTTTTTGTTGGGAAGAAGCACATCGTTTAGTTGGGGTAGATGCTGTGACTCAACCGATGCCTGTACGTCCGACGATTCATTACTGTATGGGTGGTATTCCAGTTAACACCGACTGTCAAGTTCGCAGTAGTGCTGATGGTGTTGTTGAAGGCTTTTTCTCGGCTGGGGAAACCTCTTGCGTGTCGGTGCATGGAGCGAATCGCCTCGGTAGTAATTCGTTGTTAGAATGTGTCGTTTATGGCAAAAGAGCCGGAGCAAGTATTGCTCGGTATGTGAGCGATCGCAAGTTACCTGCAATTAATGAGCAGAAGTATATTAATGAAGCAAAGCAGGAAATTCAAGCTTTAATTGACCAACCGGGAACATTGCGGATTAATCAAGTTCGGCAGGGTTTTCAAGATGCGATGACGGAATATTGTGGGGTATTTAGGACTGCGGAATTGATGGAGCAGGGGTTACAAAAAATACAAGCATATCAACAGCAATATTCACAAATTTACTTGGATGATAAGGGTAAAGATTGGAATCAGGAGTTAGTTGAAGCGATGGAATTACGCAGTTTGATGTTAGTTGGGCAAGTGATTCTAAATTCAGCTTTTAATCGCAAGGAAAGTCGAGGAGCGCATTTTCGAGAAGATTATTCGCAGCGTGATGATAGTAATTTTTTACAGCATACATTTGCTTATTATTCGGTTGCGGGGATTGATATTCAATATGTTCCGGTGAATATGGGGATGTTTGAACCACTGGAGCGAAAGTATTAATTAGATAGTTTGCTTTGGAGTTTTTACTTAGTGGAGTACAAGATTTCCGGCTTTTTAATCGAAGTCGGCAATCTATCAGAATTAATTAAATAAAATATTAGTGAACCGCCGAGACGCGGAGAACGCAGAGAGAATAAAATAAAGAGAATAAAGTAAGGTGTTTGTATCTGAGATAATCATCCTAAAAAGCGTGCAGTTCCGGAAATATCCCAAATAGTTAAGTCTTTAGAAACTGTTTTGAAATCTAGACAGGAAGATAGAGTTGGATATACTGATAAATCCCGAAAGTCTATGGGGGATTTTGCTTGGAAGGAATTTGAATAAGAAAGAATTCAAGAGTCAGAATTTGGAAGTTGGAATTTAGAATATCTAAAATCTTGTGGAGATGAGATATGTCACGTCTTTCTGGATGAAAAATTAATATGAAAACATATGCTGCTGTATATGACAATTAAGCGTCTGTCCACCAAAATCAGTATAAATAGTCGTGTTTATTGAGCTAGAACGGGTTTCTTTGAGGACATTGAAAAAAACTGCCTCAGTAACTAACTTTTGTAGTTTGTCTTCAGCTAGTGTAATTACATAGCGAACAGCACACCTTGTATAAAGAACTTCTAAAAAGTAAAAAATTCCACCCCTTGTATATTGGGAATATTTATTTTTTGATGTTCTCAAATAATTAATTTTGAGTAAAAATCCTAATCCAAAATCTTAATCCAAAATCGAAATGACATCTACTTTACATTACGAACATAAATTTAATTCAGCTAATTCAGCACTAATTGTTAATAATCAATTTAATAACCAAACAGAATTAACTGAAGAAGCAATCAAACGTGCAAGTGAAGGTGTAGATTTTGCACGCGATCGCATTTCTAATGAGATGATTCAACAAACCCTATCATCGCAGGAAGCTTTGTTAGAAGGTGGTAAAGAGCGCAAAATTAGCGGTTATATTCGACGTATGGTAATGCGAATAATCATAAATACCCTATTTCGTGTGAAAGTTGAATATTCCGAAAGAATTCCAAATACACCTGTCTTGATAGCGGCAAATCACCTCAACCATATTGACCCATTTTTGCTATTATCGGAATTACCTGCAAAACCATATTTTCATATTTTGGGTGATGCTCGGACTTTATATAATAATAATTGGAAGCGAATATTACTGCGTTTTGCGAAGGGAGTAATACCTCTAGAAAGAATGTGGAAAGAAGAAATTGCAGTAGTTGCAGCTGCAAAATCAGGATGTGAAGATTTAGAGGAACTTGCTGCGGATATTGAAAAATATGTCCCTAAAGGTAATTCGATTGAATCAATGCGGAAATTAGACCGAATTGTCCAAGGAATTTTTAATCGTGGTGATAGTATTTTGCTATTTCCTGAAGGTAAATTAGGTAGCGTTGAAGGACAGGTATTACCTTTAAAACGTGGTGCTGCAATTTATGCTTTACGTTCTGGTGTTCCGATTTTACCCATCGCACTTATAGGAACTAAAGACCTATTTTTTCGCAAGGAGTTAATTGTTAGAATTGGAGAACCTCTATTTTTTACAAAGTGTAATCGACTCAAAGCGCAACAAATTCAAATAGTAGTAGATGAGTTACAAGTTGCAATCCAAAACTTATTACCAACGGATTATTCAGAACCAGTTGGAAAGAAACCTTTACGGAAGTTTTTAAATCATTTGTTTTGGTAAGTTATTAATTATTAATGCTTTCCTTGATATTTTTAAGAGGTTATTTAGCAATAATAAATCATTTTTAAAAATCAATCTCAGCAACTTCATAAATATAGGAGATGAAAAATATTTTATCTTAACTTCTAATACCAATTCAAAAAATCATTGCAACACATATACCATCTGTAGTATTCTTTTTCCAAATTGGTATAATTTCTAATTCCTAACTTTATTCAGGGATTACAATACATACATTGACCTGGATCGGCAAATTCGATTCCATCTGGAAATAATCTTTCTTTTTTAAAACCGCATTTTTTGCACTCATAAATTACAGCTTTAGTTAATAAGGTTGGTGCATCACACATCGCACAAGGTAAACCTTGGATTCGTTGAGTAATTTCAAAACCGGGTGTAGAACATTTGGGACAACAACTTTTAATTTTACCAATCAAATTCCGAGTTGCTTTTTCAATGTTTCTCATCCGAGTCGGATTGTACATTGCTCTCATATCTGTTTCCAGATGAACTTGACCTGTCAGTGATTTTTCTAGAGCTAAATTCACTGTTTCGACAAGTTTTTCTTCAGTATTAATCCCTTTAAATACTTCACTATTATCTTTGGGGTTTTCATTCAACATGATAATTAATCCATGTTCTGGAAAACCAACTTTTTTGGCAAAATCGAAAGCTGCTTCTAAATTTTTGATAACTTGATAATTATGATTGGTATCAGTTGAAAATTCTTCGCCAATTATTTCTAAATTATGTTCTTTATCAATCAATAAAACTATTTCCTTATTACTACTAATATAAGGTAAATAAGGATGGGGGGTAAAACTTCCCTCACTTGCGATCGCAATTTTTTCACCTGTAATTGCTAAGGCTTTTTCTGCTTTTAATCGTGCTGCTTCTATTTGCGTTCCTAGTCGTTTAACTTCCCGACTAAAGGTTCCAAAAATATCGGTATTAATATCTGCTGGAATTGTGACTCTAACTCCTAATTCTTGTTCTAAAATTGGTGCGATAACTTGCTCTTTTTTATGCATAGTCGCGAGTATCACATTTCGATTGGTAAATAATGACTGTTGAATTTGCATTTTTACCCCTGCTCAAAATTGTCCAAATAAGTTTTAAAATTAACCTAGTTTTATGGAATTACTAAAAATGTCACCTTGGACTAGTCTTGTCACTGCTTGTACACTCCTGGTTTATCTTATACTCACAATTAATGTTGGTAGAGCTAGAGCTAAATATAAAGTACCAGTTCCGCAAATGTCTGGAGAACCAAACTTTGAAAGAGTGCTGCGGGTTCAACAAAATACTTTAGAACAAATGGTTTTCTTTTTACCAGCATTATGGCTTTTTTCTTTCTACGTTAACCCATTGTGGGGTGCAGGTATTGGTGCAGCTTGGGTTTTGGGACGTATTCTTTATGCTTGGGGATATTATCAAGCAGCTGAAAAACGAGCGCTCGGTTTTGGCATTAGTTCGATGTCAGGTATTGTGCTGCTTTTGGGTGCAATCGCTGGTATTATTCAATCTTTAATCTCAAAATAGCAAGGGAAGGGAGAAAGGATAATTCGTAATTCCTAACTCCCAACTTTTCATAAATATTATGCTTGTTCTTGCAGTTGTTGACTGCTGGCAATTTCTGCGAGTTCTTTTTCTTTGTCAAGACGACGCTTGCGGGCATAAAGTTGTATAGTTACTGCCATAAGCAAAACTAAACCAAAGATTACCCAGGTTGTCATATCTACAGGAAGACTGTTTTTAAAAATTACTAACATAACAATAATTACAAGTAATACTGTAGGAGCTTCATTCATTGCCCGCATTTGCTGACTCGTCCACTTACAAGTACCTTGTTCGAGTTGTCGCATTATGCGTTTACAGTAATGGTGATAGCCTAACAACAGAACGACAAAACCCAGTTTTGCGTGCATCCAAGTTTGATGTAACCATTCCGGTTGTGTCACCAATAAGGCGATCGCACAAGCAACTGTTACTAGCATACCTGGTGTGGTGATGATGCTGTAAAGTCGCTTTTCCATGATGGTATATTGCTTTTTGAGGATGCTTTTTGCGGGTTCCGGTTCCTGTTCGGCTTCAATATGATAGATAAACAGACGTACTAAATAGAATAATCCAGCGAACCACACAACAACGCCAATGATATGAAATGCTTTAAACCATTGATATACCATTAATGTAACCTACCTTTTATTATCCTCGTTTTGAGGCTGTTAAATACTAGGTTACAAGGGAAGGGGAAATTTTGGAAAACTCTATGGGTAGGGTTATTAACTGGAGTTTAGACTAAGGCAGGAGAAAACAGCACATCAGTAAAATTGTAGGTTGGAGAGTCACTGCGTTGCCAGGGTTTCCCTCGTTATAGCAAGTGACGTTGGAGGCTTTGCGTAACCTAACATTTTATAATTTAGATTCTTCAATAGATGCCATGCTGAGTTATTAATTAAAGTCTATCATTTGGCTTTAAAATCACAGCTTACATACACTTGTAGCCTCAATTTCATAACTCATACTTTACTGGACTCAAATAATTCAAACCCAATAACAAAGCTGCAACAGTTCCAGCAACACAAATCTCCCCACTTTCAATTCTTCCTAAAACCTCATCAATAGGAATTAATACAACCTCAATTTCTTCAGTAATATCCAAATTTTGTTTACCAACTTTCACCACATCTTCCGCTAAAAATAAATGGATTTTATTAGTATCCTTACTTGGTCGATCGTAAAGTGTCGCTATCTTCTTAATTCCCCTTGCTACGTACCCCGTTTCCTCTTCCAACTCCCTTAAAGCTGCCAATTCAGCACTTTCTGTTTCCGGGTTAAAACCACCTGCGGGAAGTTCAATAAAAAAATTATCTACTGCATGTCGATATTGCCTCACAAATACAATCTTTCTATCAAGAGTAATCGGGAAAACTAAAGCTACATCAGGTTTAATATGTACAAAAAAATCATCTATAATTTCACCATTAGGTAACTCAATTTCATCCCGTCTAACTTGACACCAACGATGATGCAAAACCATTTCAGATTTAAGAGTTTTCCACTTAACAAGTTTTGTCATAAATCAATAAACCAATCAAATATTCTCTTAGTAATAAGTAAGTTGAATCAACATTAAGCAAAATCAAGAATTTTGTTAAAAATTATCACCTAAATAATCTGCGATCGCGAAAAGGCTCTGTTATCGGAGCTTCTACATAAAAAAATGAAAATATTTACGATACATATTTTAGTCCTTAAAAGCAATATCATCATAAATATACCTCTCGAGGTAAAATTTTATAACCCACGAATGATGTAGAAAGATGAAGTGACTTCTAACATTAGAACAGATTATGTATTAACAAAATATCAATTATGCAAGAGTATGATGTGGTAATTATTGGTGCTGGACACAACGGTTTGGTGTGTGCTGCATACTTACTTAAGGCTGGCTATAGCGTTCTGTTACTAGAAAAGCGTTCTGTTCCTGGTGGTGCTGCAACCACCGAAGAATGTATCCCCGAAACACCTGGATTTAAGTTTAACTTATGTGCGATCGACCATGAATTTATTCATTTGGGACCAGTTGTTCAAGAATTAGAACTCGAAAAATATGGCTTAGAATATCTAGAATGTGACCCAGTTGTATTTTGTCCCCATCCCGATGGCAAGTATTTCTTAGGACACAAATCAGTTGAGAAAACCTGTGCAGAAATAGCACGTTATAACGAACGCGATGCCAAGAAATATGCCGAATTCACCGACTATTGGCAACGTGCATTAGGTGCAATGATTCCAATGTTTAATGCACCTCCAAAATCGATTATAGATATTGCTGGAAATTACGATATTACAAAAATCAAAGATTTATTTTCAGTAATTGGTTCCCCGAATAAAACATTAGATTTTATTCGGAATATGTTAACCAGTGCTGAAGATTTACTCAATGAGTGGTTTGATGAAGAGTTTTTAAAAGCACCTTTGGCAAGGCTTTCTGCCGAACTTGGTGCCCCTCCTTCGCAAAAAACAATTGCCATTGGTGCAATTATGATGGCAATGCGTCACGATCCAGGTATGGCTAGACCACGCGGTGGTACAGGTGCGTTAGTACAATCTTTGGTGAATTTGGTAACTAGTAAAGGTGGCAAAATTCTCACCGACCAACATGTTGATAAAATATTGATTGATGATGGGAAAGCTGTTGGAGTTAGGGTCAATGGTGGTACTGAATATCGTGCTAAACAAGGAGTAATTTCCAATATCGACGCGCAACGTTTGTTTTTACAAATGATAGATAAAAGCGATGTTGATGCGGTTGATTCAGAATTGTGGGAAAGGTTAGAACGGCGTATTGTTAATAATAATGAGACTATTCTCAAGATAGATTTAGCATTGGATGAGCCTTTGCACTTTCCATTTCATGACCACAAAGACGAGTATTTAGTCGGTTCAATTTTAATTGCTGATTCAGTAATGCATGTCGAACAAGCGCATAGTTTATGTACTTTGGGACAAATTCCTGATAGTAACCCTTCCATGTATGTAGTCATGCCAAGTTTCCGCGATCCATCACTAGCACCACCAGGAAAACATACTTTATGGATTGAATTTTTTGCACCTTATCAAATTGCTGGTGCAGAAGGTACAGGTTTAAAAGGTACTGGTTGGACGGATGAATTGAAGAATAAAGTTGCGGACAGAGTAATTGATAAGTTAGCAGAATATGCGCCTAATGTGAAAAATACAACTATTGCCCGTCGGGTTGAAAGTCCAGCAGAATTAGGTGAAAGATTGGGTGCATATAAGGGTAATTACTATCATATTGATATGACCTTAGACCAGATGATATTTTTCCGTCCATTACCAGAAATAGCTAACTATAAGACACCTTTTGAAAATCTGTTTTTAACAGGTGCAGGAACCCATCCAGGTGGTTCAATTTCCGGAATGCCAGGACGAAATTGTGCGCGAGTTTTCTTACAAACCCAGCGTCCAATTGTTCAAACTTTCAGAGATGCACGGGATGCGATCGCATCTACAGTTTCCTCTGTGTTTAAGCTTAATTAAATACAGTTTGCGTTCAAACATATTCTACGGGTAAACAACCATTCAATTCTTGCAGGGGTAAACGGCTGTTTACCCTAATTTATTTTCTTTATCTGGATTTATAGATTTTTAAAAAATTCTTGTAATTTTCCCCAAACTGATAAATTTTGATTTTTAATATTAGTATTTTTAATATTAGTACTTTTAATATTAGATTGATTCAATTCTGAAATTGTCGGAAACTTAGCAGATTTAGCGTAAATATTATTTCGCAACACTTTTGCTAATTGATTGTTATTCTCGCGCAATCCTTCATAAAAAAAGAATACCTCTCCCTTAATACCATGAATTCGATTATATTCAATTGCCTGTAGTAAATAGTCAGAATTGATGACATACGAACTTAATTTCATCAAAATTCCCGGAGCAAATTTCGGCAAAGCTAAATTTGTGGATTGTTCCAAGACTAACTTATCAATAATCTGTTTATAGCTATTGAAATCGCGTCGATAAATCTGTGGATTGATAATATCAACTATCCCTGTTTTAACCAAGTAGGAGAATCTTGGAGATATTCTGTATATGCCCAATCATGGATATTCGGAGAGATAGAAACAATTAAATTGGGATTAACTGCTTTAACTTGATGATAAAGTCTTTCCCAAAATTGAGTTAAAATATCAGCACGCCATTGCAGCCATTGTTTATCTTTACTATTCGCTGGTGGATTTGTGCCAAATTGACGATGATAGCGCTCTACTGTTCCCCTGTCATAACCTCCTTCACAGGGAAATGCAGGTAAGCGATCGTCTCCTTGAATTCCATCTACATCATAATTTTGGACAACTTCTAATATTAAATTGGACATAAATTCTTGCACATCTGGATCGAGTGCATTCATCCATTCAAAACCATTCTTTTTAAGCAAATTCCCCTGAATATCCCGTGCTATCCATTCAGGTTTTTTCGCTAGCAACATCCCACCATTAAATTATACGAACTAGCAAAACCGTATTCAAACCAGGGTATAACTTTCAATCCAACTTGATGCGCTGCTTCTACCACTTCTGCTAACGGATCACGTCCAATACATTGCTGGTTGATTTCCACACCAAATGTCTGACGCATAACCTGACTGGGATATTGCGTTGCTGCTTTGTTCCAAACGACAGGGAAAACAGCATTAAACCCAGTTTCTGCGAGAAATTCCATTGCTTCCGTGATTCGTGTTTGCGAGGAAAGTACATTGCTGTCGGTTGTAGTTAGCCAAATCCCGCGTATTTCAGTATTTACCATCATATTTACTGTTGCAAACTTTAATCTGACTGGGATTAGTGATATTTGCTTTTGTTCCTCTTATTGTCATGTTGCATTGGGAATAGAACGCGATGTTAATATTCCTATCTAATTAAAGAAGTCGGGAATATCAAATTCAACAATAATGGCTTTAAGACGATATTATATGTGCTTCGGTAAACTGTCACATGCTTAATTTAGTAACAGATGCGAAGATGCCCACACTACGAGTGTTCTATGTTTTAGGCTTATACAATCTAGCTGCACATCACTTTACAATAATTCTTTAATTACCAATTCCAAAATCCAAAATCCAAAATCCAAAATCAATATTATGTCTGTTATCGAAAGCACTTGGCAGCACGAATATATTATTAGTAATGGTATCAAACTGCACTACGTAACCCAAGGTGAAGGCGACTTAATCCTGATGTTACATGGATTCCCGGAATTTTGGTATTCATGGCGATATCAGATTCCAGAATTTGCCAAAAACTATAAAGTAGTCGCACTAGACTTACGGGGTTACAACGATAGCGATAAACCTCAAGAAAAATCTGCCTATGTGATAGATGAGTTTGTCAAAGATATCGAAGGAGTGATTCGCGGCTTAGGTTACAAGAAATGTATACTTGTAGGACATGATTGGGGTGGTGCGTAGACGCGAAGCGGCTTGTCTCCGACATCGCATGGTCTTTTGCTTACGCATACCCAGAGATGCTCGAAAAGCTAATTATCCTCAATCTTCCCCATCCTGCTAAGTTTGCTGCGGGATTGCTTACACTTCAACAGTTGCTACGTAGTTGGTATATATTCTTTTTTCAATTACCTTTTCTACCAGAATTATTCATCAAATCAAAAAATTATCAATTTCTCGAAACCGCAATCAAAGGTATGGCAGTTGATAAAAGTGCTTTTACCCCAGCTAATATCGACGCTTATAAAGACGCAGCATCCAAACCTGGTGCTTTAAACGCAATGGTGAATTATTACCGCAATATTTTCAAACCTAAATCAGTAAGTCGAACCTGGAGATTGCTGGAAGTTCCTACAATGATGATTTGGGGGGAAAATGATACAGCATTGGGTAAAGAATTAACCTACGGGACTGAAAAATATGTTAAAGACTTTCAAATTCATTATATTCCCAATTGCAGCCATTGGATACAGCAAGAGCAGCCAGCGTTGGTAAATCAATACATTTGGAATTTTTTAAGCAAAGAAAAAACTTATTCGGATTCTTAAATTCTGTAGAGGGTAATGAGTCTACTACGTCTGTAACTATTCCTCAAAAATATTTATAAAGTTATCACATTTGGTTGATGAAATTCTTATTAATAATTGTAGGATTACTTAACTTAATCTTTTCAAAGATAGGTAATAATCTTCAAATTATTCAATCCTCATTGTTACAGATATTTAACAATATCTTTAAATGCTAGGACAGAAAGATTATTTTGAGTATTGAAACATTGCGAACCCTTAGAGAATAAGGGTTTGCAGAATAGACATTGTTGATTGTGACAGTATCCTCAGCAAAAAAATAGACAGTTTGTTGACTGAACTAATGACCAAATAACAAAGAAGTGCGATAATAAGATTGTGAGGAACAAAATACAAGCAATGTGCTGACCAAGGGGGCTTTTATGATGATTAAATTATTCGCTGCTCTAACCCTAGCTACTCCCCTACTTTTTACTAGTGTTGTTAGTGCTCAAAATTCAGTAAAAAATCCACAGATGCAACAACTTTTGCAAACACGTGAATGCATTAAATGTAATTTGGCTGGTGTGGATTTAACAGGAGCCCATTTGATCGGTGTGGATTTGCGTGGTGCTAATCTTAAAGGTGCAAATCTGAGCAAAGCAAACCTCGAAGGTGCGGATTTAACTGGTGCTAATTTAGAAGATGCGAATCTAACTTCTGCTTTTGTGACAAATGTCAATTTGAAGCAAGCAGACCTAGATGGAGTAAACTTTAGTCGTGCGACCATTCACAACTCTAACGTTTACCAAGCATCGATGAACAACCTGAATATAAATGAAGCTGATATCGAAGAGACTGCGATCGGTATTGGTGGTGAAGAACCAATAAATGTTCAAGATTGGGATTAGTTGCAATTCAATAGTTTTGTCAATTTTGTCGCAACAGAAACTGAAATAATTTAGGCGAGTTTGGAAAAGAGGTATTATTTATATAATTATCTTTTCTAGGCTCGTCTTTACAATATTTATTGTAAATTTGTCATCGATTGTATATATAAAACCCACACCAGAAGAAACGACACTGCGATCATAATGACTTTTAACTTCAGTAATGCGATCGTAGCACTGTTGAATGGACGCTAGAACAAATAATTGCTCAATTCAAAGTTACAGCTAAACAAAAGCAGATTATTAGCGAACATTTGGAAAGCTTAGAATGGTTTAATATTTTAGCAAAATCAGAAAAAGATGGAATTGTGAAATGGAGCTTTGCGGAAAAAGGAAGTTTTTAAACTAACGTGAATCTTATAAATTTCCAAAGTGATTTTTGTAACTTTCTAATAACTCTTCTGGTGTTTGATAGCGAACATTAGCTTCATTGTACCAATACAGCACCTCACGTTGAAGTCCACCAGATTGTGTAATATTCCTACCAATACCTAAACAAATTTCTGGCATCCAAAAAGGTTCTCCTATTTGCTGCTGATATTCCCCATCTACCAAACGATACATCTCAAAGGGTTGATGTTGGTCGCGTTTCCAAAAATTTGGGTTATAAACTAAATAATATAAAACCCCTAACTGTGCATAAATTTTCATTTTGGTGTCGTATTCTCCCCCGTAGGTTTGAGAAACAACTTCCAAAGTAAAAATAGGGACTACATCCTCTTCTTCCCAAACAAGATAACTAGCTCTCGAAGTATTATTACGTCTGCGAGGAACACCAAGAGACAAAAAAGCATCAGGAACCACAGGAACCCTGGCATTTGCCCCTGTAGTGTGATAAACCCCCATATCTACACCAAAAAACCAATCGTTCCGACTTGCCCAAATAAACTCAAGCAGGAATAGTAAAAAATTGGGTAAGTAATTCTGTTCCTCATTATCCACAGGAATATCATCCGAACAAGCTAATTCAGCGCTGGTTGGTAGATTCATTTTATAGCGTTCTTGTACCATGTGCGATCGCTCCTAAAGCACTATATTTAGTATAAGAAATTAACCTATAAAAACTATCTCTTGATTTATCTGCTCATTGAGATACTGCGATCGCACGGCATGAATACGGAATTATAGTTGTAGTCGAAGGCAGGAGGCAGGAGGTAGAAGGCAGAATATCCTGAATTTATTAACTTTGCGATACTTTAGATAATGGTTTAAAAAACTGTGTAAATTCACCTTCTTGAAACATTTCATCCCAATTAGTAGGCAAACGTTGGGGATTTGGATTATCTTTTGTCGGTACACGCATAAAGATATAATCGCACTGCACCCCATCTAATTTAGTTTCCGGTGTAATTCCCCAACTTTCAATAAAAGCACCTGTGAGAATTGCGCTGCGAAAGTCCGTATTATCAACCTGCGATCGCATGAGATTCACCCTTGCTAAATTAGCATTTTGCAGATTCGCATTATTTAACTTCGTCCCAATTAAACTAGCATCAATAAAATTTGCACCCCGCAAATTCAAACCCTGTAAATCCCAACCATCTAAATTTTTGTTCTGTAAATTTTTCGTCAGTAATAATTTTCTAATTTTGTGATTACTCAGGTAAGATTTGCCGATCGCAGCAACATTTAACCGATCGACTTCAAACCAGTTAGTACGGGTTAAATTAGTTCTTAGTAAATTGGTATTTTTTAACTTCGCACGGGTAAAATCAGCATCAGTTAAATCACTACCCTGAAAATTAGTTCCATAACGAGTAGCCATCGATAGCGCTAAATCCCGAATTACACTTTGTTTTTCATCCTCAAACAGAGCCAAACAACCAACATAAGCCGAAAGTAGGATAACAGAAACCGCGATCGCAATTGCCACACCTCCAGCAATCGGATTTACCCTTGCAGCCATCATCGCAATCACACCAGATACCAAAGCAGCACTAGAAATAGTCACAGTAACCGCAAATAAACCAGCCACAGAACCAGCAAGCGCCACAGTTCCCGCAATTACCACAGTACCAAGAATAGTAGACACTATCGCTACAGCACCCGTAACCACCACCGCAACAACCTGCGCTAATGCCATCGCACCAGCATTTGCACTACCCCCAGCCCATGTTACTGCCACAATCCCAGCCCAGCCAACAGCAGCAACACCAGCACAAGTTACAGACAAAGCCATAAAGCCAAAAGCAGCGCTAACACCTCGATAAATAGTAATCAGAAAAAAGATGCTTAAGACAGCTAAACTCACAATCCCAACATAGAGATTTTCGCGATCGCTATCTAACAGCAAAATACCCACCAACGAACCACCAATTGCCGAAAGTAACCCAGCTAAAGCTGAAAGTAACCAAGCAAATATCACTAAAACAATAGCCCAACGACGTTGCAATCCTGCTTTCACATGACTGAAGTTGGTATCCTTAAGATTTGCATCAGTAAAATCTGCACCACGAATATCCGAGTATGAGAAGTCAGTACCCGCTAAATCTTTTCCCTTAAATGATTTACCTCTGAGCTTCGCACGGTGATAATCTTGAGCCATGTTCAATTTCACATGATTAACTACGGAGTTGAAACGTTTTACTTGCGTTTTTGTTTTAACTATACGTTGTAGATTATCAGGTTTTGAGAACTTTAAGCATATTTAAAGGGAATGGGAAAATCGGTATTTATTCTGGGATAAGGAACTTTCAGAAAATAAAATACCCCAATTCAATAGATGTATCATTGTTTGCTGGCATTTCCTCAATAACTTCTTCCTACCTGCTCCAATACCTTCACATCCAAACTTGGTTGCGGCATATTTTTGATTTCCCAAGCTTTAAGTAAAATCAAGTATTCGTAAAAAGCCTGCAAAGTACACCAAGCAAAACCAGCGCGTCCATCTAAGCAACCGCCCAAAATAAAATACATGTAAATAAAGCGTATAATCGGTCTGGCTGGTAAACGTAATGATAAATCTTTAAGGGCACGACGACGTTCGACTTCCGACTTTCCGAAGATTAAATCTTGCCATTTGATATCGCCATTTTCTAGCTGATAAACCGTTTCCTTAGCTTCATCTGTGGAGTAGCGGTTGTGTTTATCTATCCAACGGCTCAAACCCTTACCAGAAGTATAATGTGGATAGGTTTCTTTCAAAAAGCTGGTTGCACCATCGCAAACTTCCCGTTCAGTATGTCCGTAGTCGCTAAACCAAACTTTACCATGCTGAAATAATCGGAGTTGGTAGCGTGGATACTGGGTACTGTGTTTAATCCAGGAATTCATAAACATAACTCGTTCGGCAACATAGTAACCAATAAAGTCACATTTTTGACCATTAGCTTTTTCAAAATCCGGTTTTTTACTTACAGAAATACATTCCGCAAATAATTCCGGAGTCATACGCTCGTCAGCTTCAAGAATATAAACCCATTCATACTTAGGAGCAATATTTTCTAGCATCCAAGTACGCTGCTTTCCGTGACTTTCAAATGCATGTTGAACAACACGTACTGGGTAACGATTCGCAATTTCCACCGTGCGATCGCTACTCATCGAATCCACTACAATAATGTCATCTGATAGACTCACAGACTCTATACAAGCTGCAATATCTATTTCTTCGTTATAAGTCAATATGTAAATTGAAATCATATTATACTCATATAATAATTAATCTATAGTATCAAATAGTACAGTGATTACGGTAAATTTTAGATAAAGTAAGGTTAATAATAAATATTGTTAATGCTTGGTTATTAAAGAATGAAATCTAAAAAATTTACATATATTGTGGAATGGGCATCCTGCCCGTTCTCGATCTAGTAGCAGGCAAGATGCCTGTCCCACAAGAAGAATTGCAAATTGTTTCATTCACAATCCTAAGTTTATTTTATAAAGTTTCGTGAACTTAATGCAGTCGGCTTATCGCAACACAATAATACAGAAACAATTTTTAAGGGTAAAGTACGCTTTACAGCTACTAACCCTTAAAAATTTATTTGTCACCAGCCAAAAAAAAATTAGCGTGCAGCAACCTTGCGTGTGCTACCTTGTCCCACACCCATACTTCTTAAGCCAGTCCAGCCTATGATAATGTAACCAATCGACAGTAACAAACTACTAATACCAATCCGCAACCCAGACTTCCAAGCACGATCCTTTGCTTGTTTCTCAGCTTCTGCCTTTTGCTCGCGGATTTGACGCTTTTGTTGCTCTGCTAATTGTTCGGGATTACTTTGTTGAGCAATAAATTTATCAAGTTCTTGGGGATTAGCCTTAAATTTCTTGAGTAAGTCTTTCTGCTGCGCTGGTAAGTTTGGATTTTCTAGCGCTTGCTTATATTTTTGCTCGTCCTTAAGCAGTTCTGTAAACTGAGTCTTAACTTGATTCTTTTGTTTTTCAAGTTCAGCTTTGATTTGCTCGTTTCCAAGTTGAGCTTTTACTTGAGACAATTGGTTATCGAGTTGTGTTTCCGCTTGTTCCGCTCGCTTGCTGATTTGTTCAATGGTTTGATTGCTTGCTTGACGGATATTATTTAAGTGCAAGGGGAAAATTAGTAAAAACATCAAACCTAACAGGCTTGATATGACTAACGCAGGCATTCTTAAGTCAAAACTACCAAATCCCTCGCTATCGAAACTATCTGCCCAATATCCGGCAAATAGCATCCCTAAACCAACGAGTGGCACAATGCCTCTGTCAACTAATGCCGTTGCCAAGTTAATCTGCCATTCCTTATCTGTAGGTTGGAAGGGAAACAGCAAAAGTACAAAATCGACGAGGAAGGATAAAATCAGGATTATTCCGACAATCTTGAGAGTGCGGGAAGCAGTCGCTGCTGCAAAACTATTATTCATAATTTTTCTGTTGTTGGGCAGTACAAGTAATCGCTATTGTTCAAGGTACTGGAATATTGTTCCCGTAACCTTATCTGTTCTTTACAATTAGAGCAACTAATTTTTCGGAAGTGATAAATTTTTACCTCTTTGCTTGGAATTACACCACGGTAGCATCTGGTTCTTAGCCTGTCCTCAGAAAATACTCAGTTATTAAATATATTAAGTATGCAACTCAAAAGCACGTCTAATCAACAAACAGTGATTTACGCAACACGTGCTTCCGAAAACAGCAAAATGACGCAAGCATTAAATCATCAAAGTAAAAAGCCAACAACTAAAACGTTCCGCCGAAAAGTGCGACTACTTACCTCGTCAACCACTGCCACACACCTATTAAGCCGAAACATAGCGACACGAACAAAACCGAATGGCGGGTTGCTTTGTTCAGCCAGTACACTAAAAACTGCCGATCACCCAAGTGCATTGAACAAATAAATACAAAACAAGTTGTAACCCAGTTTATTTTACAGTAGAGGATGACAAAATTCGAGAAACCTAGCACTAAACAAGAAATTGATTTAGAAACTAAATTACTCAACTTACACAACCACATCGGCTCTTTTTCTTAGGCATCTTGCGTGCTTGCTGTCGTGAAGATGGCTGGATAGCTTTTTGTGCTTGCTGTCGTGGAGCTGGTTGCTGAACAACTACGTTCGATTGATTCTGCACTGAGTTTGAAGACTTTGATGCAAC